>JADGNX010000104.1 GCA_017883265.1 Thermoanaerobaculia bacterium
CGTCGGTGTTGCGGGTGCCGCTGCTCTCCTCCTGGGAGTGCTATCAGTGGCAAGCAGCGGAAACGCCAACAATGCCAGTGTCAAAATCGCGAAAACCGCACGCCTGATTACTCTGTTCATTCGGTCCTCCAATGACCGGTTCAGTTCAATGGAACCTTCACCGTGCATAACCGTAGGGCCGGGAGCAAAGAGCGCCTATGCGCGCCGCCACTCTTGTCGTGTGACTGTCGTCACTGCTGGGCGTGTCTTCAACCGCTGACCGCGCTCCGCCGTGCTGCGAATCTATGCCGCAGCACGAAAGGAGTCTCTAATATGAGCAAGGAACAGAACGCATCACGCTTCTCCGTCAGGAGCGGCTTCTTCCTCGGAATCGGCACCGCGGCGGTCCTCGGGGCCCTGGTAATCATGGGTCTTCAGTACGGCGGTGGGGCCAAGACAACCGTCACTCAGCCGGCAGCGCAGGTCACGCCCGAAGCAACCCAGACGTTCCCGCTGGCCGAGCACGTTGCGGCGATGACCGAATCGATGGGGCAGCCGGCCACCACCTCCCCTGCTGCCACGCCCCAGACATCGTCCAGCCCCGCTCACTCGGTGCTGCTCTCCGGGACCATCGAGCTCGACAAGTCAATCGCGGGCAGTGTCTCGGGAACCACGACCGTCTTCGTGATCGCGCGCGACAAAGCCGGGAAAGGGCATCCCATCCTGGCCAAGCGGCTCGATGTAACCTCGTTTCCCACGACGTTTTCTCTCGGTCCCCAGGACTCCATGATGGGTACGCCGCCGCCCGACCACGTATCGCTCGAAGCGCGCATCGACCTCGACAGGGATGCCATGACGCGCGAGCCGGGTGCGCCGTCGACGAAGATCGATTCCGTGGCCATCGGCAGCCGCAACGTGAAGCTCACGCTGAAACACAGCGATTGACGGACAGCCCGCGCGCGACAGGAGCTGAATCACAGCACCACGGTGTCTGGTGACATCACGCCGTCTGCTGTTTCGAGACTCCGGTTCGGTTCGCGCGCGGGCCATGGCCTGGCAGTACAAGACCGGCCGGCCCCTGTTCGAGCCTCACAGCGTCATTCTGGCCGTGCGCGGGCGGGGACTGCCGTCCTGCGGCGGCGCGGATGGATCAGGCGCTGCGGTCGGTCGGCGCGCATTCCGCCACAGGCTCCTGAAGAGGAGGCGCAGGATTCCGCTGATGCGGAAGTTGCTCAGGAACGCGCCAGGCTCGAAGAGCTCGGTCTTGTCGTTGAGCGTCCCTTTCGAGAACACGCCGGCCTCGCCGCGCTGGTCGCGCGCCGCGCGCCTGCGCGCATCGACGTGAGCGGCCCGCTCGTCGCTGATCCGGCCGTACCGCCGCTTGAGCTCGTTGAGGCGCTCCCCGGCGCTGTAGGTGGCCTCTACGATTTCCGCGCGCGTCATCCACTGGGTCTCGTAGTTGAGCATCGATTCCCAGTCGCGCTCTTCGAGCAGCGCGCGATGCTCGGCCAGCGTCCGGGCCCTCAATCTGTAGCCGTGAGCTTCGGCGTTCACGAAGAGGTCGCTGCCGGGATCGACGAACGGAGCCATGGGGGTGATGAATGCTGACAGGCGGCGGTCGAACCGGACGAAAAGCTGCTCGATCGCATCGACCATCTCCATCACGCTGACCACGGTCTGCCCCGGCAGCCCGATCATGTAGAAGAGATCGAGTTGTTGGCAGCGCGACGCCAACATCGAGGCGATGGCCTCGTTCATACGCGTGTTGGTGAATCGGCCTTTGCCGAGGAGGTAGCGGATGGATTCATCGTGACTCTCGGGGGAGAGCTCGGCTCCCCACGAGGGGATCGATGCCTCGATGTGCGCCACCAGCCTGGAATCCGGTGGATCGAAGAACTCGAAGATGATGCGGTTCGAGACCGGGGTGCGCGCCAGTGCCTCGATGACGTCGCGTACATATGCCTGGCCACCGTCGCGGAGATCTCCGACGAGAAAGATCGGAGCGCGCGTGAACTCTGCCAGCTGGCGGACCTGCCTGGCGATGGCCTCCGGACTGCGCAGCAGGGGATGATGGCCGGGCATGAAGCGGCGGAACGCGGAGCTCGAGCCACCGCACGTAATGCAGCGGCGGGCGCAGCCGCGCACTGTGAAGACGGCGGTGATCGGATGGCGCCACCAGGCATGGAAGGGCGCACTGGTCCAGAAGTCGAGGTGGCCAACGACGGAGCGGATCATCATCCCGAGATCGAAGTCGTAGTCGTCGAGCGAGGCCGGGAGCAAGGCATCGGCATTGACCCGCACTTCGCCGTGCTCTTTCCAGGTCAGACCGGGCACGAGCTCGAAGCGTCGCTGGCCGTCGATCTCGCGCACCAGGGCCAGGAGCGACGGCTCGGTGACGCTGCCGCGCAGTACGAAATCGACGGCCGGATCCTCGATCAGCTCGCGATGAAAGCAGGTGGCCGAGATCCCGCCGAAGACGATGGGGATGCCCGGATGAATCGTCTTCAGCAGTGCGGCGACGGCAGGGCCCCCTTGCGCGTGCGGGAGCCAGTGAAGATCGATGCCGAAGAGCTTCGGCCGCAGTTTTCGCAGAAAGCGGTCCGGCCGGAAGCGGCGGCTGCGCATCATCAGCAGAGCGAGATTCACGATGCGAACGCGATAGCCATGCCGGCGCAGGAATGCTGCCAGCGTGAGGAACCCGATGGGATACATCTCGAACACCGGCGACGAGGGGATGACGTCGCTGACCGGCCCATACCGGATCGATCGCTCGCGGAAGTCGAATACGCTGGGAGGGTGAATCAGAACCACATCGGGCTGCACCCCTTCACGATGCACTGTTCGTGGCCGCGGGGCGGGGACAGCCGTCACCCCGGCGTGTGACGAGCCGCTGTTTCGGACGATGAAGACCAGAGCGCCGCCGTCGCGGCGGCGCTCTTCCGATTGATCGTCTTCTGGCCCGCGCGGGTCTACTTCTTTGCCATGGTGCGCATGTGAGCCACGAGCGCGTTGATATCAGCCTCGGTCAGCTTGCCCTTGTAGGCCGGCATCTTGCCCTTTCCGTCGGCCGTCAGGCTGTACAGCTCCTTGTCCGTCTGTTTCTGGACGTCGGCGGAGCCCAGGTCGCGAAGCTTCAGCGACTTTCCCATCGCCGTCTGTCCGCTGCCGTCCGCTCCATGGCAGCTCGCGCATTTCGTCTTGTAAACAGCCGCGCCGTCCGATGCGGCGAATGCGGTCGATGCCGCAATGGGAAGCAATGCGGCGAGAACGATGGCAAATGATTTCCGATTCATGGCTTGACCTCTCCTTGGCTTTCCTTACATTCCGCCGCCGGTGTGGCAGTCGGCACAGTTAACGGCTCTCAGATCGCCGATGTCCACCGGATGCTCGAAGACAGCCTTGGCGTTGCCTTCCGGCAGGACAGTGTGGCAGATCTGACAGTCTTTGCTGATTCGCTTTCCGTCCTTGCTGACGTGCTGGTCGTCGTGGCAACGGAAGCAGCCCATCGAGGCGAAGTGTCCAAGATTGTCTGGATGTGTCCGCCAGTCGACGCGCATCTCGGGAAAACGGATGGCCTTGAAGATCTGCTGGAGGGAAACGACAGCTCCATCGATCTGAGCCCTCTTCGCTTTGTATGCGTCGGGATAGCTCTTTTGGTAGTACGCCGGGAGATTCCTGGCAATGGCGCCGACCGCGGCATCGGTGGACTGGTAATCGGCTGCCAGCACGGTCACCGCCTGCTGCTTGATGAAAGGAAGGGATCGATCGATCCTTCCGTTGGCCAGCGCCGAATCGACGGCGCGGTCGGGCGATCGGTAGATGTGCGTAGGGCGATTGTGGCAGTCGACGCAGTCCATACGCCGCCTCGTCGCCGTGGCGATCTGGGCGTCGGTCATTTTGGAGTCTTCGGCCTTGTATTCGGTCACCTTGCCATCGCGGTCCTTGATCCTCACCCAGGGAATGACCTGGCGCTGCCGGTCGGTGGCGACGTACGTCACCTCGTTGGCGATGTTCATATGCCAGTGAATTCCGCTGGTCTGCCCCCCCGATGCACTGCCGCCGCCGGTCTTGATGAGCATGCGGACCCCCTTCGGCGTGTTGGTCTCGTCGTATCCGTAATGGTCGAAGACCTTCAGCTGCGCGCCAAAGAATTTCGCCGGCCAGTGGCACTGCTCGCACGTCTCCTGGGCCGGCCGCAGATTTTGCACCGGACTCGGAATGGGACGAGGGTAGTTGTGCGCAACCACGGCCCACAGCTGATTCGAGCCGGAAAGCTTCGAGCGGACGAACCAGCCGGCTCCCGGTCCGATGTGGCATCCGGCGCAGCCGACGCGCGCATGAGGCGATGCCTGGTATGCGGTGTACTCAGGATGCATGACCCCGTGACAGGCGGTTCCGCAGAAGGCATCCGAGTCGGTGTACTGATAGGCCTGGTAGCTGCCGACCACGGACATGGTGACGAACAGAATCAGACCGACGGCCGCAGAGACGATGATGACCCGCGTGCGTCGTTCGTTCAGATCGATGTGCGGGTATTGCGGGATGTCCTCGGGAGCATGCCTGCGCCGCCGTCTCCTCTCGAGCAGCATGCCGGCGATGAAGAGAACCATGCCGGAGATGAGGATGGCCGGCGCGATGATCCACGTCAGGATCCCCATGTACGGATTCGAATGTGCGCCGGTCGAATCCAGATAGATCAGGAAGCCGAGATTCGCCAGAGCGACGACGAAGATGCCGATGCCGGCCTCACTGATCAGATTGCGCGAAAGCCGCAGGGGCTTCGGCGGTACGCTCATCGGTCCTTCCCTTCGACGCCGGGCTCGCCCTGCGTCACTTCATCTGCCCTGGGATGCTCTTCCTCGAACTGTTCCTTCGACATCTTTCCGTCCAGCCAGGCCCAGTTCATGGGATAAACGTCGGGGTCGAAAATCACGTGATAGAAGTGCCAGACGAGGATCGCCAGGGTCGCCAGAATTGCCTCGTAATAATGGACCGTGGTGGCGACATCGATCCACCAGCGCGGTATCCATGTGGCGACCGCAACAGAGTACCAGATCATCAGGCCGGTCAGGGCCATGACTACCGTTCCCCACATGCCGGCCCAGTACTCGACCTTCTCCGCGTAACTGAACCGACCGAACTGCGGTTTCTCCTTCGAAGCGCCGATGTAATAGCGGATTACGCCCGTGGCGTCCCGTGCATCAGAGAAGCGGACCCACAGGTCGCGCAATCCCCGGCGTCCCTCGCGCGTGAACACCATGTAGGCCATGTGATAGAGCCCGATGGCAATCATGACCACGGCGGCCACGCGATGGACCATGCGTCGCACCTGTTCGCTCGGACCGAAGATCGCGGCGAACATCGAATCAGGCCATGCCAGTGCGAACCCGCTGATCACGAGCACCACAAAGCTCAGACCCATCACCGCGTGTTGAATCCGCTGGTTGAGGTTCATCCGCTCGACCGTTGGGCCGCGCGACAGTCGCGCTGTGAGCGCCTTCTTCCACCAGATGAGGATGTTGTGCAGCAGCATGAACCCGATTGTGAGGATGATCAGAGTGATATAGATGCGGCGGATCCACGTGACGATCTGCGACGGCATATCGCTCACGTCGCCGGGGAGGCGATGGATCTTCCCGTGCGTAAAATTCGCCTGCGCCCCTTTGTGGCACTGGCCGCATGTCTTCTGCAGATTCCTCGGATTGATGGCAGAGCGTGGATTGGAGGAAGGCAGGATGTCGTGCGCTCCGTGACAACTGGAGCAATCGGCCGCCAGGGTCGAGCCCATGCGCCGGGCCAGACCGTGATAGCTCGATTCATACGAAGCGACCCGCGTCCCTGGCACGCCGAATTCCTGGCTGAGCCGCACGACTTCATGGCAGTGCGCGCAGCTCGAGCGCGGTCCGCGCAGCTGGTCGGCGGCGCGCGAGATCGTATGGATCCCGTGGCAGTCGGTGCAAACCGGAGCGTTCCAGTTTCCGCGCGCCATGGACTTGCCGTGCACGCTCTCGGCGTACTGGCCGGCGATCGCGGCATGGCACTTCCCACACGTACGGGCTACGTTGAACTTGAAGATGCCGGACAGCGGATCGTTAGCCGGCCGGACGGCGTGATGGTCGTGACAGTCCGTGCAGACGGCTGCTTTGGCCGATCCGTTCGCCACCGCGCGGCCGTGGACGCTCATTTCATACGAGATCGCCGACTGTGCGCTGAGTCCGGCCTTCTCCATCACGAACTTCTGCCCGTGACACGCCGAGCAGGTCGCAGGAATCGAGCCGTGCGCGGTCTTGGACTTGGGGTCGGACGATGGCAGGATCTCGTGCGCGGGCCCGTGGCAATCCGTACAGCGCGCGCCGCGGGCGATGCCCGACTTCACGGCTTTGGCATGCAGACTGGTGTCCCAGGCAGCCACGCTATCCGGATGGCACGAGGCACAATCGACGGCTTTCGGCGCCGGGTCGTGCGGATATCCCTTGATATCGACATGGCAGTTGATGCAGTCGAGCGGTCCATGAACGGATGGAGCGAGCTTCTTCGGGTCGACATGGACGCTAACGGCCTTACCGCCGACGTCTTTGGTGAGCTCTTGATTGTCGTGGCAGGCCAGACAGTCTGCATTGGACGTCTGCGACCGTGCCGGAACGGCTGCGGCGAGTAGGAGGGCTGTGGCAAGGATGAGCGTTCGCATGATAGTCACGAGAGTCACAATAGGCGGTGCCTTCCATACCGCACGATGCGGGGGGTCACCTCGGACTGGTGACTGCCCTCACCATCATCTGTGTTTGACCCGGGGAGGAGCTGCGCCCGTTGCCGGGGGGATGGGGCGGGCCGCCCAGGCCCAGGCAGAACGTCCGACGTGCCAAACGTCGCCAGCTCGTAACGGCACGATGACGGCCTCGACCGTGTGCCAATTGACTAGACGCGCCAGCCGCTGCTGAACCCGCTCACGTCGTCATTGAACACGGGTTGCTACTGTCCATACTTGCCCAGACCACCTGCCCATGGTCCGCCGTGAGCAAGACGCGTGGCTGACAAGACGTCGGTGCGCAAGGCACGGCGCCGCGTTCGCAGCGCACCTTCCTCGATCCCTTCACACCCTGGTGATCAGGAGCCTACATTCCCAGCACGGCCATGGCCGCCCCGACGCTCACGATGAGCGCTCCCGCAACCGCGTCGCCATAGCGATCGATCCACGGCGCGTGCAGCGCGCGCGCACCGGCGTGGGCGGTGACGACCAGAACGACCATCGTGCCGATGGTAGCCAGCTCGTAGGCCAGTACGACGGCGCCAACAGTATGCCAGCCGGCGCCGGCGGAGGCGATGATCATCGGGATCACTGCCACACAGGGGTCGGCTGAAAAGAGGAGGAACAGCGACCATTCGGTGAGGCCGTGATCGTGGTCGTTGTGACCATGCACGTGATGGTGATCGTGCGGATGAATCACCGCCAGAGGATCGCGGCGCAGGCTCCTGCGCAGGCCCCAGATCATGTAGACGGTGCCGAATGCCATCAGCAGCCAGGTGGCCAGCCCCGCCAGCTGCCCGCCGAGGAGGCGGATGACGCCCAAACCGGCAAAGGCTGCAGCGATCCCCAGTGCTGCGGAGACGGTGACGTGTCCGAAGCCGCAGAGAATCGTGGTACGGGCCGCGCGCATGGGCGTCCAGTGGCGGGCACGGGCCAGCGCGGCAAACGGCATCCAGTGATCGGGGGCCATGGTATGCAGCGCGCCCACCGTGGCAGCGGCCAGAACCAGCGTCCAGGAGAAGCCGTTCACGCACCCACCATTTCGCCTGCCAGCGCGGCGCGGCAGGAGGTCAGCCACTCGATCCATCCGACGACGCCCGTTCGCTCCTGCGCCGAGAACCGGATGATCCGCGGCTCCGGCATCACTCGCGCCAGCGCATCGTCGATCGCCGCGATGTTCGTGTTCGGCAGGTGCGGCAAGAGGTCCATTTTGGTGAGGAGCACGAGATCCGCTTTGGCGAACATCGTCGGGTATTTGAGCGGCTTGTCCTCACCTTCCGTCACGGCCAGGGCCACCACGTTGACATTCTGGCCGAGGTCGTAGACGGCCGGACAAACGAGATTCCCGACGTTCTCGATGAAGAGGTACTCGATCCCCGTGAGGTCGAGATGATGGAGCTCGTGATGCACCATCTCGGCGTCGAGGTGACAGGCCTGGCCCGTGGTGATGGCACGCGAGCGGATGCCGGCGCGCTCGAGCCGCACGGCGTCGTTATCCGTGGCCAGATCTCCGGCCAGTGCAGCCAGGTTGCGGCCGTCCCGGAGAGCACGCGCCGTAGCTTCCAGCACTGCAGTCTTGCCGGATCCGGGCGAGCCCATCAGATTGATGGCGAAGATCCCACGCTCGCGGAAGTGGGCGCGGTTGTGCGCGGCCACGTCGTCATTGCGCGCGAGGATCCGCGTCTGCAGCTCGAGCGGCACGAGGTTGACATCTCCACATCCGCAGTCCTGGCACATCAGGCCACCTCCAGTTCGATTCGTTGCAGCATGATCTCGTCGCCGGTCGCGAGATGCGCCGGCTCATTGCACAGAGCGCAGCGAAGAAAAGCGCCACGCTCAATTGCTCGGCGGCAGCGCGGGCATTCCCAGCGCGCCGGGGTGCGATCGATGGTCAGTTCGGCCCGCTCGCAGAGCGTGCCGGGACGGAAGACGTCGTACGCGGTCGCCAGAAGCGTGCAGTCGACGCCGGCCAGCTCTCCGATGGTGACGTGAACGCCATGCACCACCGCCCCCGTTCGCGTCCCCACGGCCGCGGCTACGGAGTCGACCAGCGACTGTATGATCGAGTATTCGTGCATCACGACCCTCCGAATGCCGGCTGACGCTTCTCGAAGAACGCGTCGATGCCTTCGGCGAAGTCGTCTCCGTTGGCAATCCGCGCCAGGTTCTCGATCTCGCGATCGAGATGGACGTCGAGGCGATCCATCCCCGCTGCCTGGTTGATCAGCTCTTTCGCGATGGCCATGGCCTCGGTCGGTCCCGCGGCGAGCTGCTCCGCAAGCCGGGCTACATCCGCATCGAAACTCGCGGCCGGATAGATGGCCGTGATCAATCCGATCTCCAGCGCGCGCTGTGGCGTGATCCGCGGGTTGAGGAAGAGCAGCTCGAAGGCCCGGCGCAGCCCGACCAGGCGAGGGAGCATGAACGTGGAGCTCTCCGCCCCGGTCAGACCTGTTTTCCCATACGCCCACTCGAACGTGGCGCGATCGGACGCCAGCACCAGATCGCAGGCCATGGCCAGGCCGAAGCCGCCCGCGGCAGCCATGCCGTCGACCGCCGCGATGAATGGCTTCGGAGCACGGCGGATCTCGGAGATGGTGCTGTGGATGTACTCGAGAATCTGCTTGAAGACCTCGCCATAGCCGTGTGCACCGGTCGGTTGGAGATAGCCCAGGTCTCGCTCGTCGCCACCGTTGCGGATGTACTTGAGATCGGCCCCGCTGCAGAAGACTCCGCCGCTGCCGCGCAGCACGACGGCGCGCACGGCACGATCTCGGGCCAGCTGCAACCCGGCCTTGCGCAGATCGCGGGCCGTCTCGACGTCGAGCGAGTTGAAGCGCTCGCTCCGATCGATGGTGATCGTGCCGACGGCGCCGGCGACATCGATGCGTATGTGCTTCATTGCGCCGCCTCTCGCGCTGCGATCCATTCGAGCGCTTCGACCGCGAGATTCCCCCACGAGCTGCGCATCATCCACTCCCTTTGCGCGTAGGCGTAGGCGCGGACGATGTCGTCCTCACCGGCGGCGACGGCATCATGAACGAATGGCGCGACAGGAAGGGCCGCGCTGCGCGCGATCACCGGCCCGCCGTCGAGATCCGAAGTGGCGATGTGCACGCTGCTGCGCGTTTCGCGCTCGCCGGCGAAGATAGCGTCCCGCGTGGACTGCAGGCCGCGATAGCGTGGACCGCCGTCGGGGCCGAGCAGCAGAAGATCAGCGTCGTGGATGTTGAGGATCCGATCGGGAAATGCATGGAGCATCGGTTCCGTGAGCACGTAGAGGTAGCCGAGCAGGAGGACGACGTCGGAGCCGTGCACCAGCGCGGCAGTTTGCGCATCGTAGTCGCCGCGCGCCAGCCCTTTAATCATCGGATGCTGGATCACGTTCAATCCGGCCGTGATGAAACCGCCCGACGTAACGACCCGGTCGATATCGAAGAGCCTCCCCCGGAGCGGATGACGGAGCAGCACCTCGAGGCCCGGCGCGCGCTTCGAGCAGAGTACGGATACGCCAAGCGGATGATTCAGCATATGCGCGGGAGCGGCTCGCCTTCGGGCTCAGCCAGCAGCCGTTTCCCGAATCCGGTGTCGAGGATGATCGAAGCCTTCGTCGATCCGGGGCGCTCGGCAACGCATGTGCCGATGATGGCCGCACGGCGGCCGAGGGGGTGCGCGCGGAGAAGCCCCAGAACAGCGTCCGCAGAATCCGGGCGCACGCCGATGAGAGCCTTCCCTTCGTTGGCCACGTGCAGCGGATCGATGCCCAGGAGCTCGCCTACGGCACGGACAGCGGGCGCCACGGGGATGGCAAGCTCCTGGAGCACGATGCCGACGCCGCTCTTCGACGCCATTTCGTGAAGAGCGCTGGAGACACCGCCGCGGGTCGGATCCTTCATCGACGTAACCGCGTCGGGAAACGCGCCGAGAAGCGAGGCCACCAGAGAGTTCAAGGGCGCGACGTCCGACACCAGATCGCCTTCGATCTCGATCGAGTGCCTTGCCGCCATGACGGCCAGTCCGTGCTCCGCGATCGAGCCGGTGACGATGATGCGATCGCCGATGGAGAGGCCGTTGTCGCGCACCAGAGTACGGGTCAGCCCGATGCCACAGGTATTGATCACAATCCCGTCGAGCTCGCGGCGGCCCATCACTTTCGTGTCGCCGGTGACGACCGGCGCGCAAGCCTCACGGCACGCGGCGATCATCGAGCGCTGGATGGCC
>JADGNX010000371.1 GCA_017883265.1 Thermoanaerobaculia bacterium
GACAGCACGCTGTTGTACACGGACTCGCGAGGGTAATTGAGAACGTTCGCATCGAGCTTCTTCAGGTAATCGAGGCCCGGCTTGAAGTTCGTTCGCGTTCCTCCCATCAGAGCGTTGATGCCATACACGAAGGTGTACGAAGTGCCGCCCCACGTCGGATCGTCGTATGCGACGAGGCCCTTATAGATCGGCTTCAGAAGATCTGCCCAACTCCTCGGCAACGGCCTGTCCCCGAGCGCTTTCGTATTGACCACAATGGCGATGGCTCCCGTGTGAACTGCGAACCACAAGCCCCTCGGATCTTTGAGAGCGACTGGGATCTTGTTCCAGTTTGCCGGCCGGTAAGGCGCGTGCAGACCCTTCTGTGCGGCTTGATAGCCGATCGCGCCGCTGTAATACGCAACGTCGGCGATTGGATGTTCGCGCTCCTTGTCGATGGCCGCCATGGCCACCGAACTGCCTTTCATGTCCGGCGGCACTGTCACTCCCGTTTTCCTCTTGTACAACGCCGTGACTCCGCCCCAGTTCGCATAATTGGGGATGGCGTCGTATTGGATGACTACTTTCTCCGCAGCCCACGCGCCGAGAGCGAAAAGGCTCAGCGCGACCGCGGTCAAAGTTCGTTTCATCAAGTCCTCCCGGAGTCCAAACGTGGATGATGAGGGAGCCGCCACGCCCGCGCAATGGCAGTCATCTCCTTTGGCTCGAACAGATTCCCCATCCCTCGGCTCTGGTGCTGCAGCGGGGGAGCGGCGAAGAACGCGGTGCCGTGGGCGAGCCGTGGTGCTGGATGTCCGGAGGGCTCCATCATGTAAAAGGGGCGATCGTGCGAGAATCGCGGGGCCGCGAGATACTTGCGCCTGCAGTCAGGACTTGCCATGACGGAACAACCAGCCAACCCATTGGCCGCTTCTCGGCCCGAGCATCTATTTCCGGTCCTGACACCGGCCCAGATCGCCCGCATCGTGCCGCACGGGCGCCCGCGTCAGGTGCAGCCTGGGGCAGTCCTTCTCGAGGCGGGAGATCAGGTCGATCACTTCTTCGTCGTCACGATTGGCCGGCTCGATGTTCTCCAGCTCACGGATACCTCCGAGGAGCTGATCGTCTTTCACGGTCCGGGGATGTTCAGCGGGGAAGTGAACCTGCTGTCGGGTCGTCCCAGCCTGGTCCGGATCCGCGCCGCGGAAACGAGCGAAGTGATCGAGCTCGATCGCCAGCACCTGATGGAGCTCGTGCAGACCGACAGCGAGCTGGGCGAGATTCTGCTGCGCGCATTCATCCTCCGCCGCGTCGAGCTGATCGCGCGCGGAACCGGAAACGCCGTGGTGGTGGGATCGAACCACTCGCCCGGCACGCTGCGTATCAAGGAGTTCCTGACGCGCAACGGCCACCCTTATACGTACATCGACCTGGATCGGGACGCCGACGTGCAGCTGCTTCTGGATCGCTTCGAGGTCGGGATCGCTGACGTGCCCGTGCTGATCTGCCGCGGTGAAACGGTCCTTCGCAACCCATCCAATCAGCAGATCGCCGAATGCCTCGGATTCAACGACGCCATCGACGAGCTGCACCTGCGCGATGTGGTGATCGTTGGAGCCGGACCAGCGGGTCTGGCCGCAGCGGTCTACGGTGCGTCCGAGGGCCTGAACGTCCTGGTGCTGGAATTGAACGCGCCGGGAGGGCAGGCCGGCTCGAGCTCGAAGATCGAAAACTATCTCGGCTTCCCGACCGGCATCTCAGGGCAGGATCTGGCCGGCCGGGCCCTCACGCAGGCCGAGAAGTTTGGTGCTCAGGTGATGATCGCCAGGGGAGCGACACAGCTCGCCTGCCACAGGAGGCCGTACGCTGTCGCCATCGAGAATGGCTCGCACGTGCCTGCCCGGACGGTGATCATCGCAACCGGCGCCGAGTACCGCCGGCTGTCGCTGGAGAACCTCGCGCAGTTCGAAGGCCAGGGGATCTACTACGGCGCGACGTTCGTCGAGTCTCAGGCCTGCGCCGGCGAAGAGGTGTTGATCGTCGGCGGAGGGAACTCCGCTGGCCAGGCTGCCGTATTTCTAGCCGAGACCGCGAGGAAGGTGTACGTGTTCGTGCGCGGTAACGGGCTGGCCGACACCATGTCGCGATACTTGATACGCCGCATCGAACAGAATCCCAACATCGAGGTGCGAACCGGTACGGAGATCGTCGGCCTCGAAGGGAGCGACCATCTCCAGCGGGTGCGCAGCCGCAACCGGGCCGGGAAGAGCGAGCTTCAGAACATCCGGCACCTGTTCGTCATGACCGGAGCCGTGCCGAGCACGCAGTGGCTGGAGGGATGTGTGGTGCTCGATGAGAAGGGGTTCATCAAGACCGGACCGGATCTGTCGCTGGACGAACTGGCCGGAGCCGGCTGGCCGCTGGCGAGGACTCCCTATCTTCTGGAAACGAGTCTGCCCGGCGTCTTTGCCGTTGGTGACGTGCGCGGTGGCAACATCAAGAGGGTCGCGTCTGCGGTGGGCGAGGGATCGATCGCCATCTCGTTCGTCCATCGCGTCCTCAGCGAATAGGAGAGACGACGATGAGTGCAGAGGTCTGTTCGCATCTCGAGGCCATCGGGACCGTCACGCGGGCGAAGCGCCGCGAGTGCGAGGAATGCGTGAAGATCGGCTCGACCTGGGTCCACCTCCGCACCTGCCAGACCTGTGGCGGGACGCGCTGCTGCGACAGTTCGCCGAACCAGCATGCCAGCAAACATGCCCACGCCACCACTCATCCGGTGATCGCCTCGGCGGAGCCGGGGGAGCGCTGGCTGTACTGCTATCCGGACGACGCAATGGTCGAGTACTGAGCCTCGCCGAACACGGCCAGCCGCGCCAGGAGTGCGTCATGCATCGCGTACTAGCACTACCCAAAATTATTTTAAATCTGAGAGTCAAAAACCGGGCTCGGGCGCGGACTCGGGTCCGGGAAAGTCTCGCGGCCGTGGGTGACGCCTGAATTGGGTAGTGGGATTGCCATCGCCTCGACGCCTGTCGAAAGCTCAATCTGCTCCCGACCACTTCCACGGATGACAATAAGGCGCTTCTCGAACGCATCGCCCAGATGCTGACCAAATTGATCAAATCTCGCCGCCCGACCGCGTGAGCCACCCGTGCCCGCGCCCGAGCCCGCGCCCGGTCTTTGACTCTGAGATTGATGAGGTCGCTCCGTGCGCGTTGCCCGATCCTCCCTCGGCGCGCGCTTTGCTAAACATGACACGGAGGTCATCTATGAAAAAAGCTTCTCTCGCACTTCTCCTCTTTGTCTCGCTCTCGGGTTGTGCCGTTGGAATGGGCCATCGTGGCTACAGAAATGAGGTCGTCGTCGCTCCGGACTACTGGGGAACTGTGACCTATTACGATCCCGCCAGTCGCCGCGTCGACCTCGACTATGTCGA
>JADGNX010000372.1 GCA_017883265.1 Thermoanaerobaculia bacterium
CCACGAAGATCGGCGCCGTGTTTGCGACGCCATAGCCCGTGCGCTGCTCGAAGAATTTCCGGGTGCACACCGACCTCTGGTTCGCCGTGTTGAGCTCTATCAGTTCCGGCCGGTAGCGGCTTTCGGCGCGCTTCAACGCGTTGCCTCGCTCGTAGTAGCCCCACGACTCCGCGTATTCACCACGGTCCTCGTAGGCCTTGCCGAGCGCGAAACAGAGGTGATAGCGGTCGACGAGGCTCGTCGTCTTCCCGGTTCCTGCCGCCGCCTCGACCAGCATGGTGACGTCGAGATGGGAGCGGACGGCCTCGCGGGCCTCCTGGTCGGGGGGGGTTATCGCGGTCACTTCACGTCCTGCAGATCCAGCCAGGCCACTACCGCCGGATCAGTCGCATTCTTCGCAAACTTCTTATCCATTCTCTTCGAGGCCAGCTCTTCTCCTTCGCAGACCGCCTCGAAGTCGCAGAAGCTGCAGGCGTTGACCTTCCCATGCGGAAAGAAACCGCGGGCCACGACGTCGAAAAGCGAATTCAGCGCTTTCTTCAGATCCTGATCCGTGCATTCGCGCAGGAGGCGCGCGCCGCGGCCTTTCGTCGTGGGAAAGAGATAGCCCGACCGCGTGACGCGCCCGCCCATCCCCTTCTTTTCGAGCATGGCCTCGAGGGCTCGGGCGTAGATGGCGTGCTGGATCTTCGTTCCGCAGGCCAGCACTCCGCCACGATCGAAACCAAAGGTACCGCCCGACTTGTAATCCCAGACGTGCCACTCGTCGTCCGTCTGGTCGTGATCGACACGGTCGATCCGGCCGCGCAGCTTGACCGATTGCCCGCCGCCCAGCGTGAGCGTGAATGGCTCCGTCATGGCCAGACCCTGCTTCTTACTCGTATCCTCGTCCCTGGCTTCGCCGAATGGCACCTCGAAATACATCGGCGTGACCGTCCGGCAGGCCTCTTCCTCCGTCCGCAGAAAGACCGCACACGACTCGAAGAGATCGGCTCGGCGTTTCTCGTAGGCCGCTTCGCTCGGGGGCGGAACCTCTCCGCGATATCGCGCCAGCGCTTCGCCGGCAATCGACTGCATGCGTGTCAGAAACGCCATCGAGGGCTTGCTGCCACTGGCACACAACTCGTTCATCGTGGTCTCCAGGACTTCGTGAACCAGCGACCCGTACTCGCGCGCCTCCAGCCAGGTGTCCTGCTCGTATTGAATCTCGTCGAGTGGGCGTATGCGGAGGATGCGCTCGAGGAAGTGACGATAGGGACAGCCGGCCATACGCTCGATCTGCGAGGCCGAGTAGATGCGTCCGTTGAGGCGAGGATCGAGCTCTACGATCGGCGCGTCGATGAGAGCGTCCCACTTCGTGATCTCATCGCTGTCGCGCGCCGCCTCGGCACGCGCGCCCGCCGCGAGACCGGCGTACGCATCCCGGACGGCCGGACCGATGTCGGTGTCGCCGTCCGCGAAGCGGCGCCAGAGCCACCACTCCGATCCACTGAGAGCAACGCGATCGACGAAACCGTGTTGGCGGATGCTCTTGCCGACCTCTTCGTAGGTCGCATTGGGCTGGTCATTCGCCAGGCGATACATCTCGAGCAGGCCGCTGGAGGGAAAACGTTCACGGCGGTCCTCGATCGCCAGCGAGGCGTACGAAAGAGTGACGCGGCGGTTCGAGGCCCGGCCGAGGAGACGATGGAATTGTTCGGTGGAGCGCTGGGGGCGATCGCCGACGATGGGGATGCCGATGGCCTGGCGCTCGAAGTCCAGGATGATCGGATCCTGGAGACCGCTGCCGGGATGCTTCGACTCGTCGAGGCCGACCAGGAAGAGGCGCGAACGGGCGCTCCACGCTCCGGCACGCATCGGCGCCACATGAAGAAAGCCTGGCCTGGGGTTGCTGGCCGAGACGTGCAGGTTCCTCACAGCCTCCGAGAGGCGCGCGCTCACTTCGCTTCGCGGCGCCTTCCCTCCCAGCACGGAGAGCTCGTCGAGCATGCGCCGCAAACCCTCGCGGGCCATGCTGTCGATCTCGTTCCTGACGTGCGCCAATTTCAGGGCGAACGCCGATGTGGCCCGAGCCGCCGCCGGGACATCCATCATGTCGCCCACGGCGATCTCCTCCGTCATTTTCAAGAGATCGAGCACAACCTCGCGCGCGTTCGCCGCGGCCTCGCGGGACGCCTCCGCTGCCTTCCGAGATCCATCCGACGCGTCGTGCGCCGCCGCCTGTTCCACGTTCCGAGCCCTTTCGGCGAGTAGCATGTCGAGACGAACGAGGTAGCGATCTCGTCCCCATCCGATGCGCGCCCGGCGGAGCATGCGCGCGAATCCCGGCGTGGCGAAGGCGCCGGCGCGCGCTGCGCGCTGCAGATCGACCGCATGCCACCCCTCGCCGATCCAGCTTAGAAATGCCAGGCAGGCCTGACCCGGCCGCGTGAAGTGCGCCGCGATTCCTTCCGCGAACGTGCAAGGGATCTCGTACTCAGACGCCAGCTCGTAGGCCAGCGGCAGATACGGATCGCGGCTGGTATAGACGATCTCGGCGCCGTCGAACGGAGTCTTCGAATCGAGGATGGCGCGAAAGGCGCCGCGCAACTCGTTCTCTTCGCCGGCCGCGCGACGGAAGTCGATGTCCTGGAAAGACGGCGCCGCCTCTCCCCCACTATTCAACTTCTCAAAGTTTCCGGCGACGAGCGTCAGCAGTCTCTCCTCGGCAGCAGTCAGTTCGACGTCTTCGACGGCAATCCAGATGGCGTCCTTCGCCCACGGCCTCGAGGCGCCGCGCTCGAGCAGGGAGATGGCGCGGGCCAGGACCCCGAAGCGATCGACATAACGTTGTTCGACCAGTTCCTTGTTGTAGGCCTCGAGAATGCGGACGATGTCGGCGGCCTTGCGCTTATCTTCGACCGCCGGTGTCGTGATCCTCGACGGATCGACGGAGGCATGCCGCAGGTCATCGATCGACTTCTGAATGGCCCGATGCAGTCCGGGCCGATCGGCGATGGCAGCGAAGTAAGATTTTTCGCCGAGAACGAGGTCGCAAGCGCGCTCGATCATGGCCAGCGCCTGGGCCCGCGAAAGGACGGAGATCTCCTCTTTGGCCAGGGCGAAGCCGGCGACGGCGTCGGCCAGGCTGCGCATCGTCTCCACCCGCAGATTGACCCACGGCGTCCCGCCATGGGCGAGGGCATCGGCGATCTGATGGCCGATTGCCAGCGAGGGGACGACCAGGATCTTCTCGCGCAGACGATGCTCGCTGCAGATGGTTGCCAGTCTGGCGATGAGAGCCGTCATTCCGGCGAAATCATATGACGTCAGGGGCCACGGCAGGCGAGAGGGTCGTGGCTGAACGAGGTGCGCTCCGTGGCGCCTCCCGGCGGCTCAAGTTCGTTTGTCGGATGAGCTCTGCCGGCTAGTGCTGTG
>JADGNX010000373.1 GCA_017883265.1 Thermoanaerobaculia bacterium
CTCCCCCGCCGGTCTCCTCCCCCACCGCGAGGGGCCAGCTCGTTCTGGAGGCGCAGGTCAACTCCGACGGCGACGTGGTGGAGGTCAAGACATTGACCAATACCACCGGCTCAGCAGCCCTCGAGAACAGCAACCGGGTGGCTCTTCAGGGAGCGCATTTCTACCCGATGGTCAAAGAAGGGCAGCGCATTCCGTTCGTCTACGAGTACCGCGTGCAGTACTAAAAGCTGCGCGCACCCGCTGCGTCAGGCCGGCAGAGTCCTGGACCGTCCACGCACAGACAGAAGTGTCTGTGCTACATCTCGCCTTCACGTCGCGAGCGATGGGTCCCCGCTCACTCTTCGACTTCCGCCGCCCTCTTCGACGCTACCTTGCGCTGGGCGTGGTCGAGGATGCGCTTGCGGATGCGGATCGACTCCGGAGTCACTTCGACCAGTTCGTCGTCGTCGATCCACTCGAGGCACTGCTCGAGCGTCATGAGGCGGGGTGGCGTCAACTGCACCGCCATATCCGATCCTGACGCGCGCATGTTCGACATCGGCTTCTTGCGACAGACCTGCACGACCATGTCGACGTCGCGCGAGTTCTCCCCGACCACCTGGCCGCCGTATACCTTCACACCCGGCGAGAGGAAGAGACTCGAGCGCTCCTGGAGCGGCTCGATGGCGTAGGCCGTGGTATCGCCCGCCTCCTTCGACACCAGCGCCCCGCGCGAGCGGCTGGCGATATCGCCGCGGTACGGCCCGTATTCGAGGAAGGTGTGATAGAGCAGACCAGTCCCGCGCGTCTGCGTCAGAAACGCGGTGCGGATGCCGAAGAGGCCGCGTGTAGGAATCTTGAACTCGATCCGCACCCGTCCGCTGCCGGGGTTGACCATGTCGGTCATCGCCGAGCGACGCGACTGCAACTCCTCCATGACCGCTCCGAGGTGAGCCTCGTCGATGTCGACGACGAGGGCCTCGTACGGCTCCATGGTCCTGCCGTCGATCGACTTGAGGATGACCTGAGGGCGGGAGAGGGCAAACTCGAAACCTTCGCGGCGCATGTTCTCCGCCAGGATGGAGAGATGCAGCTCACCACGGCCGGCGACATCGAAGCGATCCGCAAAATCGGTCTCTTTGAATCGCAGCGCGACATCCTTGCGAAGCTCGCGCTCGAGGCGCTCCTTGATGTGGCGCGAGGTGACGTACTTGCCTTCCGTTCCGGCAAATGGAGAGTCGTTGACCAGCCAGTACATCGAAACGGTCGGCTCGTCGATGGCGATCGGCTCGAGGCGCTCCGGAGCGTCGGCAGCGGTCAGAGTCTCGCCGATCTCGACGTCGGCGAAGCCGGCCACGGCGACGATCTCCCCTGCTTCGGCGAACGGCACTTCCTCTTTGCGAAGACCTTCGAACACCGTGAGGCGCGAGACACGTCCTTTCTTGTGGGTGCCATCGCGCAGGATGAGAATGACGTCTTCGCCCTGGCTGATCTTGCCGCGCTGGACGCGCCCGACGCCGAGACGTCCGATGTATTCGTTGTAGTCGACGGCCGAGATGAGAAGCTGCAGCGTACCGTTGAGGAGCGCTTTCGGAGGAGGAATTCGCTTCAGGATGGCGTCGAAGAGTGGGCGGCAATCGTCATTGGTGTCCTCGAGCTCGGTGCGGACATAACCAGCGCGCCCCGAGGCGTAGAGGATGGGAAAGTCGAGCTGCTCGTCAGTGGCCCCGAGCTCGATCATGAGGTCGAAGACCTCGTTCACCACTTCCGTGGGCCGGGCGTCGCTGCGGTCGATCTTGTTGATGATGACGATCGGCAGGAGCGCCAGACCGAGCGCCTTGCGCAGGACGAACCGCGTCTGCGGCATCGGTCCCTCGGCTGCATCGACGAGGAGAATCACGCCGTCGACCATCGAAAGGACGCGCTCCACTTCGCCGCCGAAGTCGGCATGACCGGGGGTATCGACGATGTTGATCTTCACTTCAGCCGGATGGACGAACACCGCCGGCAAGTCGTGACCCGACGCCGTATGCGTCGCCTCGTGATGCACCCTGTGCCCCAGAGCGTCCGGGTCGTCGACGCGATAACGGATCGATGTGTTCTTCGCCAGGATGGTGATCCCGCGTTCCTTCTCCAGGTCGTTCGAGTCCATGACCCGCTCGTCGACCTGTTGATTGGCGCGAATGGCGCCTGCCTGCTTCAGAAGAGCGTCGACCAGCGTGGTCTTGCCATGGTCGACGTGCGCGATGATCGCGACGTTGCGGATGTCATAACGAAATTGCATGCGGAGTCCAGTAACGTTTGTGATGCGAAATCATTCCAACCACGGAGTTTGGCGTCCGGCACAACCGGCCGCGTGGTTGGCAGTCTTCGGGAAGCCCGGGGGTTCGGCAGCCTTGCCGCCGTACCATGATTCTAGTCCTGCTTTCGGATCCAGTCGGCCATCATGGCAGCCAGCTCGGCGTGCTTCCCATCGAAGCCATGGTTCACTCCTTCGATCATCCTGAAGTCAAAGTTGTCACGGTCGCGAACTGCATCCTTGAAGACAGCTACGCAGCCGGCAACGTCATCGAAGCAGAACTCGTCTTCACTGCCGTAGACGACGAGCGTAGGTTTCTTCACCGTCCGCAGATGCCTGAAGAGCGGCAGAGTCGAAAGGTTCAGACCTCGCAACACTTCCAGAAACGGGAAGACGTTGTAATCGCCGTCCGGGTTCATCGTGTCGAAGAGGGAGGCCCAGGAGATGACGAACGGGGTGACCGAGGGAGGGACCAGCTCACGCCCCCGCCCGGCCTCGACGGCCAGCCGCGCGCGCGTCAGCACCCGCTCGAAACCTCGGCTACCGAGGCTGTCGTAGTAGAGCCCGGTATCATCGCCACCGGCCAGGAGGATAAAGCCGGCGAATCGGTTGCGCGGACGGGCCGCGTTGTAGACGCAGATCTTGTTGGCGCCCGTCGAATGACCGACCAGGAAGATCCGCCGGAAGCCGCGCCGCCGGAGAAAAGCCGCGGCGCCGTCGATGTCGTTGACGCATTCGGCGATCAGTTCGTGCGCCATACCGATGGTGACCGACTCCTCCTCGCCGTCGCGGACCCGGCTGAATCGCTTGAGCATGTGCGCGCCGCGGTTGTTGAACGGCAGCCAGGCGATTCCGCGGCGGGTCAGTCCCGCCGCGACCGCATTCGTCCGCTCCGAGTAGAAGACCGACGCGTCTCCGTTGCCATGGAGATAGATCGCGGCGTCCCCGCTCGGCCGGCGAGCCTCGTACAGAAGCCCGGGCAATCGCAGCTTGTCGGTCGATCGAAAGCTGACGAGCTCGCACGGAGGACTGGAGACCACGAGGAGATTATGAAACCAGAAACCAGAAACTAGAAACTAGAAACTAGAAAACTAGACAACTAGAAACCAGAAACCAGAAACCAGAA
>JADGNX010000011.1 GCA_017883265.1 Thermoanaerobaculia bacterium
TCGGCTATGTAGCACAGACACTTTTGTCTGTGCGGGCAGTATTCCGCAGAGGCGGTACAGAAGTGTCTCTGCTGCATGGAATCGACGATGAGCGATCCTGCGTTCCTTCCCCAGTGAAGAAGTTATTTGCATTGTTTGCCATAATCGCCCTGAGCGCGACCGCGGACGAGATCACGTTCCGGACCCTCCAGACCGGCTCCGTCTCCGGCCCGACTCCATTGACCGACCACGGTCTGCACGGCGAAGGGCAGATCATCGCCATCCTCGATACAGGCGTCGACTGGAACAGTTGTTACTTCGCTGAGCTCGACGGAGCGCAGCCGCCGATCAACACGGGGACGGCGCAGGGCGGATACCAGTCGACCAACGTCGATCTCTCGCGCCGCAAGATCGTGGCTTACGACTTTCTTTACTCCTGCGATCAGTTTCCGGGCGCCCGAGGTTGCGACGATCCCGGTTCGCCGCTGGCTTATGACAACCAGGGGCACGGGACCGTTGCCGCCGCCGTCGCGGCAGGCGATCGAGACACACCGATCCTTCACGATTACGCGGACTCCATCGCGTCGGCGGCGAAGCTCGTAGTTCAGGATGCCGGATTCATCCCGCCGTCTGCCAATTTTCCCGGCGGCGACAACTGCAGTCAGCGGGCGGGCCTCCGATGTCCTCTCATCGATCTTCATCCTGTGCTTCAGCAGGCATACGACCAGGGCGCCCGGATCCATTCGAACTCCTGGGGAGACCGCCAGGGAGTGGCGCAGCCAGCCACTCCTCCGACCGGGAACTATCCGAAGAGTGCGCAGGACATCGACGACTTCGTGTGGAAGCATCCCGACATGGTTGTGCTCTTCAACACCGGGAACAGCGGGCAGGCGGGAACGACCTCCCTATCCGCGCCGGGTGACGCCAAGAACGCCATTCAGGTGGGGGGGACGCGCGCCGGCCAGAACGGGATCAACTTCGTCGACGATACCTCCTCGTGGTTCAGCGGCCGCGGTCCGACGCGCGACGGCCGCCTCAAGCCAGATCTGGTCGGTCCGGCTGAGGTCATCACCGCGTCGCCCAACAATGACGTCTCGGTGCCGAGCTGCAATACCGGATGGCAGCCGGGAACGTCGTGGTCCTCGCCGACCATCGCAGCGGCCGCCGCAATCGTCCGCCAGTACTACAGCGATGGCTATTACCCAACCGGCGCTCCGGTGGCGGGAGATCGTCTCGCTCCGAGTGCTGCTCTCGTCAAGGCCACCCTCATCGCCGCGGCGCGTCCGGTGACCTGGACCTCGATCGACGACTTCAACCGCGTTCCTGCTCCTCCCGCTCCGAACTATGAAGAGGGCTTCGGCTTCCCGGTGCTCGGCAACGTCCTCCACCTGCCCGGAGACCGCGCCGTCCTCAGCGTGCGAGACGTTCCGCTCGCGAGCGGATTGACCCAGGGAGCCGCCTTCGTTTCGAGGATCTCCGTCCACGCTGGCACCCCGCTGCGAATTGCGCTCGTCTGGACCGATCCACCCGGAGCGGTGCGCATGGATGACACGATTCCCGTACTGGTCAACGATCTCGACCTCCAGGTCGTCGATCCTGCGGGCCTGGCGCTGTTCGGCAACGACTCGCTTCATCCGGGTCGGCGCGATGAGCTCAACAATGCAGAGGCCATCGCGATCGATGCTCCGGCAAGCGGCAACTGGACGATCTCGGTGACCGCGAATCGTCTCGGCCAGGGACCGCGCCAGAGCTACGCGCTGGTGATCGACGGTGATCTCGGGGCCACGCCGGCGTCATCGCGCTCGCGCATCGCGCACCACTGAGCCGCGGTCGCTTCTGTCGAGCGGCGGCCGCCTCGGCCGCCGACGGGCGGGCGGCTGGCGTCAGTGTTCCCCGGTCAGCCGCCTTGCAAGGGGACTCCGCCCGGCTCGACGCCGGGCGGTCGGTGGGCGAGGGCGCCCACCGCTCCACTTGAGGCATGGAAGTTGTTCGAAGGGGAGCGGCGGGTGCGACGTCGAACCGGTTATCATTCCGCACCATGCTTTCCCGCGACTACCTCCGTGATCACGCCGACGACTACCGACGTGCCCTGGCCAGCCGGAATTCGACCGCCGGCATCGATCGCTTTCTCGAGCTCGACGCCGAGCGCCGGCGCATCATCACCACCGTCGAAACGCTGAAGGGAAAGCGGAACAGCGCGTCGCAGGAGATCGCCACACTCAAGAAGAACAAGCAGGACGCCTCGGCGCAGATCGATGCCATGAAGGGCGTCGGCGATGAGATCCGCGAGCTGGACGGACGCCTCTCCACGCTGGAGGCCGAGCTCCGCGATGTCGAGCTCGGTCTGCCGAACGTCCCTGACTCCTCCGTGCCGGTCGGCGACGAGAGCGCCAATCGCGTCGAGCGGACGTGGGGAGAAAAGCCGGCCTTCGACTTTACGCCGCGCCCTCACTGGGAGATCGGCGAGTCGCTCGACATCCTCGACTTCGACCGCGGCGCGAAGATCACCGGCGCCCGTTTCACGGTGCTCAAAGGTGGCGGAGCGAAACTGAGCCGTGCGCTCATGAACTTCATGCTCGACAGCCATGGACGCCGCGGATACACCGAGATCCTGACGCCGTTCATGGTCAACAGCGACTCGCTCACCGGAACCGGGCAGCTCCCGAAATTCGAGGAGGACCTCTTCAAGCTGACCAATGAGCGCGGCTACTACCTGATCCCGACCGCGGAAGTGCCGGTGACCAATCTCTATCGCGACGAGATCCTCGACGCCTCTACCCTGACGCAGTCGTTCTGCGCCTACTCCCCCTGCTTTCGCAGCGAGGCCGGCTCCTACGGCAAGGACACTCGCGGTCTCATCCGCCAGCATCAGTTCGAGAAGGTGGAGCTGGTCAAGTTCACTCTTCCCGAGAAATCGATGGAGGAACACGAGCGGCTGACCGCGGACGCCGAAGCCATCCTGCAGGGGCTCGGATTGCACTACCGGGTCGTAACGCTCGCCACCGGCGACATGGGTTTTACTCCCGCCAAGACCTACGACATCGAGGTCTGGCTTCCCGGACAGGAGACGTATCGCGAGATCTCATCATGCTCGAACTTTCTCGACTTTCAGGCCCGACGGGCCAACATCCGATATCGTTCCGAGTCGAAGAAGAGCGGTTTCGTCCACACGCTGAACGGATCGGGTCTTGCGATCGGACGAAGCATCGTGGCCATCCTCGAAAACTATCAGCGGGCCGACGGCTCAGTCGTGGTGCCTGAGGCGCTCCGCAGCGGTTTCGGCGGGGAGCGGATCAACCGAAACTAGAAACCAGAAACTAGAAACCAGAAATCAGAAACCAGAAACGACGGGCCTCTCTAGTTTCTGGTTTCTGGTTTCGATCCCTCTGGTAGGGTTTGTCGCAAGGGATTGATCTCCATGAAACCACTCATCGGAATCGGCTCGGATCTCACGCAACCCGGCGACGGGGAACGCGTGCGGACCTTCGCCTTTGCGACCTACACCGAGGCCGTGCGGCGCGCCGGCGGAATGCCGGTCGTCATCACTCCCCAGGAGGAGAATGCCGAGGAGCTGCTGGCGCGGCTCGATGGTCTGCTGCTGGCGGGAGGCGATGATTTCGATCCGCGCGTCTACGGCGAGGAGCCACACCCTTCGACCGAACTGATGGATCCGGGCCGGCAGTCGAACGATCTCGCGCTGGCCCGGGCTGCCCGGAAGAATGGCGTTCCGACGCTCGGCGTCTGCCTGGGCCTTCAAGTCATGAACGTCGCAGCCGGAGGCAGTCTGATCCAGGACATCGATTCCCAGCACGGGACCGAGATCAATCATGTCAGTCCCTCTTCGAATCGCGGGCGTCACGTCATCGAAGTGCTCTCGGGGACCGGCCTCGCGGCGATCGTTTCTCCGGGCCAGCACGACGTCAACTCTTCGCACCACCAGGCGGTGAAGGGAATCGGAGCGGGACTTCGGACGACCGCAAGAGCTATGGATGGGATCGTGGAAGGTCTCGAAGATCCTTCACACCCGTTCTACCTCGGGGTGCAATGGCATCCGGAGGACATGGTGGGAGAGAAATCGGCCGCTGCTCTTTTTGACGCCTTCATCGAAGCGGCGAGGGCCCGTGCCAGACAGCGCCGGGAGGCTACCGAACTGTCACCAGCGGCTGCCGGTCGCGCGGAATAGCCTTTCACCAGAGGTCGTTTCGACGGCCCAAGTGGGAGGAGTCCTGGTGAAACGGGTCATTTTCGTGGTGATGTTGCTGGTAGTGTCTGCGCCGTCGCTCTTCGCCGGCGGCTGGACGCGATCGCTGGCCAACGCAACGCGGCAGGCCAAAGCAGGCGACAAGCTCATCTTTGTCGACCTCTTCGCCGATTGGTGCGGCTGGTGCCACAAGATGGAGCAGGAGGTCTTCCCTTCGGAGACCTTCCAGAAGGCCACGGACGACATGGTCCTTCTGCGCCTGAATACGGAAGACGGCGCTGAGGGGACGAAGCTGGCCCGGACGTTCAACGTCGTATCGCTCCCGACCTTCCTCGTGCTCACCCCCGACATGGTGATCGCCGGCGTTCTGAAGGGGTACGCGCCGGCGAACGACTTCGTCAACACGCTGAAAACGTCCAGGACAAGCTACAACGATTTCCTGGCCCGCCGCGCGCACGAGGCTTCCTTCCAGCGCGATTTCAAGAAACGGTTCGATCTGGCCGAGGAGCTGATGGTGCGTCATGCTCTTCCGGACAGCGAGACGCACCTGCAGAAGCTCATCAGGGAAAGGGGACTGCCGGCCGACATTCGCGATCGATCCTTCTATTCGCTGGCTGTCGTGCAATTGGGACAGGACCGGCCTGCCGACGCGCTGGCTACTCTCCACCGCTTCTCGACGTTGCAATCGAAAGGGGAGAGTTATGAGCGTGCGTCGCTTCTGGTCGCGGACATCTATCGCGAGCAGGGCAACTACCCCGCGGCGCTGAAGGAGTATCGCAACTTCAAGAGCCGTTTTCCCCAGTCGCCTCTGATGGCGAACGTCGAGAGGATCCTCCCGCAGCTCGAGAACCTGGTCCCCAGGACCCGATAAGCAAGAGCAGAACAAGCGATGAAGCGCCTTTCATTCTCAGCGGCATTGGCAGCAATACTTCTGGCCGTGCCGCTCTTCGCGCAGTTCGATGGCAGCGGTATCACCCCCGATACGGCCAAGAGTCTGGTAGCGCTCTCGACCGAAGGGGTCAGCAGCGCCGGTGGATCTCTTCGAGGGACGATCGTTGCCGCGATCAAGAGCGGCTGGCACATCAATTCCGCGAAGCCGCTCGATTCATTCGCCATCCCTACCACGATCACTTTCGATCCGGCCGCGGCCGCTCTGGTCAGCGCTCAGTTTCCGCCGCATGAGCTGAAGACGTTTGCCTTCAGCGGGAGCGGCAAGCTGGCCGTTTATGAAGGGACGATCCGCATCCCGTTCGTGGCCACGTTGAAGGGGACGGCCAGGCACGCCGTGGCCACGCTGCGCTACCAGTCCTGCAACGACAAGATCTGCCTTCCGCCGACCAGCATCACGATCGATGTCAGTCCGGGAACTGCTTCAGCGCCGGCGGCAGGAGCAGCCGGCGTCCCCTCCTCGTCGGCGCCCTCCGCGCACTTCACTCCGTTGTCCGAAGCGCCGAAGGGTTCCTCCGCGCTGCTCGGAAGCGACATCGGTACGACGTTCACCTCGCACGGCCTTCCGCTCACGCTCGTCGCGATCTTCCTTCTCGGTCTGGCGCTGAACCTCACGCCATGCGTCTATCCTCTGATTCCGATCACGGTCGGCTTCTTCGCCGGACAGACCGGCGGCCGGCGATCGCAGCGCGCCGCTCTTTCCTCGTTCTACGTCCTCGGAATCGCCATCACCTACTCGATCCTCGGCGTCTTCTCCGCGCTCTCGGGACGGCTATTCGGAGCGTGGCTTCAATTGCCGGCCGTTCTGATGTTCTTCGCTCTGCTCATGCTGGTGATGGCTTCGTCCATGTTCGGCCTCTTCGAGATGCAGGCCCCGCGCTTCATCACCAACCGCTCCGGCGGACGCGCGGGACTGGCCGGAGCGCTCGGCATGGGGCTCCTCATCGGAATCGTCGCAGCTCCCTGCGTGGGCCCATTCGTCATCTCTCTGATCGCTCTGGTTGCGCAACTGGCCAGTCCGCTCATGGGCTTCCTCCTCTTCTTCGTCCTGGCCCTCGGCCTCGGCCTTCCGTACCTGCTCCTCGGGATCTTCTCATCGGGATTGAGCGCCATCCCGCGGTCGGGCATGTGGATGGTGCAGGTGAAGAAGGCGATGGGATTCATTCTCATCGCCATGGCCTTCTACTTTCTCCGCCCGCTGATCGGCGAGTCGATTTTCCGATGGGGCGTGGCAGCGAGCCTGCTGGTTGGAGCGCTGATGCTCTTCCTGAGCCGGACGACCGGTGGCCGGATCATGCGGCTGGCTTGCGCCAGCCTGCTTCTGGTAGCCGGCGTTGCCTTCGCCATTCCGACCGAAGCCGGATCACGAGTGTCGTGGAAACCGCTGCAACAGAGCTCGCTGGCATCCTCCGCCGGCCGTCCGGTCATCGTCGACTTCTACGCGGACTGGTGCATTCCGTGTAAGGAGCTCGATCAGAAGACCTTCAACGACAAGGGCGTTTCGGCAGAGCTGGCGCGCTTCGACCGTTTCAAGGGCGACCTGACGAAGTCGGACGATCCGAATACGCAGGCCATGACCCGCAAGTACTCGATCGTGGGCGTCCCGACGATCATGCTGATCGGCTCGGACGGCCGGGAGATCCGCTCCCTGCGGCTCAACGGCTTCGAAGAGCCCGAACAGTTCCTCGCCCGCCTTCAGCAGGTCCGATAAGGGCGCTGCCCGGCGTCGTCGGCGATCCTTCCGGGTGGCGTGGCAGTCCGTGAATCGGCGAATGAATGGTGTCTTGTAACAGCGGGCTCTGGCACTCCTCCGAAAAAGCGGAACGATGCGTGCTAGGACAACCTCGAACGGCCGCGCGGCGGTTGGAGTCATCGAGGAGACATATGAGGCTGACGCCGAAGCAACGGCAGTATCTGAAATCGCTTGCTCATCCCCTCTCGCCGATCGTCCGCATTGGAAAGGCCAGGGTCAGTCCCGAGGTGATCAAAGAGACGCAGGTCTCCCTCGAAGCGCACGAGCTCATCAAGATTCGCATCGACGATGACGAGTCCGGCACCCGCAGTGAGTTTGCCGACACGCTGGCACTTGCCTCCGCTGCCGAAGTAGTCGGCGTGATCGGAAAGACGGCGATTCTCTACCGCTCACGGGTTGAGAAACCGAAGATCAAGCTGCCGTTGGTCTGAGCATGTTTGGTGATTAAGGCAGACTAGAACCTATCGGCGTGGGTGGCCGGCGGCAGGCTGGGAAATGCGGCCGGCCGTGCGCTGACCGGATGTGCTTGCCGGAGTGGGAAGGATCGGAGCGTCATCGTGGCTCGGCGAGGTAGCGGGAGTGAACCCGTCTCCCGGAGCGCCGCTCGGCGCATCGGGCGAGGTGGGATTCATGATGAGGGCCGGCATCGAAGGATCGGGCAGGGAGTCGGGGAGCAGCGGAGCCGGGAGCCGGAAGGACCAGATCGCCTCCACCCGTTTGCCGGAGTGCGAATCGGTTCCCCAGACGATGGCGCGCTGCACATCGCCTTTGAGCTCGTTGCGGACCACGAGGGAGATCGATCCGTCCCGGGGATCATAGGAGAACGGAGTGGAGCCGACGCTGAGCAGTGCCATGCCGACCGAGCTCGGATCAAGCTGCTTGTAATCGGCGATCCTCGCCGAGACCACCGGCTGATCGGGGTTGAAAACCTCCTCGGGCATCGTCTCCTCGAGACGCAGAGGATTGACGCCGAGATAGTGCCGGAAGGCGGCGAAGGACATCCGCTTGTCGACCACCACCCGCTTGAGCCGGAGGGGATCGCTTCCGCGGTGCACGCGGCCGAAGTCGCAGGTCAACGCCGCCTCGTATCCCGCCCTGGCCACCGACCTGGCCACGGCCGTGTCGTAATCACCATAGGGGTAGGCGAGGAAATTGACCGTGTGGCCGGTCTCCTTCTCCAGAATCCGCTTCGAATCGAGGAGCTCGTTCTCCAGCCAGGCATGGTAACTCTTGTCGTCCAGCGCTGGATGGCGGCGTGATGTGAGGAACGGATGGGAGAGCGAGTGACTCTGGATGTCGGCGCCGTTCCTCGACATCTCCCGCACCTGATCCCAGTTGAGGGCGTGCGAGGTCTGACCGATGATCTTCGGGTAGACGAAGATTGTGAACGGAAAATGGAGCCGTCTCATCTCCGGATAGAACTCCGTGTAGGTGCTGCGCCAGCCGTCGTCGACCGTAATGACGACCGCGTTCTTGGGGAGCGTCTGACGGCGTCCGGCCACGTAGGCGTAGAGGTCGGCCAGGGTGATGATGTTGTACCCGGTCGAGGCCAGATACTTCATCTGCTGGCGGAAGGTCTCACGGCTGATCTCCATGCGCGGGTCGTGCGGAGACTCTACGATGTGGTAACAGAGGATCGTTGCGCTCGGCCCCGCGTACGGCTTTTCGGACGCCCGGACGGACGCGATGCTGCACAAAACCCCGAGTGTAACGACCAGCGCCCGCGCCTTCATGTCTGCCCGCCGAGAAGAAAGTGATGTTGACTGTAGAACGCGCCCTGCAAGAAAAATGCCCCGGATCAAGCCCTGCCTCGATCGATCGCGCTGCTTATTTTAACCAGAAACGACGGATCGCGAAGACTTCATCCTGCGCCTGAGGGGGGAATCGCCGTTGTTCGTTGACGGTTTCTGAGCGGTCGAGCTAAAGTTCGGCGTTTCTCACAAAGGAGTTGTTCGATGGATCGGCAGACCAGAAGAGATCTCAAGCACGACAAGTTCGTCGACGAAGTCGGCGTTCTGAGCGGGATGGTTCGCTCCAATGCGCGCAACCTCGCCTTTGCGGGGGTGGGAGCTCTCGTTCTCGTCGCCCTCGTCGCCGGCTACTTCTACTACCGCAGCAATCGGGAACAGTCCGCCCAGTCGAAGCTCGGCGAGGCCATAGCCACGATCGACTCGCCTCTCAAGGTCGAGGGTCAGCAGATCCCCAACGCTCAGTTCAAGACCGAAGCTGAAAAGTACGCCAAGGCTGAGCAGCAGTTCAAAGGGGTGAATCACGATTACGCCGGAACGGACGCCGCCGATGTGGCCGACCTCTATCTGGCCCGTCTCGCGGCGGCCCGCGGCGATGTCGCTGCCGCCAGGCCGAAGCTGCAGAGCTTTATCGACGCCCACCCCAAGGACGTGCTGGCCAGTTCCGCCCGATACAGCCTCTACCAGCTGCGCCTCGACAACGGCGAGGCGCCAAAAGTAGCGGCGGAGCTCGAACAACAACTCTCCGGCGGCGAACAACTCCTGCCCCCTGATTCGATTCTCTCTCTGCTGGCCAAGGCTTACCGCGTTCAGGGCAACGCGCAGAAGACCAAGGAGACGTTCCGCCGCATCGTCACCGAGTATCCTGATTCGCCGTACGCCGTCGACGCCCAGCGTCAGCTGCCGCCAGCGTAGGCCTTCGCCCCCCGGTGGAACGGCGGCCGCTTCGGCCGCCGTTGGAGAGAGTGGCTGGCTGGGTTCAGCGCGCGGGCGCCCGAGAGCGGGTGCCCCTATCACAGAAGACCACCCGCTCAGCCGGACTTGCGATCGCGTGACTTGAAGTCGCTGTCGAGGTCGCTGAGGAAGCTGGCCAGATCGTCGGCGTGCTCTTCCTCCACAGCCAGAATCCCCTCCAGCATTCTCCGGGTCGTGTAATCGTTCTCGCCGATGTAGCGGATCATCTCCGTGTACGAGTCGATGGCCACGCGCTCGGCGATGAGATCCTCCCGGATCATCTCCACGAGGGTCGACCCCTCCACATATTCCGAATGGCTTCGCGAGAGCATCCCCTCGGGAGAAAAGTTGGGAGATCCGCCGAGCTGGACGATCCGGTTCGCAATCTCGTCGGCGTGCCCCTGCTCTTCGTTGGCATGCTGGAGGAATTCCGAGGCGATCGGATCGGAATGGATTCCCTGAGCCATGAAGTAATGGCGTTTGTAGCGCAGAACGCAGACCAGCTCGGTCGCCAGCGCCTCGTTGAGCAGCTTGATCACGGTGTCGCGGTCAGCGCGGTAGGCGTCGGTCACCGCTCCCTTTTCGATGTGCTGGCGGGCTCGTCGCCGCAGTTCGGTGATGTCGGTGAGAAAAGTCTTGTCCGTCATGAATTCTCCTTACGATATGGTTTGCGCCCGCATTGATGAACGGGGCCTCGGCGCAGTGGGACGATTGTGATCTGAGGAGCACCCTTGCTGCAATTCTTCTTCCTACCCGCTGCGGCTGTGGCCGGGCTTCGGTTCCGGAACCCCTTGCGGAGGGCTACGGTGCCGGCAGGCAGACGCTTTCTAGAGAGGAGCCGAAATATGATAAATTTCCAGGTGTTCTGGCGTGCCGCAGGCTGCTGCGGAGAGAGGATTCCAGGAAATGTCACGACCAGCGGAACGCTACGCCGAACTTCTTGACGAGATCGTTCGTCGATTCGACCTGACGCACGACTTCGGAAGGAAGAAGGCGTATGAGGCGGCGATCGATTTCGCCCGGGAGCAGCTGACCAGCGATCCCCACTGCAATGACTTCCTCAAGGCCGCGGCCAAGCGGCTGGGCTTTGCCGCGATCTCCTTCGATACGCTGGAGAGCCGGGTCAAGCTTCCGAAGAACGCCTGGCTGGACATCTGGATCTCGGATGAAGACGACGAAGTGGCCCTTACCGGCACGCGCGAGGGCCTCCAGTACCTCATCGATCTCCTCACTCAGCTCAAGGAGTCGCGCGATCCGGAGGAGCACATCCACCTCGACAGAGCCATCCTTCCGCTGACTGACAATTCGGCGAATCTCGTCCTCTTCAAGGAAGAAGAGGCCTGGTTTACCGGCGGCGACGGAGACGAAGAGCAGGATCACTATCCGGAGCGGGAGATCGATCCCTCTTCAATCTATGCGATCCAGTTCATCCACTATCCGCCGGACGATCTTCCCTTGACCGCCCAGCGTCTCTATCGAGTGCTGAAGGTCGAGCAGGCAGACTCTCTGACCAACGTGAAGGAGTTCGTGGAAGGGGTTGAAGCTCGCTACTACCGCTTTACCTTCGTCGCCGACAACGACGAGCGCTTCAGCTACTCGTTCCATCTCGACGACCCGGCCGTCAACTACTTCACCCATCGCGAGATTCTCTCGCTGGCCATGAAGAGCATCTGAACGCTAGGCCATCACCGGCACGGTGGCCGAACAGAATTTGCAGCGGCTGGCCTTGCGCAGGATCGGCGAGAGGCATTCCGGGCAATCGCGCATCGTGGGAGTCTCGACCTGCGGCTTTCGCTTCCAGGCATTCACCCGTTTGACAGCCAGGAAGATAGCGAAAGCGACGATGAAGAAGGCGATCAGCGTATTGACGAAGACGCCGTAGTTGAGCGTTGCCGCTCCGGCCGCCTTCGCCTGCGCCAGCGTGTCGTAGTGACCTCCGGAGAGGGTCACGAAATAGTCGGAGAAGTCGTGACGACCAAGAAGCACGCCGAGAATCGGCATGAGGATGTCGTCGACGAACGAGGTGACAATCTTGCCGAACGCCGCGCCGATGATGACGCCGATCGCAAGATCGATCACACTTCCCTTGAGGGCGAATTCCTTGAATTCCTTCACCAGTGCCACGACAGTCTCCCTTCGGCAGCACTTCAATTATAGAACCCCTCGCCATTTGACTTCTCCATTTGTTCCCTGATATCCCACCGGGCATGATTCGTCAGATCACGGTCCTCGGCAGCGGCACCATGGGCCGCGGGATCGCATACCTCGCAGCGATCTCTGGATTCGACACGATCGTTCATGATGTGGATGGTGCCTCTCTGGACGCGGCCAAGGCCTCGATCGAGTCGTTGCTGCGAAAAGGAGTGGAGAACGGGAAGGTCGATGCGGTTTCGGCGGATGAGGCTCGCGACCGCGTCGAATACGGCGCCGATCTGGAGTCAGCGCTCCGGGGGGCCGATCTGGTCATCGAAGCGGTGCCCGAGGTGCTGGAGCTCAAACAGGAGCTCTTCGCGCAGGCCGATCTCTTCTGCGGTGAAGAGACCATCCTGGCTTCAAACACATCATCGATCTCCATCTCCAGGCTGGCGGAGAACGTGGAGCGTCGCGACCGTTTCATCGGCATGCACTTCTTCAACCCGCCGCATCGGATGAAGCTGGTAGAGATCGTTACCGGCCATCGGACCAGCGAAGACACGGTGGAAAGAACCCGCGAGGTCGCCTTGCGAATGAGCCGGGAGCCGATCGTAGTGCGCGATTCGCCGGGTTTCGCCAGCTCGCGTCTCGGCGTAACGATCGGTCTCGAGGCCATCCGCATGCTGGAGGATGGAGTGGCTTCGGCCGAAGACATCGATCGGGCCATGGAGCTCGGCTATAACCATCCGATGGGTCCGCTGCGGCTGACCGATCTGGTCGGCCTCGATGTTCGCCTTTCCATCGCCGAATATCTGGCCTCCACCCTCGGGCCGCGGTTCGAGCCGCCGGCTCTCCTGCGAGCGATGGTCAGCGAGGGAAAGCTGGGACGGAAGACAGGCCAGGGATTCTACCGATGGGACAACGAATAATGGATAATGGATAATGGAATACAGAATGACTTAAGATGACAGATTGTTTGTCATTATCAATTATCCATTATCAATTATCCATTGACTTCCTCTTACGGTGCTTTTGCGTATGCCTACGATCAGGCGCTGGGGCTGCGGTTCTTCGAATCGGTGTCGCGTCTGCTGGTGGAGATTCTGACGCGACAGGATATTGAAGGGAGGAGCCATCTCGACGTGGCCTGCGGCACGGGACTGGCCTTGCCGTTCTTCCAGGCCAGAGGCTTCCGCTCGGTCGGCGCCGATCTGTCGCTGACCATGCTGCAACTGGCCTCTCAGCGCGCGTCGCAGCTCGTGGCCGCCGATTTCCAGCGGCTGCCCTTTCGATGCCGTTTCTCGCTCGTCACCTGCCTCTACGACAGCCTCAATCATCTGATGACTGAGGCCGGTCTGATCGACTCCTTCCGATCGATCCGGCGAGTCATGTCATCGGGCTCCCTTTTCATCTTCGACATGAATCATCCCGACATCTACCCGGCCATCTGGGGCCTGGCGCAGCCGTTTGTCGCCGCAGGCAAGAACTATCACCTCAAAATGGCCACGAAGTTCGCCAGGCGCGAGGGGGTAGGAACTGCGGTCGTCACCGGATGGGCACGCCTCGGCAGCGGCGAGCGGGTTCTGATCGAGGAGACGCACCGGCAGCGCTCCTACGATGAGCTGACTATCCGGCGCTGCCTGACGACGGCGGGATTGCGGCCGGTCGAAGTGCTGGACTTCGACCCCTACGACGAGATGGGCACCATGGCCGCCGCGGGAGTGAAGCTGGTCTTCGTCTGCCGGGTCAGCGAGCCTTGATTTGCGCTGGGGCGCCGCTCCGGGCCTTCAGAATTCCGGCCGCCCATCCCTGCGTTGAGAGAGCCATGGCAAAGAAGATCGGCATTTTGACCGGCGGGGGCGATTGCCCCGGACTCAACGCCGTCATTCGCGCCGCCGTCAAGAGCGCCATCAATGACTACAGTTACGAAGTGCTGGGAATCGAAGCGGGATTTGAAGGGCTCATGGTGTCGGCGGTCAAGACCCTGACGATGGAGTCCATTCGAGGCATTCTTCCCAAAGGGGGGACGCTGCTCCGCACGACCAACCGCGGGAATCCATTCGAGTATCCGGTGACCGAGGAGGGCGGCAAACGCTGCGAGGATCGCTCGGGCGCCTGCCTGTACAACATCGAGAGGCTGGGCCTGGAGGGCATCATCGTCATCGGTGGCGATGGGACTCTCAAGATCGCCGAGCGCTTCTACGAGATGGGCGTCCCGATCGTGGCCGTGCCCAAGACCATCGACAACGATCTGGACGCCACCGACTACACTTTCGGCTTCATGACCGCGGTCTCGGTGGCCACCGATGCCGTCGACAGGCTGCACTCCACTGCTGAGAGCCACAACCGCGTGATGATCCTCGAAGTCATGGGCCGCAACGCCGGCTGGATCGCCCTCTATTCGGGCATCGCCGGCGGCGCCGACATCATCCTCATCCCCGAGATTCCGTACGATCCGCAGGCCATCGTCGACTCCATCAAGTCGCGCCAGGAGGAGGGATCGGATTTCGATCTGATGGTCGTGGCTGAAGGGGCCAAGCGGGTCGGAGGAGAAGAGGTCTATACCGATAAGGTAGCGAAGCGCCTGGGTGGCGTGGCCTACCAGGTGGCCACCGAGATCTCCGAGCACATCGATCTGGAAACGCGCGTCACCGTCCTCGGCCATCTGCAGCGCGGCGGATCCCCGATTCCTTTCGACCGCCTTCTGGCCACCCGTTACGGAAAAGCGGCGGTCGATCTGGTCGCCCGCGGAAAGTTCGGCCGCATGGTCGCGCTGCGCCAGGACAAGATCGTGGACGTTCCCATCCTCAGCGCCATCTCCAATCCCAAGTACGTCGACCCCAGCGGTCAGGTCGTCACCACCGCCCGCAGCCTCGGCATCTCATTCGGCGAACCCACGAAAGGGTGAAGAGTGAAGGGTGAAGAGTGAAAACAAGGCGGCTCTTCGTCCTTTTTCACTCTTCACCCTTCACCCTTCACTCTTCGTTACAATGCCCTCAATCGGAACAAGGAGAATTCATGAGTGGAAATCTGATCGATTACAGGGTGGAGAAAGGCGTGGCGATCATCGAGCTGAACGATCCGCCGGCCAACACCTATACCTACGAAATGAACAAGGAGCTCGATACGGCCATCCTGACGGCACGGATGGACGACGAGGTCTACGTCATCGTCCTCCGCGGCTCTGGCGACAAGTTCTTCTCGGCCGGCGCCAATATCAAGATGCTCGGCGAGGTCACTCCGGGCTTCAAGTACTACTTCTGCCTTCACGCCAACGAGACCCTCAATCGCCTCGAGCAGACGCCGAAGCTGGTCATCGCCGCTCTCAACGGGCACACCGTCGGCGGCGGTCTGGAGATCGCCATGGCCGCCGACATGCGCATCGCCCTCAAGGGCGCCGGGAAGGTCGGCCTTCCCGAAGTCACCCTCGGTGTTCTGCCCGGCACCGGTGGGACACAGCGGCTCTCTCGCATCGTCGGGAAGTCGAAGTCCATCGAGCTGATGATCGAAGGGGGACTCTTCGAATTTGAAGAAGCTCTGCGGCTCGGCATCGTCAACTACGTCTGGCCGGCCGAGGAAAATGGGAAGAAGTGGTGGGACCGGGTCATCGAATACGCGCAGAGCTTCTGCCCTCCCAACAAGGCCTCCAAAGCCGTGGGACGGATCAAGCGCGCGGTGCAGAGCGGCTGGGAGATTCCTTTCGAATCGGCGCTGGCCATCGAGCGGGAGCTTCAGCAGCAGCTCTTCCAGAGCGAGGACGCCAAGGAGGGCCTCGGAGCCTACAACCAGAAGCGCAAGGCCAACTTCGCAGGGAAGTAGTTGCCGTTGGGTTCGATTCTCCAAGACGGAGGCATTCGATGAAGAGTGGTCAGTGTCCGAAATGCGAATCGAACGACATCCGGGTGATCGCGCTCGACTGGCACCGTAAGCTCGGTGCGTCCATCGCCACCGGCATTTTTTCGACCGCAGCGATCGATCATCACGTCTGCGTCGCGTGTGGGTACACCGAGATGTATGTGAGCGATCCTGGCGACCTTGCGGGGATCGCCGCGAAGTGGTCACCTCCGCAGCGCTGATGCCGCCTCTTCTAAGATAGCCGCCGCTCCGGCCGCCGCTGCCGCCACCAACCGGATGATCGTGGCGCTTAAGGCTGGCGGCTTTTTGTTAGCATGAGGTTGCTCGCCGGCCGGGCAAGGTCGCGCGGGTGAGGAGCTCTCCATGACCACTATTTCCGCTGAACCCACCATTCTCAGCAAGCTGTTCATCAATGGCGACTTCGTGGACGCCAGAAGTGGCGAGACATTCGCCACGTCGAATCCGGCAACCGAGGAGAAGATCGCGGATGTCGCGTCGGCCGGGGCGGAGGATGTCGATCTGGCGGCGCGTGCCGCGCGCGCGCAGCTGGAGCCGGGCTCCGAGTGGCAGAAGATGAAGCCGCGCGACCGGGCCAAAGTGATGTGGAAGCTCGCGGACATGCTCTCCTCGCGGGCAGCGGAGATCGGCAGGATCGAGACCCTGGATAACGGCAAGCCGATCTTCGAATCGCAGTTCGTCGATACGCCGGCGGCAGCCGAATGCCTTTACTACTTCGCGGGCTGGTCGGGAAAGGTAACCGGCGAGACCATTCCGATTCAGGAAGGGGCCTTTACCTATACGCTGCGCGAGCCGGTCGGCGTGGTCGGCGCCATCACGCCGTGGAACTTCCCGCTGATGCTGGCGGTCTGGAAGATCGCTCCCGCTCTGGCCTGTGGGAACACAGTGGTCATCAAGCCGGCTTCGAACACCTCGCTCTCGCTGCTCAAGTTCGCCGAGTACGCGCGTGAATGCGGGCTGCCTGCCGGGGTCTTGAACGTCATTCCGGGCAGGGGGAGTGTCGTCGGCAACGCCATGGTCGACCACCCGGGTATCGACGCCATCGCCTTCACCGGATCGACCGCTGTGGGCCGGGGACTGATGGAGCGTGCCGCAAAGACGCTGAAGAAAGTCACGCTGGAGCTCGGCGGCAAGTCGCCCAACGTCGTTTTCGCCGATGCCGACCTGGAAGCAGCCGCGCGCGGCGCGCTCAACGCCATCTTCTACGGCAAGGGCGAAGTCTGTGCCGCGGGCTCGCGTCTGCTGGTCGAGGACTCGGTTCACGACGAGCTGATGGCGAAGGTCATCGACCGCGCCGGCAAGATGGTGGCCGGCGATCCTCTGCATCCGAAGACGCGACTCGGCGCGATCGTCTCCAGGGAGCAGATGGACAACGTCATGAAGTACATCGAGGTCGGCAAAGCGGAGGGAGCGAAAGTGGTCGCCGGCGGCGAGCGTGCCGACATCGGAACGGGGAAGGGCTACTTCGTCAAACCGACGATCTTCGATGATGTCGATACCAGCATGCGCATCGCGCGCGAGGAAATCTTCGGGCCGGTCCTGGCCACCATCCGCTTCAAGGACGCGGACGATGCCGTGGCCAAGGCGAACGCCACGGTCTACGGACTGGCAGCGGCGGTCTGGACACGCGATATCTCGAAGGCTCACCGCGTGGTCCGGGCCATCAAGGCCGGAACCGTCTGGGTCAACAGCTACAACCTCTACGATCCGGCCCTCCCGTTCGGAGGCTTCAAGGAATCGGGTTTCGGGCGCGACCAGGGACGAGACGCCCTTGAGAAGTACACGCAGACGAAATCGGTCTGGGTGAGCCTGTAACTCCTGGCACCCGCCAGAGCCAGTTGAATTTCAGGCCGGGCTCGGGCCCGGGCGAGGGCCCGGGAAAACCAGGTTCCGCAACCGCGGAAGCTGCTCTGCGCATCGCGTCGTCAGGACGCGGATTCAAGGCAAGAGGTCCGCGGGATGAATCACCGGAGTCTCACCCCTGATTCGCGCCCGGCCCGCGCCCGGTCTTTTCGTTGCGCACGAATCATCAGACTTCGGCGCCAGCTCTGGACCTTCGGCCTTCCCATGGTTCGCTCTCTGCAACTCCTCTGCTGCTACAATGGCGCCGCTCGGCCAGACCAATAGAAGAAACGGGTGGAAACTGATGAAAAATAAGTCTTTGGTGGTTCTTGCGATCACGGCTCTCTCGCTCATGCTCGTCGGCTGTCCTCCGAAGGAAGGAGGGGCGGCCGGGAAGAACACGGGCGTTTCCGGCAGCGAGATCCCCGTTGGCGAGTATGGTTCGATGACCGGCCTCCAGGCCACCTTCGGACAGTCCACGCATAACGGCATCCTGATGGCCGCCGATGAGATCAACTCGGCCGGCGGCATCAAAGGGAAGAAGATCAAGGTCATCAGCGAGGACGATCAGTCCAAGCAGGAAGAGGCGGCCAACACGGTCACCAAGCTGATCTCCGAGAACAACGTGGTGGCGGTCATCGGTGAGGTGGCCTCCTCGAACTCCCTGGCCGCGGCGCCGATCTGCCAGAGCAACAAGGTTCCGATGATCAGCCCCTCCTCGACGAACCCGGAAGTGACGAAGAAGGGCGATTACATCTTCCGGATGTGCTACATCGATCCCTACCAGGGGAAGGCCCTGGCCGACTTCGCCATCAACGATCTCAAGGTCAAGCGTGCCGCCATCCTGCGCGACGTGAAGAGCGACTACTCGATGGGTCTGTCGCAATTCTTCAAGGACGAGTTCATCCGCCTCGGGGGCAAGATCGTCGGCGATCAGAGCTACTCGAACGGCGACAGCGACTTCAAGGCCCAGCTGACCACCATCAAACAGACCTCTCCCGAGATCATCTTCTGCGGGGGCTACTACAACGACGTCGGCCAGATCGCCATCCAGTTGCGCGACCTCGGCATGCAGCAGCCTCTGGTCGGCGGCGACGGCTGGGAGTCCCCCAAGCTCTTCGAGATCGGCGGCAAGGCGCTCGACGGCTGTTTCTATTCGAACCATTACCACAGCGACGACCCGGCGCCTCAGGTCCGTTCGTTCGTCGATAAGTACAAGGAGCGCTATGGCGCCAAGCCCGACGCCCTGGCCGCTCTGGGCTACGACTCGATGAAGGTGCTGGCCGACGCCATGAGCCGGGCGCCGAAGCTCGACACCAAAGACATCCGTGACGCCATCGCCGCAACGAAGGGATACGTCGCCGTGACCGGGGTCATCAACATGGGCGCCGACCGGAACCCGATCGACAAGAAGCTCGTCGTCCTGGAAATCCGCAACAACACCACGACCCTGCGGGCCACGGTGGACCCGGCGAAGAATGCCGCTGGCGCCCCTGCGGCGGCGGGCGCGGCGACCACTCCGGCGACGGGCACATCGACGGCCACGGCCGCTCCGGCGAAGACGAAATAGCAGCCAAAATTTCTCTTTACATCGAAGGGTCCGGCGGGTAGCTTTCGCCGGACTCATTCGAGGTTCGAGGTCCTGGTTTCCAGTTGCGAAAATTTTCTTTCAAAGCGCCGTAGCGCTCGCGCGGAACCTGCAGGATCGGTGGGGCGCCGAGGGAACCGACGATGCAGACCTTTCTACAAAACCTTCTGAACGGGATTGCTTCGGGATCGATCTACGCGTTGATCGCCCTCGGGTACACGATGGTGTACGGGATCCTCAAGCTCATCAACTTCGCCCACGGCGACGTCTTCATGCTCGGCTCGTTCATGGGTTACTACGGAGCGCGGATGTATGCCTCGGTCACCCATCAACCGGGAGCGCCGGCCCCCTCCTGGGCCATGGCCGGCATCATCCTCGTCTTCGCCATGCTGGTCTGCGGCACGTTCGGCTATCTCAACGAAAGGATCGCCTACCGCCCGCTGCGCAGCGCTCCCAGGATCGCCTCGCTCATCACGGCAATCGGCGTTTCGTTTTTCCTGGAGTTCGGTGGGCAATTCGTCTTCGGACCCGATCCGAAGTTCTTCCCCACGCTCATCGAGAAGCATCGCCTCAACTTCTTCGGCATCGTCACAACCTCGTATCAGGTGATCGTCCTGGTGGTGGCCCTGATCTTCATGGTGATGCTGCAGTACATCATCTACGGGACGAAGTTCGGGCGAGCGATGCGCGCTGTTTCGTTCAACTTCGAGACCGCCTCCCTGATGGGCATTCCAACCGACCGCATCATCTCCACGACCTTCATCATCGGTTCGGTTCTGGCGGCGGTGGCCGGAATTCTGTTCGGCCTTGCCTATCCCAAGATCGATCCGCTGATGGGCATCATGCCGGGGCTCAAAGCCTTCGTGGCCGCGGTTCTCGGCGGCATCGGGAACGTGCCGGGTGCGATGGTCGGAGGACTCCTCATCGGTGTAGTCGAAGCATTCGTTGCCGGGAGCTCGTTCTCCACATACCGCGATGCCATCGCCTTCGTCATCCTCATTCTGATCCTCCTCTTCCGCCCCTCCGGACTCTTCGGCAAGGCCCAGGCGGAAAAGGTCTGAGAGGTGCGAATGCGGACGCCGATCGACTCGATGAACGCCCGACTCTCCACGACCGACCCTTCACTCTTCCTTCACTCTTCACCCTTCACTCTTCCTTCTTCAATTTATGCGTAAGTGGTGGCTCAAGGACATAGTCCTCCTCATCGTCGGCCTCGCGGTGCTGGTGGGAGCGAACTACATTCTCCAGGTCCTGCCGATCCAGGGGATGGCCTACTACTTCCGCGTCATCATCCTGATCGGGATCAGCATTACCCTCGCGGTGTCGCTCAACATCATCAACGGACACGCCGGCCAGTTCTCGCTCGGACACGCCGGCTTCATGGCCATCGGTGCGTACCTGTCGGCTTTCGTCACTTATTTCTACGCCAGCCCCTATCTGGAGAAACTGCCCGAAGGTTTGAACAGGCTCGTCCTGCAGAACGTCTTCTTTCTCGGGGCGGTGCTCTTCGGGGGGCTCTGTGCAGCCATCGCCGGCTATCTCGTCGGCCTGCCTTCTCTGAGGCTGCGCGGCGACTACCTGGCCATCGTCACCCTGGGATTCGGAGAGATTATCCGGGTCATCTTCCTGAACGTCGAAAAGCTGGGCGGGGCCCGCGGGCTGTCGGGCGTGCCGGCCTGGTCGAACTTCATCTGGGTCTATTTCTTCGCCTGGATGACGGTGCTCGTGAGCATGAGGCTGATCAAGTCATCGATCGGCCGGGCCTTCCTGGCGGTGCGCGAGGACGAGATCGCCGCGGAGGCCATGGGCGTCGACACCACGCGCTACAAGGTTCAGGCCTTCGTCATCGGATCGTTCTTCGCCGGGGTGGCCGGAGGGCTCTACGGGCATTACCTGGCCTACCTCAATCCAGCCATGTTCACCTTCATGAAGTCTTTCGAGGTGATCACCATGGTGGTCCTGGGCGGTCTGGGGTCGATCTCCGGCTCGATCGTGGCCGCGATCATCCTGACGTTCCTTCCCGAGGGTCTGCGGATGGCCAAAGAGTTTCTGCATATGAACAGCGATCCGCGCATGGTCATCTATTCAATCCTGCTCATCGTCCTGATGCTGACCCGGCCGCAGGGACTTTTTGGGCGTCGCGAGCTGTGGGAGATTCTGGCCCGCCGCAAGGACACGGTGCCGAAAGAAACACGCGACCAGGATAAGGGAAAGATGAACCGCACTTCCGGTCCGTCCATCAGCGAATGAAGGCCGCCGATCCGAACGCACCGCTGCTCGAAGCGACGAGCGTGACCATCAAGTTCGGCGGTCTGACCGCGGTGTCCGATTTCAACCTCATCGTGAGGCCGCACGAGCTGATCGGATTGATCGGTCCGAACGGCGCGGGCAAGACAACGATCTTCAATATGCTCACCGGCGTCTACAGGCCGACTGAAGGCGAGATCCGGATCGCCGGAGTTCCGACGGTGTCATTCAAGCCGTACCAGATCACGGCGCTCGGCGTGGCCCGCACGTTTCAGAACATCCGCCTCTTCAAGGATCTGACGGTGCTGAACAACGTCAAGATCGGCGGCCACATCCACTACAAGTACTCCGGCGCGACCGCGGTACTGCACACGAACCATTTTCACGAGGCCGAAGCGATCGCCGAAGAGGAAGCGATGAAGCTATTGCGGATCTTCGATCTGGATAGCCGCGCCCGAACGTCGGCGCGCAACCTGCCATACGGCGATCAGCGGCGGCTGGAGATCGCGCGTGCCTTGTCGGCGCGTCCGAAACTGCTGTTGCTCGACGAGCCGGCAGCCGGGCTCAATACCGGGGAAACTCTGGCCCTGATGAAGAAGATTCATGAGATCCGCGACCGTTTCGGGCTGGCCGTGCTTCTCATCGAGCACAACATGGAGCTGGTCATGGGGATCTGCGAGCGCATCCTCGTCCTCAACTATGGCCGGACCATCGCGCAGGGGCCGCCCCAGCAGATTCAGCAGGATCCTGTCGTCATCGAAGCCTACCTGGGCGAGCCGGCCGGGAGCGAGGCGTGACCGCGATTCTGGCCGTGCGCGATCTCGAGGTGGCGTACGGCTCGATCCCGGCGCTGCACGGGATCGAGCTCTCCGTCGAGAAGGGGGAGATCGTCACACTCATCGGCGCGAACGGCGCTGGCAAGACGACGACGCTGCGGACCATTTCCGGCCTCCTCAAGCCGCGACGGGGAGACGTATTTTTCGGAGACAAGACCATTACCGGACTCAAGCCGCATCTGATCACGGCCATGGGTGTCTCTCACGTGCCTGAGGGGCGCGGTATCTTCGCCAATCTCACGGTGAACGACAATCTCGAGCTGGGCGCCTACCTCCGAAAGGACAAGATCACGAAAGCGGAGTACGAGCGGGTCTTCACCCTCTTTCCCGTATTACGCGATCGGATCAAGCAGAATGCCGGGACCCTTTCGGGAGGCGAGCAGCAGATGCTGGCGATCTCGCGCGCCCTGATGGCCAGGCCCTCGGTCCTCCTCCTCGACGAGCCCTCCCTGGGGCTGGCGCCGCAGATGGTGCAGACGATCTTCCGGGTGATTCGGGAGATCAACCAGGAGGGGACGACGATTCTCCTGGTCGAGCAGAACGCCCATATGGCGCTGACCACAGCGCAGCGGGCCTACGTCATGGAGACCGGCCGCATCGTCCTGACCGATGATACGAAGGCGCTGCTCTCCTCCGATCGCATCAAGAAGGCCTACCTGGGCGGTTGATCGGGGATTCAGCCTCGGAAATGCACCTCTGCATCTCCTTTGCATTGTTACAACCTTGAAGCGCTGCTGGCAGGCTCTGCCGTATCGGATGCCGCCGGCTGTAGTGCAAAGCAGAAGGAGGAGTTCATGAAAAGCATCACCGTAGCAACGTTCGCCCTGACCGGGGCGCTTCTGATCGGCGGTCCGCTGCAGGCTCAGAACGCGAACCAGCGGAATCGCGAGCAGATACGAGAGGCCCAGCTGGCCAACCTCGAGGACGCGCGAGTCGCGTTCGCCAACGCCACCAACGCGGGGGCGGCCACCAACGCCGTCACGCTTTATGAAGACGCTTCGTGGCGTCTCAAATTTGCCGAAGCGAACTGGAACACCACAAAGAGCAATGACCGCGACGCATCGCGTCTTCGCGCCGAAGAGGCTTACTTCGCTGCGCGCGCTGCCGAGGCCAAGGCGCGCTGGATCGGCACGAACACGACGATCAGCAATCTGCAGGCGGACATCGGCCGCTTCGGCGGCAGCTCCGATATCAAAGTGCAGGGCGAAGAGCCGGCCCTGGCCATCGATCGCGGCCAGACCACGCGCGATCGCATCGCCACGGCGCAGGCGGCCATCGATCTGGCGAAGTCTGTCGGGGCCGACCAGATTCCGAACAACGATCTGACCGTGGCGACGGAGGATCTCTCGACGGCCCGTAAGATCAACCGCGCCCAGCGCCAGAGTGAATCTGCCGACCATCTTTCCTACGTGGCGGAGATGATCGCCCGACGCGCCTACTACATGAGCAGGCTCGGAGAGACGAGCAGGTATCTGCCGCAACTCCAGCTCGATCGTACCCGGCTGGCCCAGGCTGTCAGTGAGCGCCAGGCCGCCGCCGAACGGCAGCAGCGCGAGCTCGCCGAGCGACAGGCCGCCGACCTCCGGCACCAGCTCGAGACCGAGGCCGCCAACAAACAGGCGCAACAGGCGGAGCTGGATCGTCTGCGAGCCCAGATCGACGAGAACCGCCGCATGATCGACGCGCGCATGGAGCAGGACAGAACCGCTCGCACCTCGGCCGAGCAGGATCTCGACCGGTTGACTGCGCGTTATGCAGCGGCCCTCGCTACCGGCTCCGGCTCCGACGTCGACGCTCTGCGCCGGCAGTTGGAAGATCAGCAGATCTCCCTGCGCGCCATTCAGGAGCGGGAACGGTTGAACGAGCAGTCAATGGCTGCGGAGATCGAGAGTCTGAAGAGCGGCATGGCCGCCCAGGCCAATGCAGCGGCCGCTGCCGATCGTCAGGCAGAGGTGCAACGCCGCGAGGCCGAACTGACGCGGCTCCGGACCGAGCGAGAGCAGGACATGCAGCGACGGATGGAGGCTGACAAGGCGGCACAGCAGGCCATCGCCGACGCGCAGCAGAAACGGCAGGAGGCGGAAGCGCGCACCGCCCAGCTCCAGCAGCAGGTTCAGCAGACGCAGGAAGAGCTGAACGCCAGCAAAGCCGCCAATCAGCAGACGCAGAATGAGCTGACGGCGACGAAGGCAGAACTGAGTCGGAGAGATATGGAACAGGCGTTCTCCAGGCTGGCCAGGACGAGGACGACCGACCGCGGTCTGATCGTTACCCTTCCCGGAATCTTCTTCGATACAGGCAAGAGCATGCTCAAGCCGGGCGCGAAGAGCACGCTCACCAAGATCGCCGCGCAACTCAAAAAAGACGGCGGGGCTCGCGTCTCCGTCGAAGGTCACACCGACAGCGTCGGCGGGACGACGGCCAATGAGGAGCTGTCCGAGAAACGCGCCGCAGCGGTGCGCGAGTTTCTGGTCAAGGCAGGCGTCGATGCCGATCACATCACCAGCAGCGGAAAAGGGGAGTCTGAGCCGGTTGCGACCAACAAGACGGCGGCAGGGCGCCAGCAGAACCGGCGCGTGGAGCTCGTGATCACGGACTGATCTCGTGCGATCCGCAAAGTAAAAGGGCGGCCCGCATGGGCCGCCTTTTTTGCCCGCCCAAAAGTCGGACTCGGGCAGGGGCCCAGGAAAGGCACGCCGGGCGACTGCGACAGAGGCTTTGACCATCGCACCGATCCGATGCCGGATGAGACTCATCGAGTCAGTCCGGGCGGATGAATGACCCCGAGCCCGACCTTTTCGTGAAACTCTGAGAGGCAGATCTTCGGGCGCGGCTCCAGAAAACTACTGCCCTCCCACTCCGTACTAACTTCCGTTCGACCGCGGCGTCTAAGGTCGACAGGAGGAGATCTCGATGAGAAACAGGTCCTTTGTCTCCATAGCGGCTGTGACCCTGATCAGCGTCACCATCCCTGCGGTGCTCTCCGCGTCGACCCACCACCGGAACATGAGCGTTTCGACCGACGACAACCTCGATCGGGTGACCAGTTGCAGTCAGATCCACGTTCGCTTCAACGATACTCCGGCCATCACTGCCGAAGAGGAGTTGCCGGTGGCCTCGCTGCGAGAGATCAAAGTCACGGCGCCTGCCAACGGCGGAATCTACGTAACCGGGTGGGATCGCGCGGGCTACGGCGTCACAGCCTGCAAGGCCTCGGCTGCGTCCAGCGCTGCGGTCAGCCGGATCAACGCCCGCGTCGCAGGAGAGAGCGTTTCCGCCACCGGGCCGGATGACGGTGACGCTGCGTGGGTAGCCTATTTCATCGTCCGCACGCCGCCGAACGCCACGGTGGACCTCCACTCGCAGAACGGCCCGATCAACATCAGCGGCGTCAGTGGCCGCGTGACGGCCAATGTGACCAACGGACCGATCGGGATCCGCGACTCCTCCGGGACCATCGATCTCGAAGCGGTCAACGGTCCGATCAGCATCGCGTCGACCTCCGGCGACGTCAAACTGCGCGCCGAGAATGGGCCGATCTCAGTCAAGCTGTCCGGCTCCTCCTGGGAGGGGGGCGGCCTCGATGCCCGTACCGAGAATGGCCCGATCTCGATTCGCGTCCCTGAGCGTTACGGCTCCGGCGTCGTCGTCGAGACATCGGCGCACTCGCCGATCAGCTGCCGCAGCGCGCAGTGCCGTACCTTGACCCGCAGCTGGGCCGACGAAGACAACAACCTCCCTCGTCATCTCGAGCTCGGCTCCGGTGCTGCCAAGGTGCATATGACGACGGTCAACGGTCCGGTAGCGATCAAAGACATCGACTGACGCAGGAATCTCTCATCTCGCTTACACTGGCCCTCAGCGGGCCAACCGATGTCGGCGACAGACTTGGGCGAGACGCAGAGGCCGCGTCATCTCCTCCGGGTGCTGGGGGTGGTGTTCGGGGTTGCGGTAACGGTCGGACAGACCGCGGGGGCCGGGATTTTTCGCGCGCCCGGCGTCGTGGCCGACCATCTATCGACATTCGGGCCTTTCATCGGCGTCTGGATCGCCGGCGCTCTCTACGCCCTGCTGGGGGCCAATGCCCTGGCCGAGCTCGGAACTGCCGTCCCTCGCTCGGGTGGCCCCTACAACTTCGTCCGCCGTGGACTGGGAAACTACCCCGGCTTCATCGTCGGCTGGAGCGACTGGCTGGCACTCTGTGGCGCCACCGCCGTCGCCGCCATGGTGATCGGAGAGTACGTTTCCGGTCTGGCACCGGAGCTTAAGGGTCAGACTCCAGTGGTGGCCGTGGCCACCGTCCTTCTGTTCGCAGCTCTTCAGTGGCCCGGCACGCGAAGCGGCGCGCTCACGCAGAATGCTGCGACTCTGGTGAAGGTGGCAGGCCTCTGCATTCTCATCGCTGCCTGCTTCATCGTCGGCAACCGCGGAGTGGCAGCGGCATCTCTGCAGCTGGACAGCGGACCGCCGATGATCATCGATTTCATCATTGCCCTCCAGGCGGTCATCTACACGTACGAGGGATGGTCGGCCGTCCTCTATTTTTCGGAAGAGATCCGGGAGCCAGGGCGAAGCATCCCACGCTCGATGTTCGGCGGCCTGGCCATGGTCGGTGTGGTCTACATCGTTCTGAACCTGGCGATGCTGAAGGTCGTTCCGATCGCCACGATCGCCGGATCCGATCTGGCTGCCGCAGTGGTGACAGGCCAGATGTTCGGAGCGCACGGCGACCTTTACCTCAGGGTCCTGACCATTCTGGCGCTGCTGAGCGTCGTCAGCGCCAGCCTCCTCATGGCTCCGCGAGTGCTCGTGGCCATGAGCCATGACGGCCTGGTGGCGGAGCGCCCGGGGGCTGTGAGCTCCGGCGGAGTCCCGCGCCCGGCGCTCTTCGCAAGCAGTGCCATGGCGATCCTGTTCATCGTCAGTGGAAGGCTCGAGTTTGTGATGGCCGTTCTGGCGTTCTTCCTGGTCGCCAAGTACGCCCTGTCATTT
>JADGNX010000374.1 GCA_017883265.1 Thermoanaerobaculia bacterium
TAGGGCTGATCGACCGGAGCGGCGATCGGCGGCGGCAACGGCTGCGGCTGCGGCTGCGGAGGATTCTTGACCGTTTGTGCGGAGAGCGGCCCTACGACGGTCAGCAATCCGATCAGAGAAAAGAGGAGAAGTCGGCGCAGATTCATGGCGCGCGAGAGTGTATATCGAAGCGGGAGGGCGGTCGCAATCCCGCCGGCTTACAATGTCGCCACTCGAAATCACGCGAGGGGAGCGCTAGCGTTGCAAATTTTCCAGGAGCTTCGGCGATGGTAAGTGTTCATGTAGTGCTCAACTTGATCGAACCGCCCTTCAGCGCTTGATCCGTGATTCTGTGATAGGGCGTCCGGCTCCAACCGTCCCCAGCATGTCGAGCAGGTCGGTCAGGCCGTACGGCTTGAGCAGATAACCGACGTGCGGTTCCGACGTCAAATCGCGTATGCGCGACAGGTCGGCATGGCCAGTCGAGAAAATGACCGGCATGGAAGGCCAGCGCTCCGCGATCTGCAGATAGACCTCCGTTCCGCTGATGTCCGGCAATCCGACATCCAGTAGAACCGCATCCGGTCGCGCGCGGCCAATGACCTCCATCGCACAGGCGCCGTTTTCGGCCACGGTCACGTCGATCCCTTCGAGCTCGAGCAGAGCCGAAAGGCCGACGCTGACTGCGGGATCGTCTTCGACGAGAACGAGTCTTCGAACATGACGCCGTTCGGTCGAAGCGGTCTCCTCTTCGGATTGCGGAGCCACCGCCAGCGGAAGGAAAATGTGGATCGAAGTCCCCCGGCCTTCCTCGCTCTCGATGAAGATATTGCCATCGTGCTGCAACACAATCCGGTGCGTCAGGGCAAGTCCGAGTCCGGTTCCCGAGCGCTTGGTCGTGAATAGCGGCTCGAAAACGTGACTCATGGCCTCGGGCGAGATCCCCGATCCGGAGTCCGCCAGCGTGAAGTGAGCGAACGCCTCGACGTTCTCGACGACGCCGAACGGATAGACCCCGCCGCCGGAACCTGGACGAACCTGGAGAACGAGCGTGCCGGCGCCGGCGATGGCATCGCGCGCGTTCAGCATCAGGTTGAGAAAAACCTGCTGCAGGTGCGCCGCGTCGCCGCTGACGACCAGTCCTTCACACACGTCGAGCCGGAGCTCGATGTTCATCGGAAGCACCGCTCTGGCTTCCGCGGCGAGCTCGTCCAACCACGCGTCGAGCGCGATCGGTTTACGAATCAGGGTGGTTTTCCGTGTGAAACTCAGGATCTCCGCCGTGACGCCCTTGCCCCGCTTGATCGCGGTGCCGATCCGCTGCACGGCATTTTGAACCACGGTGCTCTCGGGATGTGCGCGCGCCACGGCCTCGGCGAACGGCTGAATGCCCATGAGCACGTTATTGAACTCGTGCGCCATCGTCGCGCCGAGGTGCCCGAGGCTGCTGAGGTGGTGGGCCTGCTCCAATTGGCGTTGCATTCCTTCGCGCTCGGCCTCGAGACGTCGTTTCTCCGTCACGTCCAACGCAAGAACGAGCCTGGCCTTGTGCCCGGCGAACACGATCGCGCTACTGGCGATCTCGACGTCGATTTCGGTGCCGTCTTTCGTCCGGTGCTTGAATACACCGAAAGCGGACTGCTCCCCGGTTTCGGCAATCTCCTGCATCAATCGCATCAGTTCGGGCACCTGATCGGAAGGGCGAATGTCCTTGATGATCATGCTCAGGAACTCCCCCCGCGAATACCCGTAGTGCAGCACCGCCGCATTGTTCACGGCCAGAAAGGACAGCGTTTCGGGGTCGTACACCCACATCGGATGCGGATTGCCGTCGAACAGAGAGCGATAGCGTTCCTCGCTCTCGCGAATATCCCGCTCCGCATCTTTTGCCTCGGTGACGTCGCGAATGTAGATGATGGCCTGGTCGAGAAGCAGCATCACGATCCGAACTTCGAAGACGCGGTCGCCTGCGCCGGGCTGCTCGACATCGAAACAGGCCATCGGCGCGCCGTGAAGCAGCTCTTCGATCGCCCGATTGAAGAGCTCGAAGAAATCGGACTCGAGCACGAGGCCTCGCCGGGCGTCACCCGCCTCCGCTCTCGAACAAAACAGCTCGACGACCGGGTCGGTCTTGTAATAGAGCACGGTGCCGTCGATGGCGACGTGAATGAACACGTCGGGGGTCGCCTGGAGCATCGCCCGCATCTGCGAGTTCGCCTGCAGCAGTTCCTGCGAGCTCATTTCGAGCGCCCGTTCGAGCAGCGTGCGGTCTGCATCGTTCTGGCGGTACGCTTCGTCCACCGCTTCGAGAAGGCCGATGGCAGACTTTGGAATGGCCTCGACAGTTCCGAACTGGCGCCTGATCTGACGGTTCAGAAGCGAGTGCATTTCTCCCTGGCTGCTCTCGGACTTCCGCATCCTCAGATTTCCCTGAACGAGGTGATCGTCATGGTCTGGTTGTGGAGCGCACACTTCGCGTCCGGCGTGAATGGCGAGATCTCGCCATAGGAGTAGAAGCCGGCTAGAACGGATTCCGGTCCGACGACGTCGCGCACCCCTTCCAACTCCTCTTCGGTTCGCTGCCTGAGGACCATCCGGCGCCCCACGCAACTGACGAGGATTGCCAGGTCGGGGTGATGTTCGGAGACATTCACGAGGCTGTTGCGCGCGGCGCCGACCGCCCCGTCGACGAGTCGATCGAAATTCGCTTTCATCATACGGCCGTACCAACCAAGCGGAATGTCTCCGGCGAAGGTGAGACTCTGTGCGTCCTCGTCAACAGCGAGAATGGTTCGAACGACCGACGAGTCGTCTTGCGGATTGCGGATGCTGAGGGGAAACAGAAGCCCCGAGCCGGGAAGCTGCTTGGCCTGGTCACCGAGATAGCGCTTGTAAAGATCGAGTGCCGAGAGACCGTCGAGCTCGTAGAGAACGTTTCCTGCGCTCCTGGTGACGAGCCGCTCGGGTCCGAAGCTGTCCCATCCGCCGAGAGAGGCGCAACCGACTTCGATCCGATCGCCGTAGAAGCCGATGGCGGCGACTGTCCGGCTGCTCACCGTCTCACCAAAGAGGATGGCCGTTTCGCCAAATGCTTCTCCATCGCCGGAGAGTCCGCCGGAAAACGTGACGTGTTCCGGAAGGTTGTCACTGAGCCCGTTGACCAGCTCGCTGCCGTTCACGTTGAGACCATCGCTGAGAACGAAGAGATGTACGAGGTCGCGGGTCGGAAACAAACCGGCCAGACTGGCTCCCGCTGAATAGCTGTGGGCAGGAGTGGCGATGGTGACGGCGCCGGAGACAATTCGTGTCGACTCGAAACGGATGGCGGTCACGCTGATCGTGTCGTCGAAGATGCGGGTATCGAGGATCTCTCCGGCTGTCGAGCAGCCGAGGAACGTGGCGGAGGGAAGCCGGCG
>JADGNX010000375.1 GCA_017883265.1 Thermoanaerobaculia bacterium
CGGCAGCGCATCGGGATTGCACGGGCGCTTCTGGCTGCACCGCCGCTTCTCATCGTCGACGAGCCGACGACTGGTCTGGACATCGAGTCGCGCCAGCAGTTTCGCGAGATCATCCGCGAGCTGGGACGCGACCGGCTGGTCGTCCTCTCGACCCACCTGACGGCCGACGTCGAGGCGGTGGCCGGACGCCTGCTCCTCCTTCACCGCGGCCTCCTCCGCTTTGATGGTCCGCCGGCGCTGCTGGTCGAGAGAGCCGCGGGATCGGCATTCGAGTCCGTGGTCGACGAGTCCGAGGCCCGTCGCCTCAGCCGCATTCACCGATTGACGGCTCGCGTGCGCGTCGGCGGCGGAATCCGTGTACGTGGCGTGACCGCGATCGGAGAGGCCGCGCCGGGACCGCACGTCGAGCCGACTCTGGAAGAGGCCTTCCTGATCGAGCTGCAGCGCGCCGACCAGTCGACAGGTCATCGCCCGCGCGGCTTCTCCTTCCTCAGAAGCCAGCCGGCATCGGTCGGCTAGAAAAACTCCCAGCCGTCCACAGCGACCAGGTATTGACCTGTCTTCGTCTCATGAGACTCCCTGTCGGATTCCTCATCAATTTCAGGGCGCCACCCTCAAAGAGGGCCTCCCGCATTGTCAACAACCTGCCTCCCTCCGCGTCTCCGCGTCTCCGCATGAACCAATGAACGAAGCCAGGGCTGGCCGGCACGCCGCTGCCTCTTTCCTCTTGCGGGGCACAGTACTATGTCCGCAGAATGAACGTCGGGCGGGAACCGTTTCCGGTTGGCGCCCCCGGGGCCCGAAACATTCAACAGGATGGTATTCGTGAACGACCAGTCTGGAAGCGGACCGACTGCTGCGGACGAGCGTCGGATCCTCGTGGTCGATGACAGCGTGATGAATCAGAAGCTGACCGTGGTCCAGCTGCAGCGGCTCGGATTCGCTGCCGACGCGGTGGGGAATGGCCTCGAGGCGATCGCCGCTTATGCCGAGCGCCCTTACGACGTCGTTCTCATGGACTGCGAAATGCCGCAGATGGACGGCTACGAGGCCACCGCGGAGATCCGCAAGCGGGAAGCGGGGACTCTGCGCCACATCCCCATCGTGGCCATGACGGCACACGTCGCAGCAAGGGATCGGGAGCGCTGTGTCACCGCCGGCATGGATCACTATCTGGCCAAGCCGATCCGAGTCGACGATCTGCGGAAACTGCTCGATAAAATCCTCTCCATTGCCTCTTAGTGTCGCGTGACCGCAACGATCGTTACGTCGTCGCCGAGAGGACGGGATCCGGTGTGGGCGAGGACCGACGCCTCCAGATGCTTGACGATGGCCTCGGCATGTTTGTTGTGCATGGATGAAACGATGCTGGAGGCGGCCGCGGAGCCGAGCTCCTCTCCCTCTTCACTCTCGGCCTCGGTGATTCCGTCAGTGAAGAGAATCATGGCGTCTCCTTCTCCGAGAACGACCGTCTGATTGCGGAAGACGGCATTGGCGATGATCCCGAGGACGAGATCGGTCGAGCTGAGCTCCTCGACGGAGTCCTTGCGGATCACAAGAGGGGGAGTGTGGCCTGCGTTGGCGAACTCCACCGATCCGGTAGCCGGGTCCAGGACGCCGGCGAAGAGCGTCACAAACTTGGTCGGAGCGAGCTTGGGCTGGAGGGTGTTGTTCATTTGCCGAAGCAGTTCCGCAGGTGACGGATCGAGCTGGGAGTAGATGTCGAAGGCCGTGGCCACGCCGGCCATCACCAGCGCTGCGGCAATTCCTTTGCCGCTCACATCGGCGATGACGAAGTAGATCTTGCCGTCTGGTCGAACGGCGTAGTCGAAATAGTCGCCGCTCACCGTCCGGCAGGGGCGGTTGACTCCGGCGAAACTGTAGCCGGCGGCGACGGGCGGAGCGGATGGCAGAAGGCGGCTCTGGATCGTGTAGGTGATCCGAAGCTCCTCGTCGATGCGCTGCTTGGCCAGAGCTTCTTCGCGCAGCCGCGTCGTCTCGACCTTGACCGCTCCGAAGCGGGCGATCTGGGCCATGAGGCGGAGATCCTCCTCCGCGATCTGCGATTGGGTGACGAGGAAGTCGGCGTAGAGGACGCCGATGACTTCGTTCTGCGTCATCAGCGGAGCGCAGATCGCCGCCCGGATGCTCTGTCCGATGATGGACTGCGCGTGGGCCAGCTTTTCGTTCTCCTTGATGTCGACGAACGAGATCACCCGCTTTTCGTCCACAACCTCGGCCAGCAGAGTGCGGCTGATGGCGAGCTCGCCCGAGTCGGCAGCGTGCCGTCTCCGTACCTTCACGGTCTCAAAAGAGGTCTTGCCGTCACCCAGCAGGGCGATCGCGGCGCGCGACGGATTGACCAGGAGCATGACGCGATCGAGGATGAAGTCGAACAGATCGTTCATCGGGCGGTCTTCCATCAGCTCGATGGCCAGCGCGTTGAGGACCTGCAGCCGCTGCGAGTGCTCGTCGCTCTTGAGGTCGTGCTCCACGACGTCGACTACCGGGATCGATAGATTCGTGGCCAGGACCGAGTCTTCGACGGAGAAGCCGTGGTCCGTCGGCGCCTCGTCGTGCCGGAAGATCAGCTCGGCGTCGCCGAGGCTGATGCGGTCGCCGGGACGGAGGGCGATCTCGTTCGAGACGCGCACGCCGTTGACGAAGGTGCCGTTGGAACTACCGCAGTCGCGCAGGAGCCACGTTCCACCGTTCCAGGCGATCTCCGCATGCTTGCGCGAGAGGAAGCGGTCCTTGATTGGAATCGTGCAGTCGGAGGCGCGACCGAGCGTGACCATCCCGCCGCTGACCAGCCGGCGGATCGGCGTGGTATTCGGCTGGTAAATCATGAAGTCGATCGTTCCAGGAGTGAGCTCCACGGCCGCCTCCAGCAGGGTCTCGCAAGTTGAAAATTGTATCAGGAGCGAGGGGCAGCCTTGTCGTCCGCCTCGGCGCATTGACGGACGGATTCGAGGAGCGAGTCCACTTCGAAAGGTTTCCTCACGATCCCGCAGATCGGATATGAGTTGGCGCGCACGAGCTCTTTCTGTGTCAGGGCAGCAGTCAGGATCAGCACGCGCGGCAGCATGTCGGGCGAGTGCTGGCGAAGGAAATCGAGCACTCCGAAGCCATCGATGATCGGCATCCTGAGATCGAGAAGGACGACCGCGTACCGACTGGCCCGAAGGCGCTCGACCGCATCATTCCCGTCGGTGGCGCGTTCCACAGCAAATTCCTTGTGCAGGATGGCCTTGATGAGCGTGCACGTCGCTTCGTGGTCCTCGGCCAGAAGCACAGTCTTCGCAGGAGCAGTCATAGGAGTCCGCCACGGGAAGCAGATGCGGTTCGACCGACGGTTACGGAATATTGTACAGGAATGGAACGCCTGCCCGCG
>JADGNX010000376.1 GCA_017883265.1 Thermoanaerobaculia bacterium
CGGTCGTCAGCAAGACGGCGCAGCAGAGCTATCCGCTGATCAGCCCCGGAAAGCCGCGCGGTGTTGTTTTCAATCCCGAGTATTCGGTGCTGGCCTATGTGAAGGGACTGCGATAGAAGCCTGTAGCACAGACACTTCTGTCTGTGCGCCTTGTCTGTGCGCCTCGCTCTCGAGGCTTGTAGCACAGATGAACACAGACAGAAGTGTCTGTGCTACAGCACTAAGATGCTTCGATGACCGACTTCATTGCATCGGCGTGTCCGTACTGCGGCGAGGGGGTGGAGATCGATATCGATCGGAGCGGCGGTAGCCGGCAGCGATTCGTACAGGATTGCCCGGTCTGCTGTCAGCCGTGGGAGGTCGAGGTCACCCGCGATTCGGACGACGACTGGGAAGTCATGTTGCGGACCGCAGACGAGTGAGTGCTCGAACCTATGACGCGTCGAGTTGCTCGGTGGCCTTCTGCAGCATCGATTCGACCCGCCCGGCGTACGGACTCTCACAATAGATTCTGATGATGGGCTCAGTTCCGGATTTTCTGAACAGCAGCCAGGACCCATCCTGAAAGTTCAGCTTTACGCCATCCTTCTCCTCGCGATTGACGAGGTCCGGGCCGAAGACGGAGTCGAGCGCCCCGGCTCGGATCTTCTCGATGAGCCTCGCTGACTGCGCCATCGGGCGCTGGAGGTCGCGGCGGTTGTAGTGCAGCGCGCCGAACTCGTCCTCCATACCGCGGACGATGTCCGAGAGCGGTTGCCCATAGTGCGCCAGGCACTCCGCCACCATGAGGCCGGAGAGCACCCCGTCACGCTCGGGCAGGAAAAAGCCGAATCCGATCCCACCGCTCTCTTCCCCGCCGATGACGATCTTACGCGTGAGCATCAGATCGGCGACATACTTGAAGCCGATGGCCGTCTCGTGCAGTTGGACGCCGAGAGCTCTGGCCACCTTCTCGATGAGGCGGCTGGTGGAGAAAGTCTTGACGACCTCACCCTCCTGCTTCTTGACGCGGATGAGATAGAGAGCCAGAAGGGCGATGATCTTATGGGGCGAGACGAACTCGCCGCGTTCGTCGAGGATACCGAGACGGTCGGCATCGCCATCGTTGCAGATGGCCATGTCGTACTCGCCCGACAGCATCACGTTCTGCGCGGCCAGGAGGTTCTCGGGAATCGGCTCCGGGTTGACGCCGCCGAACCCCGGATTCACTTCCCCCCGAATCGAATCGACCACGGTCTGCTCGATGAGCGTGCCTGCCGTCGGATGGATGATCCGCGCCGCGCCGATATAGTCGAGACCGAGGAGCCGCGAGGGCAGCATCGCTGCGACGCCGTGAATCGGGTCGTGCAGGATCGAAAGCCGGGCATTGCGGATCTTCTCGAGATCGAGGTGGTGTCCAATCCCCTCGAGGTAGTCATCGAGGATGTTCTCCTCGCCGAGAGAACCCCCTTCCCGTACCAGCTTCTGGCCGAGGTGTGCCGCAATGGCCTGGTACATCTCGGGCAGCCCCGAGCCGCCATACCAGGCCTTGAACTTGAGGCCGTTGTACTTCGCCGGATTGTGGCTGGCGGTGACCATGACGCCGCCGAGGAGGCGCTGCTTCCAGGCGGTAAAGGAAATGGTCTGCGACGGCGTCGGCTGATTGGACAGGATCACTCGGTATCCGGCCGTGCGCAGTATGTCGGCCACCGTCGTAGCGAACTCCTTCGAGAGGAAGCGCCGGTCGTAGCCGACCACGAGCGCATTGCCATCGACGCCCTCCGGCGGGTGGAGCTCCCGACCGGCCACAGCGATGGCCTCGGTGACCCGCCGCACATTGGCGAACGTATAGCCGTCGGCGATCACGGCACGCCAGCCGTCGGTTCCAAACTGGATCTCGTCGCTCATGGCAGCGGCATTGTAAGCGGTGCTTTCAGCCAGTGGGCAGAAAGCGGAGTCTGCTCCTCCATCGGCACGCAGGCGTAGACTGGGACCGCGGTGCCGGCGGCCCTCGTCACGGCCAGGGCCCGTGCCGGCATGCGTCACCAACAATGCATTGAGTAATAACCTCGATCCGTTGTCCAATACTTCCGCAATGACGGAGATGGAAAGCGCACAGAAACGGATTCTGATCGTGGACGACGATTCCTGGGTCCGCGAGGCGCTGACCGCTTTGCTCGAGGTCGACGGGTGGATCACCCGGAGCGCCGAGACAGCGCGGGACGCGTACGCCGTCTTCGCCGAGTTCTCGCCGGACGCCGTTCTGCTCGACATCGGGCTGCCCGACGCTTCCGGACTCGACGTCCTCGAGAAACTGAAGAGCGATTCGCTGACTCCGGTCATCATGATGTCCGGCAGTGGGTCGCTCGATCGGGTCGTGGCCTCCATGCGCGCCGGAGCGGAGACCTTCCTGCTCAAGCCCTTCGAGGCCGATAGCCTGACGCTGGCGCTCGAGCAGGCCATGCGCACAGCGGCGTTGCGAAGATCGAACCAGTCATTGACAGCCGATGTCTCGGAACGCCGGCTCATCCAGGCCGAGCTGACCAGAGCGCGCGACGCAGCACTCGCCGCCTCGAAGGCCAAAGGGGAGTTCCTGGCCACGATGAGCCACGAGATCCGGACGCCACTCAATGCGGTCATCGGGCTGACCGGGCTGCTCCTCGACATGGGCCTTACGCCGGGCCAGCGCGAATACGCGGAGCTCATAAGGAGCAGCGGAGACGAGCTGCTGAAGATGGTGAACGGCATTCTCGACTTTTCCAGGATCGAGACCGGAGAGCTGGCTCTCGACCTCGCCGAGTTCGACCTCCGCCGGACGATCGAAGAAAGCCTGAGTCCCTTCCTCAGTCAGGCCCGTGAAAAAGGCCTCCACTTACTGATCACGGTCGATGCCGCGGTTCCTCCACGCCTGGTGGGCGATGCCGCCCGGATCGGTGAGATCCTGGCGAACCTGGCGCGCAATGCCGTCGAGTTCACCGAGCGCGGGAGCATCTTCGTGCGTGTCAGAGCGGCCGGGACGAATGAGCGGAGCGCGATTCTGCGCATCGAAGTCGAGGACACGGGCCTCGGAATACCGCATGAGGACCAGACGCGGTTGTTCGAGGCCTTCACCCAGGTGGACGGCTCGATGGCCCGCCAGCATGGCGGCATTGGTCTCGGGCTGGCGATGTGCGCAAGGCTGGTCAGTCTGATGCAGGGTCAGATCGGCGTCGACAGCGAGCCGGGCCGCGGGTCGGCCTTCTGGTTCACAATGAATCTGGCTATCGCCCCGGAAGTAGAGAGACCCGAAATCGATCGGCCGGAGACTCCGGGAGCGCCTTCAACGCCGCCTCGCCCCGGGACGCCGCGCGTGCTGCTGGCCGAGGACAATCGCCTCAACCAGA
>JADGNX010000377.1 GCA_017883265.1 Thermoanaerobaculia bacterium
CTGGTCCTTCTCGGATGCGTGCTACTCCTGCTGCTGACCGGGTATCAAGCCGCGGGGGCCCTGATCAGCCGTCGCAACGATGCGTTCATAATCACTCTCATCGCCGGCAGCTTACTTATGAATGCCTTGGGGGCGAGGCTCGAGTCGATCCAGCCGAACACGGCTCATGCGGTCGGACGGGACCCCTTCATCGCCACGTCGATCTTCGTGTTGGTCCTCGGTCTACTCTTTGCGCTCTGGCGTGCCGCATGTGCGTATGACACGGCTCTGGACTTTCATCGTAAAGCCTGAGCTCCCGGCTGCCGATTTATTTGTCCAGGGCGAGCGGCACGGAACGCACCAGAGCTCTACCCGACTCCTCGTCACTGCTTCTTCTTATCCTTTCGCAACCGCCGCTCGATGCGGCGTAGCTCGCGGCGCTCGGCGGAGGTTTCCGGCTTCATCGGAAGGTCGAGGCCGCCTCCGGTCATCTCGAATGGATCGACCATCGGCTTGATGCTTCCGTATCGGCCAATTGGGGTGAGGGTCGGAAGCATCGGTAGCCAAATCAGGCGGAAGCGGGTGCCGAACAGGGGGAACTCGACCGTGCCCAGGCCCCACTGGACCCGCCTGGGGATGGGCGGATGCTCCTCCGATGCGGAAGCGACGAAGCGAAGCAGGGCCTCACGGGAGTAGTCGGGTCTCCGAGAGGGCGGCGTCAAGCTCTCCTGGATCCCCGCCGGAGCCTGGGCACTCAAGACTGTGGCTGGCGACGGTCCCTGTTCCATGGCGTCTGCCGCAGATGCGAACAGCAGGAGGAGAGCGACCGCGATTGTATGACGCATCGAATGGTCCCAGGCCGAGCCGGCATCCGGCAGTCTACTGACGAATCCCCGGTCAGTCCAATCGCCAGCTGCTCGGACTTCGCGCGAATGTGCGTCGGTAGCGAATGTGATTGCTTCTCCCGATTCACCGTCTATAATCCCTCACCATTAATGGTGGCGCAAACTGCGGACGCAGTTGCGTAGAGTCGGGTTGGCCGTGGCGGGCGGCGGGGAGGGAGGTCGGGGCTCGCGGTTCACCCGCGGTGCCGGCGCGACATCAGATGAAGAGCGGCTCGGCGGTAGCGCTTCCGGTCACTCCCTCTCAGCCCTCCGGCTTGAACGCCACCGCGCTTCCCAACTCATTGACCGCCCTCCAGCTGGTCATCCCCTCGATCATGGCGATCGTCATGAAGGGGCCATGCCGGATCGAGATGATCGGGCTGTCCCAGGGTGGGGAATGACCGGCGACTCGCAGGTCCGTGTGTGCTTGATCGAATACGACGAGGACCATTACATTCTGACGCGCGATCTGCTGGCCGGGATTCCGAACGTCCGCTTCGATCTCCGCTGGGCTTCCACCGCGGCCAGCGGAGTGAAGGAGATCCTGGCCGGCGACGCCGACGTTTTCCTCCTCGACTATCGCCTCGGCAGCGAGACTGGTCTCGAGCTTCTGGAGATCGCGGTCCGCCATGGTTGCCGCGCGCCGGTGATCATGCTGACAGGACAGGACGATGGAGGCGTCGACCTCGAAGCGCTCAAAGGGGGCGCCGCTGACTATCTGAAGAAGAGTGAGCTCACCTCGCACCTGCTGGAGCGCTCGATCCGCTACTCCATGGAGCGCTGCCGTGCGCTGGAAGCTCTCCGTGAGAGCGAAGAGCGCTATGCCCTCTCTGCCCGCGGTGCGAACGACGGCCTGTGGGTCTGGGACCTGAAGAGCGATGACATCTATTTTTCCGCACGCTGGAAGTCGATGCTCGGATTCGAGGAGCCGGAGATCGGCAGCAATCCCGACGAGTGGCTCTCGCGCGTCCATGCCGACGACATCGACCGGCTGCGATCGGCAATTCGCATTCATCGCCAGAATCAGTCCCCTCATTTCGAGAGCGAGTACCGGATGCGGAACAAGGCAGGAGACATCCGATGGATGCTCAGCCGGGGCCTGGCGGTGCGCGACGCTTCGGGGGCGGCCTTCCGGATCGCAGGCTCCCAGACCGACATCACCGAGAGGAAGAAGGCCGAACAGCAGCTGCTCCATGACGCCATGCACGACGGGCTCACCGGACTTCCCAACCGGACCCTTTTCATGGATCGCCTGGAGCGCGCCATGTGGCATGGCAGGCGGCGGCACGATTACCTATACGCCGTCCTGTTCATCGATCTCGACCGCTTCAAGGTCATCAACGACTCCCTGGGACATGGGGTCGGCGATGCGGTCCTCATGGAAGCATCGCGTCGACTGCAGCGCTGCCTCCGTCCGAACGATACGGTGGCCCGCCTGGGCGGCGACGAGTTCGCCGTGCTGCTCGACGACATCGATCACATGAATGACGGTGCCCGCGTTGCCGAGCGCGTTCAGTCGGAGTTGCGTCACGCTTTCGTCCTCGGCGATCAGGAAATGTTCACCAGCGCCAGCATCGGCATCGCCCTCAGCACCACCGGATACGAACGGCCTCAGGAGATGATCCGCGACGCCGAGACTGCGATGTACCGCGCCAAGACCCTGGGCAAAGCCCGGCATGAGGTCTTCGACAAGGCCATGCACGCCAGAGCTCTGACCCAACTGCAGCTGGAGACCGACCTCCGGCGGGCCATCGAGCGTCAGGAGCTACGCGTTCACTACCAGCCGATCGTGGCCATGCACGGGCATCGCATCGTCGGATTCGAGGCTCTGGCCCGCTGGCAGCGCGGCGACCAACTCGTTCAACCCGGCGAGTTCATCGCCACTGCCGAAGACACCGGCCTCATTCTCCCCATCGGCCAGTGGGTGCTCAATGAGGCCTGCCGTCAGCTGAAAGCGTGGCAGAAGCAATTCAACTATCCGCTCTATGTCAGCGTGAATCTCTCTGCGCGGCAGTTCCTGCAGCCGATGCTGGTCCAGCAGGTCAAGGATGCAATCGATGCGGCCGGCGTCAAGCCGGAGGAGCTGACCCTGGAGATCACCGAGAGCGTGGTCATGCAGGACCCGGAGTCAGCGGTGCTGCTCCTGGAGGAACTGCGCGAGCTCGGCGTGAAGTTGAGTATCGACGACTTCGGAACGGGCTACTCGTCGCTCAGCACGCTGCACCAGTTTCCCTTTCACGTCCTGAAGATCGACCGTTCGTTCGTCAGCGGAAAAGGGGCCGAGTCTCAGAAAGCCGGGATCCTGCGAACGATCGCTACTCTGGCGGGATTGCTCGGACTCGAGGTGGTCGTGGAGGGGGTGGAGACTGACGATCAGCTCACGCACGTCCAGACTCTCCAGTGTGGGTTCGCCCAGGGTTTCCTCTTCTCGAAACCGCTCGATGTCCGGCAGGTCAACGACATGCTGACGTTGCGGCCGATGATCCGACT
>JADGNX010000105.1 GCA_017883265.1 Thermoanaerobaculia bacterium
GGAGGCTGTCTGAAAACTCCTCCTCAGGATCAGCGTGCGCGCAGTCCAGCCGACGGAGGACCTGCTCGTGGTGTCCGCCTCGCGTCCGCGCAACGTCGTCTCGATGCGACCGTGCGAAACGGCGAAAGCCAGGGAGAGCTGCCGGGTCAGAGCCATGGCCACCGACATCCCGGGGTGAAACTGATGTCCGAAGATCAATTTCTGATCGAAAGAACGAACGCTGCCATTCGTGCGCGGTTGCGTCCAGACACTGCAGACCTCGACCGAGAGATCGGCTCCGATGGCCGGGGCGGTGTTGACCATGGCGGCGGCAGCCAGAGCCAGCGTCACGTTTCGGAGACGCATCCGAAGAAGGATGCGTTCGTTTGAGATCATGCCCATGCCCCCGGCCTGCAAACGTCATGCGAACCCACGCTGCCCGGCCTCACCAACCGCGGAGTCTCCGGCGGACGGCTCGGCGCGAGCGGCGCTTTTCCGGACCGGGCTACGGCGAGCCGACGCGGATGTTGTTGGTCACTGCCTTGATCCCATCGACCTGCTCCGCGTCGCGCTGTGCGGTTTCCCGCTCAGCCGCGGAAGAAGCCACCCCTGACAGAGTCGCTTTCGCCCCTCGCACCCGAACGGCAATCGCGTCGAGATGATCGCGGCGGAGACTGTCGGCGATCTCTTCCTGAAGCGTGGCGTCCTCCGACGTGGCAATCGTCGAGCGACAGGTGATGGAACCGACCAGGAGTGCGCTAACGATCAACAACACCACGGCCCTCGAGGGAGTCACGCCGGCCGGCATGACCATCCTGCTCGAGGTTCGAACGAGCTGCGCCATGAATTCACCTCGGCTTCCAGCAATCGCAGGGATCGTAACGAGCCTCGGGTGAAGGGCGGATAAACAGCGGGCCGATTGCGATAAACATCAAATCCTCTACCCAAATATATTTGAAGTTTCAGAGTCAAAACCGGGCGTGGGGTCGGGCTCGGGCTCGGGAAAGACGCAAAGCCTTCTCGAATGCAACGCACACAGATGCTCGCGAAACTCATCAAATCCCGACGCCCCTCTGAATGAACCAACCGAGCCCGCGCCCGAGCCCGCACCCGAGCCCGCGCCCGGCTTTTGTTAAAATTTGAGAGAGGAATCCTCAGATTTCGGCGGATATCAGTTTGGTTTGGTCGCAGCTTTTTCCTTCGCTTCCTGCTTCTTTTCTGCTGCTTCCTTCGCCGCATTCTCATGCTGCACGGCGACGATCTTGCCATCGAGCGCATTGACGTTGACTTCGGTGACCCCCCTGGGTGACTTGATGTCAAACGAATAGATCAGTTTCCCGTGCTCGCGCTCCAGCTCTCCGCTCTCGATCTTTCCGTTCTTCACTTTGCCCAGAGCAATCTTGCGCGCCTCTGCCATCGTGATCTTCGCTTCCTTTTCCATCGCCGCCTGGTCGCTGGCGGCGTCCTTCCTGGCTGCGGTCTTAACCTCTTTGGCCTCGACGGCCTTCGATTCCTGCGGCGGCGCGGCGAAAAGAGCTACCGGGCCGAGGCTTACCAGAGCCGCAAGCACCCATACACTTCTTCTTGTATTCATAACAACTCCTTATCATCAGGTTGCGCGATCAGCCACGCTCCTCTGGCTAAAGCACGGCATGCGCCACTTCAGATGAATGACGGATGAATTCCGGTTAACTCAGAAGCCGCCGGAGAAAGCGGCTCTTCCAACCGCTCGAAGTGAGATGGTCCCGCGCCGCAGCGAGCGGATCGAGATCGACCCAGGCCCGGCGGATCGCTGTCTGCACCTGCCGGCCCATCCACTCCCTGGCCTCGAACCGATACGCGGCGGAATCGATCCACTGGCCCCAGGCCTCCGGACGGCGCCAGTATTTCTCGTAGGTCCCGGCCGCCGCGGCCCGAGTCAGAAAAACCTTGTTCCCTCCGATGAGGATCGGAACGAGTGCCCCAGGGCGCACCCTCATGAATTCATACAAGCCTTCGCTCACCCCTGGCCAGTTCGGGTTGAAGGGATCATCGAGCGCCACGACGCCGTCGGCCCCCAGCGCCGCAACGGCGGTCTCGAGGTCCGACAGAACATCGGCACGCAGGTGTCCGCCGTCGATGTGAAAGAAGCGACAAGCCGTCGTTGTGTCGGCCGTCGTCAGGCGGTCGGAGCGTCGGGAGAAGATCTGCAGGCGATTCCCCGGGACCCCTCCGTGCTTTCGCATGTTGCTCGTAAATAAATCGAGACTTCCCTCTCCGGAGCGATCCACATTGAGATCCTGCTGACCGAAGACATCGCACACTCCGACCGTCTCCCCCGCAGCAGCGGCGCGGCCCAGGAAGATCGCCGTCTTCCCATGATGGACGCCGATCTCGAAGAGGTTTCCGGAAATGCCTTCATCCTTCTGGATCGTGTCGATCAGCGCGAAGAGATAGGCATCGATTGGAAAGAACCACCCCTCGACGTCTCGCGTCGATTGCAGATAGTCCGCGACGTTCGCCTTGTCCATCTCGGAATCGTACGCAATCAGCGAGATAAGGCTAAGGCAGCGCGAAGGGCGCTGCCGCCCTGGCCACTACTTGACACCCGAGGCCCTTCGAGTTGTCGAAGAGAGCTCTTTCTATTTGAGCGTGCCGACCATCTTCCGGACGATCTTTGCCTTCTCTTCCGGATTTCGAGCGGCCTTATACGCTTCGGTGAAGCGCTTCTGCTCCCTCGCCGGCAACCGCCGTCTGCAGGAGAGAAACTGCCCTTGAATCCTCATCATCTCTCTCCGCTCCGGCGTGATGGTGAGGGGAGCCCGCTTGCGCGGCTTGGAGGCAGGGGACGCAGTCGCGGCGGATCGCGCACTCCCCTCGTCTGCCGCCGCTACCGGTCGGCCAGCCGCCGGGCGGCCGGCTGCAGCGCGGCCGGCTCGTCTGCGCCGCTTCCGCGGCCGCCGCGACTTCGGGGCGCTTTGACCCGATTCGGTCAGAGCGGCGATCTGCCGGTGAAGATCCTGAATGTGACTATCGATCGACGAATGGTATCGGTGAAGATCCCCGGCGCTGAGCTTTCCATCCGCTAAAGCGCGATCGATGACGAACCGAGCCTGGGCCAGCGTCAACTGACTGGAATCGAAACTACTCCTGCTTGTATCTCTAAGCATCTCACCCTCGTACTCTCGTTATCTGCCGTCGATCCGGCACTTAACCGGATCTGATGCTGCGATCTTACCACTCACCAGCCTCCGCTTAACCGATGGTTACAGGAAATGAAAGCGAAGTTCCTTCGTAGTGGCAGACACCACGGGTTGGAGGACGCGGAAGGCGTCGCGTTAAGAACCTTGGCTCGAACGGATGTGTGTGTCGTGTTGACAGAGCTTCGAACAGCAGAGGGCGGCACACCTATAGGCCACGCACATAGCCTCCCAGAGGGTTCTGAGCATTCCGATATTGGTCGTCCGTTACTATGGGCCGCCGGGCAGATTCAGCGAGACCTGCAGCCGTTGCTGGAGGCCTCGCTGTCATGCTGTTCGAGCGGTGAGGAAATGGGGTTGCCCGCGCCGGCCTGTCGACTCTGACGATCTACCTGTCGCCTCTGTCGCCCTGTCCCGGTTTGGCCTTTGTCGTCGACTTCGAGCGCCGGTCCGCTGCAAGCGATCGGCCGACATCGACAACCTTGTTGAACTCGCCCTTCTTGTTTCGGCGCACATACCGCTTGTCGCCGGGAGTCGGTTCGATCAGCGTCCGCTTCGAGGTTTTCGAGCGGGCTTTCTTCGTGGCCTTCTTCGTTGTGGCTTTCTTCTTTGTGCTCTTCTTCGTTGTGGCCTTCTTCGCGGTGCTCTTCTTCGAGGATGACTTCTTCGTGGTCGCCTTCTTAGTGGCCATGATTCCTCCTGTCTCCGTTCCTACCGCAATGGTTCAACCCGCTCTTGATCGCGACGACATCGTCGCCGCTTCTTCACTCCGTCCGGAGTTTCGAGCTCCGGGTCATCATGCCACTGAAGGGCCACGAAAATCGATAGCCTGTCGCTTCGTAGGTCGCATCACCTCTTGGCCATGGAAGAGCTGCAAGTGGCTACGCCGGTCACTCTCGATAGGACGAACGCGGCACGGGGGCCTCGCGTGAAAACGCGAAGCTCGAAGCGTTTGATCACTCCGGGCCACCCCTTCGATCGTTCGATTTCACACCACTCTCCCGTCACCGAGTTACGATGAGGTGGATGCGTCGTCCGGCCATAGCGATCCTCGCCGGAGTGACAACGGCCGCTGCGATCACCTTCTGGCTGGCCACTCCGATTGGAGATTCGGCGGAGGATCCGGCGCGCGACGCGGCACTTCGCCTTCTCCCGTCGCGACCGGCCTCGTCAACCGCGGTCATCGCCATCGACGAGGCGTCGTTGCGCGCCCTCGGTCCCTGGCCCTGGTCGCGAGACGTGCTGGCGCGCATCGTCGATCGCGCTGCAGACGAAGGAGCGCGCGCGGTGATTCTCGATATCCTCCTCGCCGAGTCGCGGCCTGGAGACCAGGATCTGGCCAGAGCACTGGGGCGAGTGCCGTCGGTCGCAGTAGCCGTTCTCGATGAGCGGGGACAGTGGCTCGGCCCCGCCGCCACGCTCGGTAACGTGGCCCTCGGTCACGGAAACTTCGAGATCGATCGCGACGGCATCGTGCGACGATTCGCCACCACGAAGCAGAGCAGCGACCGCTCGCTGAGCGCCCTGTCGATCGAAGCGGCGCGTTTCAAAACTGGCGCCGCTGTTCAGGTCGGCCGATCGATCGCGCCGGCATTCCGGACGCCGCCGCGATCGATTCCAACCCTCAGCGCTCTCTCGATGCTCCGGCGCGAACCTCTTCCTATCGCTCTTCGCGGCAGGCTGGTCTTCATCGGGCCCACTGCATTCGCTCTCGGCGATCGCGTCCTGACTCCCGTGTCGCCGAATGAGCGGTCCGAGAGCGAGACGCCGGCCGATCCAGGCGTTACCGTGCATGCCGCTGCCGCGGAATCGGTCGTGCGCGGGGAGGAGATCCATCGGGTTCCGCCCATCGCGGCGGGTGCCCTGGCCGGTCTGGCCGTTGGGGCGATCGTGCACGCAAGGCGATCGCGACGCCGGCGCCTTGCAGTATCCGCCTTCTCCCTGGCGCTCCTGCTCCTCGGCGGAATGGGCCTTCTCGCGGCCGCCGGAATCGCCGTACCGTTTCTCGCCCCGCTGGCCTCGATCCTTCTGGCTGCTCTCGGTGTCGAGCTCACGGTCCTGGCGATCTCGGTCCGCCGCGGCGGCGAGGCTCTCTCCCACATGGCCAGCGGGCTCGGAATCCCGGACGCCGGCAGCGCGGAAGTCGGTACGCGCATCCACGAGATCGCCGCTCTTCTCGCGGAGAGGCGTGGCCAGGAGGCGGAATCGAAACGCGTTCTGGCGCACGAGCTGAAGACGCCTCTGGCCTCGATCCGCGGTCTCACGCAACTGGTCGGGGGATTCGAGCTGAGCGAGGTCGAGCGCCGCCGCGTGGCCTCACTCCTGGAGTCTGAGGCGGGCAAGCTTCAGTCGATGGTGCACGCTTTGCTGGACCTCGAACGTCTGGCTCTGCGTGACTTTCAGGACTCCACGACAGTCTTCGATCTGGGAGAGCTCGTAGCAGCGCGCGTCGAATTCCTGCGAATGAGCACCGACAGGCAGCTGGCTCTCACGTTCTCTCCCGGCCTCGCCGTCCGCGGTGATGCTGTTCTCGTGGAACGGGTGGTCGACAATCTGGTCGGGAATGCCCTGAAGTATTCGGAGGAGCCATTGCCTGTTGTCATCAGAGTGAGCCGGGAACCGGAATCGGCAGTGCTGGAGGTGGAGGATCGAGGACCAGGGATCGCCGCTGCGGACTCTCAACGGATCTTTCAGCGCTTCTTCCGCGGATCGACCGCGGCAGGAACCGAAGGCCTCGGCCTCGGACTATCTCTGGTCGGAGAAGTCGCGCGCTGGCACGGCGGCTCGATCTCGGTGCAGCAAGCTCCGCAGGGTGGATCGCGGTTTCGATTTACACTCCCCCTGGCGGAGGAGGCGCTCTCGGCCGGAGGAATCTGATGGTCTCGGTCCTGGTGGTCGACGACGATGCAGGAATTCGCGAGAGCGCGGTCATGGCGCTCGAGAGAGCGGGCCATCGAACCCTTCAGGCTGGCGACGCGGCCGCGGCGATGTCGATTCTCCGGAAGAGCCGGGTCGACGTCGTGGTCAGCGACATCTACATGCCCGGGGACAACGGGCTCGCTCTGCTCGAGGCGATCTCGGAGCGCCGGGATCCCCCCCGTGTGATTCTGATGACCGCTCGAGGCAGCATCGAGACCACGGCGCTGGCCCACCGAAGCGGTGCCTTCGACTATCTGGCCAAACCATTCGAGCTCGGGGAGCTCGTGGCCCGCGTTGCAGCCGCCGTGGCAACGCAGCCTGATGCTGCGGCGATCGAACCGGGTCCCCCGTCGCGAATCGTGGGATCGGACCGGTCGATGATCGCCATGTACAAGGCCATCGCCCGCATCGCGGCTCTCGACGTCCCGGTTCTGATTCTGGGAGAGAGCGGCAGCGGCAAGGAGCTGGTCGCCGAATCGGTTCACGACCTCAGCCACCGCTCGTCGGGGCCGCTGATCACAGTGAACTGTGGCGCCATTCCCGACACGTTGCTCGAGAACGAGTTGTTCGGATCGGTTCGAGGGGCTTATACCGACTCGCGCCAGGACCGGCGTGGAGCTCTCTCGCGTGCCGATCGCGGCACCCTCTTTCTCGATGAAGTCGGCGACATCTCCGCGTCGTTTCAGGTCAAGCTTCTGCGCTTCCTCCAGGATGGCATGATCACTCCGCTGGGAGGCGACAAGAGCCATCACGTCTCGGTCCGCGTCCTGGCTGCGACGCACCGCGATCTCAGACAGATGATCGCGGACGGCCGTTTTCGCGAGGATCTCTACTACCGTCTGGCCGGCTATGAGATCGCCGTTCCCCCGCTGCGGGAGAGGACTTCCGATATCCCGCTCCTGATCGACCACTTCCGAAAAAAGATCGGCGCCGAGATGCATCTCGATGTCGTTCCAGGCCCCTCGCAATCAGTGGTCGATCTGCTCTCCGGCTACCGTTGGCCGGGCAATGTCCGAGAGCTCGAGCAGGTCATTCGACGCACCATCATCGACTCGGGCGGGCTCACCGATGCAAATACCGCCGAGCGCGCCCTTCAGTCGATGTCTCTGGGCGCCGGGAGATCGGCACTACCTCCGGAGGCGGCAGAACCGCATCGGGATCAGGCCGAGCCGGAAGGCGATCTCTTCCCACTGGATGAAGCAGAGCGAAGACACATTGAGAGCGTCCTGCGGGCTACCGCGGGCAACCAGACCCAGGCCGCCTTCATACTCGGCATCGAGCGCAAGACGCTCGCACGTAAAATGAAGCGGATGGGGATCTCCATCGAGAAATCCTGAGGACACCATGCGAAAACTCCTGGCCTCCATGATCGTATTCATCGCCGCCGGCACTACCGCGGCGCAGCAGAGCTCCCTCCCCTACCGATTCGATGCGGTGAAGCGGACGGTCACTGTGACCACCCTGGTCCCGCCCGGGCAACCCGTGCGGGCATCGAAAGGGCAGCTCGCGCACGGAGGTGACCAGATCAGTACCGGTCTCTTCTCGTACGCTCTCATCGCCTCGGAGCACTACGGCGCGCGATTCGAGATTTTCGCTTCGACGGACCTGACGCTTTCACGCGGCACTCCCGGAGTGATCCTCTCGCTGCAGCGTGGCCGCCTGCGCGCGGCTTTCGACAAGATCACCGGCAATGAGCCCCGCGTAGTCAGCACGCCGGGCGCGCTGCTGGCCGTTCGCGGCACACAGTACGACGTCGCGGTGGACTCGGCGGGGCGGACGACGCTCGACGTCGTCGAAGGGATCGTCGAGGTCCGCTCCCCGCTCAATCCGCAGCCACTCCTGATCCATGCAGGCGAGCGGTCCGTCTTTTCACCAAAGGAGCCTCCAACCCGGCACGAATCCCCTCCTGACGTACGAAGAGAGGGAGCCGATGGACATCAGAACGATCGGGGAGGCAAAGACGGTCGCGGAACCGGCTCCATCGATGGCCGGGACAACCCGGGAGATCGGCACGGTTCCTCTTCGCCCCCGCCGCCACCGCAGCAGCCGCCCCACGGCCCGGGACCTCATCGCTAACCCTTTCCCCCAGCGGGTGAGCGCGTAGATCGGCGCCTCTTCGGGCGACCTTCCAGGCAAGCTCCGGCGAAGCAAACCGCCGCCTGGAGTTTGGCGCCCTCGTCGCTCTAGCACAGACAGCACAGACACTTCTGTCTGTGCTGTCTGTGCTTCGGAAGGCAAACACGATTCGCGGGGCGATGCGGCGTCCGCTTCCGATCGGGTCGTTTCGACTCGGCGCGGGTCCGCGCCGTGACCTCATCGCGGGTCATTCGGACCCACGAGATCGCGCTCTCCCTCTACAGCGTCGTGGCACTCCGCTTGAGCTATGGAGTCTCCGATCCCGGCAGACGAAACACGGGAAAAAGGAGATACAGATGAAGAAAGCACTCATTGCAACACTCGCATTCACCATGCTGGCGTCACTGGCGGCAGCCAACGAGGGACACGGCGGAGCAGGCCCTGCTGCCGGTTTTGACGGAGGCCACGATGGTGCCGATGCAATCGTAGGATCCGACGGAACGCTCTACCTTCAGAGCACCACCGTCGCATCGAGCGTGGCCACGACGAAGGTCACGGCGATCAGCCCGAGCGGCGCAATCGCATGGACGGCCACGATCAACGGCCGGGAACACCTCGTTCTTTCCGGGACGAACCTGATCTCGGTCAGCGAGACAAAAGCGACGGACGGAACGATCACCTCGACCCTCTCAGCCATCTCCGCTACGACGGGAGCCACGACGTGGACCCGGACTCTCACCGGCGCCGTCGAGGAGCTCAAGCCGTTCAGCGGCGGCACCTACGCCCTCGTCGTCACGCCGGCTACGACCAGCGGCGGAACAACCACGCGCTCGGTCGTCGGCATCGGCAACGACGGGAGCGTCCTGTTCACCACCGCCATTTCCTGAGCTGAAGTACGAGGACCCGGCGGCGGCGCGTCGCTGCCGCCGGCTCTCCTGGAGCGGATCTTCCGATCCTGACATCTCTTCGTTCTGCCGGACCTGTAGCACAGACCTTCTGTCTGTGTAGCACAGACAGCACAGACACTTCTGTCTGTGCACGCGGTGAGAAGCGGCGATTTTCGGGTGGATCCGCGGACTCGGTTCAACTCTCGAGGCCCCCGGTCGTAACGACACCGGACGGTTGGAGAGCTCTGGGACCGTCAGGAACGCGCAGACGATCCATTCGACAAACGCCGCGAGCAACGGAGTCTCTCCCATGCACGTTCTCTTTGTCCCATCCTGGTACAGCACGATCGACAAACCGTGGCGCGGCGCCTTCTTCCACGACCAGGCCAGGGCGCTCAAACGGCTCGGCCTCCAGGTCGGACTGGCCTTCGTCGAACGGCGCAGTCTCTCGCGCCTCACCCCCTCCGCTCTGGCCGAGAGTCACTTCCAGATCGACTGCAGCCAGGAGTCTGACATCCCGACGCTTCGGATGAAGGGTTGGAGCACATTCGCTCAGACCACGCTCGGAAGCCTGGCCTGGTCGCAGTTGATGCGTCATCTGGTCAAGTCATACGCGGCCCGCTACGGCGTTCCCGATCTGATCCATGCGCAGTCCGCCATGTGGGGTGGATGGGCCGGCATGCGCGCGGCACAGGATCTGGGGCGCCCCTATGTCATCACCGAGCACTCCAGCTCAATTCTGATGGGACGGCTTGCGGGCGGCGATCTCTCGCGAGCGCGCCGGATCTATCAGCGTGCGGCCGGCGTGATGGCTGTCAGCACCGTCCTCGGCAGAAGTGTCGATCGCATCGCCGGCACTCCGCTTTGCGAAATCGTTCCGAATGCAGTCGATCCCGACTTCTTCACGCTTCCCCCAGTGCCGCGCACCTCGGCAGCGCGTTTTCTCTCGGTGGGCGACCTCATTCCCGGCAAGAGGATCGACCTCCTGATCCGCGCCTTTGCCCGCCTCAGACAACGCCAGCCGGAAGCCCGCCTCGTGATCGTCGGCTCAGGGAAGGAAGAACCTCACCTCAGGCAGTGGGTCCATGCTCTGGCCCTGGATGAAGCGGTCGAATTCACCGGGCCACTGAGCAGAAGCGGAGTTCGTCAACAGATGTGGAAAGCGTCGGCTCTCGTTCTGCCGAGCGATTGCGAGACATTCAGCGTCGTGCTCATCGAGGCCCTCTCGACGGGGCTGCCGGTCCTGGCCACCCGCTGTGGCGGTCCGGAAGAGATCCTGACCCCGGAGCTCGGGATCCTGATCGATCGCGATGATCTGGACGGTCTTGCGGACGGCATGAGGAAGATCGTGACCGGTCCGTTCAACCCGCTCCGGTTGCGTGAGCTTGCAGTGCGGCAATACGGTTTTCGAACGGTGGCCGAACGGATCTTCTCGATTTATGAAAGGGTCGCTCGCCGGCGCCCTGCCCCTCTTCACATCAGCGCGCCGCTCCGGGCTTCCGCGTCGCTTCGCGAGATGCGGAAGGAACGGTCAGGAACTTGATCAGTTCGGCAACGTCCTTCTCTCCCAGCCTGAGGTTCGGCATCTTCACTTTCTTGTATTTGACATAGAGCGCCGCGGCGATCGGGTCGCCCGATTTGAGCACCTCGTCCGGCGCGGTCAGGAACCTCTCCAGCCAGGCGTGGTCGCGTGCTGC
>JADGNX010000378.1 GCA_017883265.1 Thermoanaerobaculia bacterium
CGAGGCAACCGCCTACTTCTCTTAGAACGCGCAAACCGATGCCCCGCCGTTCTGTCGCTTCACCTGATAGGTAACGCACTGCGCCGGAGAGGGCTGTCTGACCGTGAGCTCCTGTGTAGCGATCACCACGGAGCTCGTCCGAGACGCGACGGCGATCGCACGTTCGGTCAGGCTGGCCCGTTTCGAATCGAGATGGGCGAAGACTTCATCGATGATGATTAGGGCTCGTCCTGAGTGGAGCATGAGGAGTGCATCGATCATTCTCTGTTCACCGGAAGAGCACGACCCGAGTGGCCGTCCCATGGCCAGCCCGGCATCTTCAACGTCTCGCGAAAACGCATCGGTAGCGAATCCCTCGAAGAATACCCTGGCGATCGTGACCGCTTGACGGAGAGTGAATTCGTCGAGCGCGAAGCGCCCTTCGGACAGGTATGCGGACATGCTCCTGAGGTCGCTCTGGCGCAGCGGCCGGGGTTCGACTCGCAGGACTGCCGCTCTCCGCCTGCCCGCCAGTACATCAAGAAAGGTCGACTTTCCGGACCCGTTTTCGCCGAACACCCACGTTGTTCCCGGTAAAGGGATCACGAGATCACGTGCGGCGAGGCAATAGTCGCCTCGCCGCACCTCGAGTTGCTCAATCAGAATGTCAGGCATTGTGGTCCTGGTGGAGCATTTCAACTATCCGTTAAGAACGGCCGTGCGCACGCGCCCGACTTTGTTTTCGTCTGCCTCAACCGCTCATAGGAAGCCGGATTTGCGTGACAGCTACCGTATCGATCCGGCCCTCACCGCTCCCCGAAATCCCCGATCCGATCAGCCGTCACCGCGGCGCTGAAGTAGAAGCCCTGCACGTCATCGCACCCCTCCTGCCGGAGAAACTCGAGCTGGGCGTCGGTCTCCACCCCTTCGGCCGTCACCCGCAAACCCAGACCGTGAGCCATCGAGATCACCGCGGAGACGATGGCACGGTCGCGCGGGCTGACTTCGATCTCGTGCACGAACGTCTGGTCGAGCTTGACGCTGTCGATGGGAAAGGTTCGCAGGTAATTCAGCGATGAGTGTCCGGTTCCGAAATCGTCGATGGAGATCATGACCCCCATCTCACGGAGACTGGTGAGAGTGGCTATGGTGCGCTCCGTGTTCTGCATGGCCGTCCCTTCGGTGATCTCCAGTTCGAGAAAATGCGGGTCGAGGCCTGCGTAGTCGAGGGCCTCGGCGATCATCTTCTTGAGGTCGCTGTGCTGAAATTGCCGCGGCGAGAGATTCACCGCCACCCGGGCCAGCGGATACGGTCCGTCGTGCCAGCGCCTTGCCTGCACGCACGCTTCACGCAGCACCCACTCCCCGATCTCCACGATCATCCGGGTATCCTCGGCCACCGGGATGAACGCCGCAGGAGAGACGATGCCCTGATCCGGGTGCTGCCATCGCACCAGCGCCTCCATCCCCACGATGGCTCCCGTAGCCAGGCTGATCTGCGGCTGGTAGTGGATGACGAACTCATTCCGCTCGAGCGCGCGCCGCAGACCGTTCTCCATGGCCAGGCGCTCCAGGGCCCGGATGTTCATGGCCGGCGTGCAGAGTTGATAGGAATTGCGGCCGGTCTCCTTGGCCCTATACATGGCGTTGTCGGCGTTCTTGAGAAGGATCTCGGCGTTCTCACCATCGTGAGGGCAGATGGCGATGCCGATGCTGGTAGTGATGAAGAGCTCCTGGCCATCGACGGCGATCGGCTGGGCGATCGTTTCCAGGAGCTTGGCGGCGACCATCGGCGCGTCTTCCGTTCCGTGCAGCCGGGAGAGAAGCACGGTGAACTCGTCGCCACCCATTCGGGCGATGGTGTCCTCCTCACGCAGGCTCTCCTGGAGCCGCTGGGCCACCACCTTGAGCAGTTGATCCCCCGTGCTGTGTCCCAGCGTGTCGTTGACCAGCTTGAAGTGGTCGAGGTCGAGGAACATGACGGCAAGAGGCCGCTGCTGGCGGCGGGCATGCGCGAGGGCCACGGTCAGTCGATCCTTGAACAGCAGCCGGTTCGGCAACCCCGTCAGCGCATCGTGGTAGGCCTGATACTCGATCTGCTCTTCGACCTTCTTGCGCTCGCTGATGTCCCGCGACACGGCGATGACCTCGCGGATGACGCCGTCCGATGACATGAGGGGCCGGCTGGTGGTCTCGAACCAGACGTAGGAACCGTTCTTGTGCAGGATGCGGTAGCTGACCGTGGAGGGAGTCGATTCCTCGAGCATCCGAGACTGCGCCTCGGCCATGTAGGGCTCGTCAAGCGGATGGATGAAAGCGTAGCAGGAGATGCCGATCAGCTCGACCGGCTCGTAACCCAGCAGCGCCGTACATGCAGGCGAAATGTAGAGATTGGTTCCGTCGAGGGCGTGACGCGAGATCATGTCCGTGCTGTTCTCGGCCATGAGGCGGTAACGGGCCTCACTCTCCCGCAACGCCGTTTCTCCCAGCTTCCGCGCCGTGATCTCGTTGTAAACACCGATGGACCCCATCACGGTGCCGTTGGCGTCGAGAACCGGCCCGGCGCCGACCTCGACCCAGATGACGTCGCCGTTTTTTCGGCGCACGCGGATCTCGTACTGTTCGGAGATGCCCCGGCGGCGCTCATCATTTTTCTTTCTGATCAGGTCATGGTCTTCGGGAAACGCCAGAAACTCATAGGCGATCCGCCCTATCAGCTCGTCACGCGAGTAGCCGATCAGCTCGCAGTATCGCGGATTCACGAACTCGATGCGGTCGTCGTTGTCGACCTGCAGCAGCCCTTCGCGCATCCTCTCCACGAGGGCGCGATAGCGCTGCTCGCTCTGGGCCAGTGCATTCTCGGAGAGCTTCCGGCCGCTGATGTCGATGAGAGTCCCTTCCAGAATCTCACGCTCCCCATCGTGCACCAGGCTGACGCTCTCCAGGAGCCAGACGGGCGTTCCATCCTTCCGCTTGAGGCAGATCTCCACGCTGGAGAAATGCCCGTACTTGCGGAGCCTGGCCAGGAAGCCTTCCCGGTCTCCGCTCTCGAAATAGAGATCGTAGGCAGATGTTCCGATGAGCTCCTCGCGGTCCTGGTATCCGAGGAAGCGGGCCAGCGCATCGTTGCAGTCCAGGATGCGGCCATCGAGCGCATTGCGATAGACGCCGGCCAGGTTCCGTTCGAAGAGCAGTCGGTGCTGCCTCTCGCTGACCCGCAGAGCTTTCTCCGACCGTTTGCGCTCGATGGCGCTGACGAAAATCTCCCCGACGATCTTGAGCAGGGCGATGGTCTCTTCGCTCCAGGCGTCCTCGCGCGTGGTGGAGTTGAATCCGAGAAATCCGA
>JADGNX010000379.1 GCA_017883265.1 Thermoanaerobaculia bacterium
TGATCCCCACGAACTCATTGGCCCGATTGACGACGGGGCTTCCGGAGTTTCCGCCGATGATGTCGGCCGTCGAGACGAAGTTGAACGGCGTCTGGTCGTGCGCGAGCGTCTCCTTCTTCGCCATCCACGTCTTCGGCAGGTTGAAGGGCGGCTGGTTGTCGTGCTCCGCCGATCGGGCGAAGGTCCCGCCGATGGTCGTCGAGAAGGGCACTGCCGTTCCGTTGTCGTCGAATCCCTTCACCGTGCCGATGGACAAGCGCAGCGTGAAGGTCGCATCCGGGTAGCTCTCGCCGCCGCTGACTTTGAACGAGGCGTTCGCAATCCTTGCGTAGGCCTGCCGCAGCGGCTCCTGGACGTTGTTCTCCACCTGCTTGCGAAGCTCGCGCGAGCGCGCGTCCACGAGCCGGGCCACCTCGATCATCGGATCGCTTGCCGCCGCTCCTCCCGCGGCCATCCGCTTGCGGGTGGCCACATCGCGGAGCTTCGAGGTCCGCACCAGCTCGGAGGCGCGCTGCTGCGGCGACTTGCCGGCCAGAACCTGCTTGACGAGAGGATCATCGGCACCCTGGACCTCGATCCAGTTCGAGAGAGAATCTGCCAGTTGAATCGTCTCCAGATCGTCGTAAATCGGAGCCTCGGAATAGAGGTCCTGCTCGACCGACTCGAGGTTCGACTGGCGATACTCGCGCAGCCGCTCGCCGTTCGGCTTCTTCGTCTCTTCCGGAAGCCGGAGCAGCTCGCGTGCGATGGCGAAGAGGCGCGAGTTGAACGCCGAACCTACTTCCAGGAAGCGCCACTCGACATAAATGGGACGATAGGTTGCCAGTGCCTGATCCACCATCGACCAGGCCCCTCCGTACTGCGCGCTCATCTGCGGATCGGCCGCCACCTTCTGCCGCAAAGCCGACTCTGCGGCGGATTTCGCGGCCCAGATCGTAGGATCCTGAAGGCCAGCCATTCGGCCCACATAGGCCTTTCTGGAATTCTTGATCGAGAAGAGGTCGTCATGGGCCCGGCGGTCGTTTTCCGTAGTGCGCTCGCTGTACGTGTTCAGGAGCACTTCCCGCCGCCGCAGCAGATTCATCGTGAACTGATACTGGACGTCCCGGAAAAACTGAAGATGCGACATCGTGTTGAGGCGGTCCGTGCCGCCTGGATGACCGGAGACGAAGATGAGGTCGCCGTCGTGGACTCCGGTCTCGGCCCACTTCAGATACTCGGCCGGATGGACCGGCTTGTCGTTCTCGTAAGCCCGGAAGAAGCAGATGTCGAGGTCGTAGCGCGGATACTCGAAATTGTCGGGATCGCCTCCAAAGAAAGCAGCCGCTACCTCAGGGGCGAACACCAGGCGGACGTCGGTATACTTTTTGTAGCGATAGAGGTGGTATTCGCCGCCCTGATAGAGCGTCACCACATCGCTGCGCAGCCCCGTCTTCTGCGACGACTCCTGCTCGATGGCGGCCATGACGCCGCGCCGCGCGGCCGTGGCGTCCGCAATCGCCATCTCCGGTTTGACCGCCGCACTGACACGGCTGGTGACGTCCTCGATCGACATCAGGACGTTCAGCTCGAGATCGACGCACTTCACCTCGTCGGCATGCGTCTTCGCGTGGTAGCCGGTAGCGACATAGTCATGCTTCGTATCGCTGATCTTCGCAAGGCAGTCGAGGCCCACGTGATGATTCGTGAGCAGCAGTCCGTCGGCGGAGACAAAGGAGCCGGAACCGCCGCTATTGAATCGCACCGACGACTTCTGAAGATGATCGAGCCAGGCCTGCGAAGGCACGAAGTCGTACTTCTGCTTCAGCATCCCGAGCGGAGGCCGGTTGAACAACCACATCCCCTCATCGGCCGCCAGCGGCAAAGCAATAACCAAAGCCAGAACAACCAGCAAACATCTGCGCATGTGTCCCCCCTTTGTGTCAGCTCGTGTTCGAGCGATTCTATGCGAACCAGCCATCATCCGACCGAAGGGAGAGTCGTGGAGCGGCGGCCGCCTCGGCCGCCGAAACCGCTCGGCGTCGAGCCGAGCGGCGTCCTGTAGAGCTGCGAACTAACAGCGTGATGCTTTTCGATGCGTCAAGTGATGTATCATGCGTGCATCATTCGGAGAGTCCCACCATGCGCACGACCATCAATCTCGACGAGCATCTGATCGAAGAAGCCCGGCGTGTCACCGGTACCCTCGAGCGCACCGCGCTGATTCACGAAGGGCTGCGCGCGCTCATCGCCAGAGAGAGTGCCCGTCGCCTGGCCCGACTCGGCGGAAGCGAGCCGCGGCTCACCGCTCCTCGCCGGCGCCGGCCGTCGTGATCCTCGCCGATACCTCCGTCTGGATCGATCACCTTCGCAGAGGCTCGCCGGCGCTGGCCACCGCGCTGGAGCGGGAGGAGGTGATGACGCATCCCTTCGTAATCGGCGAGCTCGCGTGCGGGAATCTGAAGAACCGCCGGGAGCTTCTGGGCCTGCTCGCTGCCCTCCCGGCCACGGCGGTCGCGACGGATGACGAAGCGCTCCATCTCATCGAGCGGCACCGCCTCATGGGACGCGGCCTCGGATGGGTCGACGTCCACCTCCTCGCCGCGGTCAGCCTCACGGAGTCCGCCCAGCTCTGGACGCGCGACAAGCGACTGCTCGCCGCTGCCACCACCCTGCGCCTCGACTTCCGCGACCGTTGACCGCCCCTCTGCGCACCGCCTCGTCATCCCGACCATGAGTGAGGGAAAGTGGAGCGGCGGCCGCCTCGGCCGCCGAAACCGCTCGGCGTCGAGCCGAGCGGCGTCCTCTAGAACAGCGAACAACAGCCGGCCCCGACGGGGAACCTGTCATCCCGAACGAGATCTCCGGCATTGCACGACCACGCCCCTTATGGAAAACTGACGCCCGGTACCGCCGCATGACCAGAAACTCGCCCGCGCTCGTTGCCGTCCTGATCGCGCTCCTCTGCGCCGGCGCTGCATCGGCGCAACCGACATCCCCCATCCGCGGCGGCGATCTCCCCCAACCGCTCCCGCTCTTCCCTTCGGACAACTGGTGGAATGCCGACGTCACCGCCGCCCCCGTCGATCCGCAGAGCGCCGCCTTCATCGACTTCATCCGCCCCGCCACCATGCTGCATCCCGACTTCGGCGGCGACAGCGACGACTTGTCCGCGCCGATCTTAGGCATGCCCTACGTCGTCGTCAGTGGCGACCAGCCGCTCGTCCCTGTCCTCTTCACTACCGAGGATGAGAGCGATGCCGGAGCGCCCGGCCGGCCCGGTTATCCCATTCCGGAGGAGGCCAAGACGCAGCAGAAGTGGATCGAGGGAGGCCTT
>JADGNX010000380.1 GCA_017883265.1 Thermoanaerobaculia bacterium
TTACGTTCTATCTTGGGAGACTGGCGAACCTCGCTCTTTACGTCGCCCTCGTCTCCTGCGCGATCGCGTTGACACCAGTTGCGCCCTGGGCCTTCTTCGCCGCTGCCGCAATGCCGATGCCGCTGTTCCTGGCCGGGTCGTGGTCTACCGATGCAGCGACGACCGCCATCGTTTTCGTGCTCGTCGCTGTGGCGCTACGGACGGCGCACAGGAAGAGCCTCATGACGACGGGGGAGTTTGCCTGTCTGGCGTTGCTGGTACTGGCCGCCGGACTCTGCAAGGGAGTTTATGCGGGCAGCGGCCTGGTCGCGCTCGCGATCCCGCTGCGACGTTTCGCGACGCGAGGGCGAGCCGCCGTTGCATACACCATCATCGTCGCTGCGATGCTGGCAGGCCTTGGCGCATCGGCGGCGATGGCCCGCCGCGACTACTTCACAGCCCGGGAGAGCGAAGGGGTGAGCCCGCGGCTGCAGATGCGATGCATGACCGAGGATCCGGGAAAGTTTGCCCGCGTCGTGGTGAGCGCCGTTCGGCATCACGGTCCCGCGTACATGGAACAGATGGTCGGACGTCTCGGCTGGCTGGACGTGCGAATACCGCGTGCGCTGATGGCAGCCGAGCTGCTGGTCGTGCTCCTGGCAACGGCGTGCGCGTCGGCCGCCGTGCACCCGGTCATGCGTCTCATGGCGGCACTCGCGCTCGCCGCCGGGATCGCCGCGGTCCTCGCCTCGCAGTACCTGGTCTGGACCCCGGTCTGCAGTCCGACGCTGGAGGGCGTGCAGGGACGTTATTTCGTCCCGCTGATGCCGCTGGCCATCACCGCCGCGGCAGGCAGCATTCGGAGCTCGCGAGTGCTCCGCGTCGCAGTCCCGCTCGTGTCGTGCATTGCCAACCTCGCCGGCGTGGCGGCAGTATGGTCACGCTACTATTGAGGCGCTCCCGGCGACCGACCTGCTGAAGGGCTGAGTATGTCGAAGATCGTGTCGAGCATGACTTCGGTGCCGTAGGGCTTAACGAGAAAGCGGCGAACGCCGCTGCTCGAGGTCTGCCCGGCACCTGCGTTGGCGCGGAGGCCACTCGCTGCAACGATTCTTACCTCCGGATCGATTCTCTCGAGCGCGGCGATCAGAGCCGGCCCACCCATGATCGGCATCATCATGTCGGTGAGAACCAGTGCGATCTCAGAATGGCGCTGGCCGTAGAGATGGATGGCCTGCTCGCCGTCCTCCGCGGTTACGACCCTGTATCCGAACTCTTCCAGCGTCTCTCTTGTCATGCTCAGAATGGAGACTTCATCGTCGACGACCAGGATCAGTTCTCCGTTGCCACGGTGCAGAGTCTCGGGCCCGGATCCGACCTTCGGTGCGGTAGGGTCCTCTGCCTCGGCCGGGAAGTAAGCTTTGAAGACGCTTCCTCGTCCCGGCTCGCTATAGACGTTCAGGAAGCCCCCGTGACTTCGTACAATGCCGAACGACGTCGACAACCCGAGACCGGTCGACTTACCAGGCTCTTTCGTCGTGAAGAAGGGCTCGAAGATGCGGTCGACGATCTCCTGCGTCATGCCGGTGCCGTTATCCGAGACTTCCAGGACGACATATGGCCCGCCCACCACGCCGCCGTGGGAGACAGCGAATTTTTCATCCACGTCGACGTTTCTCGCTGAAATGCCGATCGAGCCTCCGCCCGGCAGGGCGTCCCGCGCGTTCACACAGAGATTCAAGAGCACCTGATTGATCTGAGTCGGGTCGCCGGCGATGGAGCGAATGTCTTGCGCCACTTCCGTCTCCACAGCGATGTCCTTGGGGAACGTGCTCTCAGCCATCGCAGCCACCTCGTTGATCACGAGGTCCGGCCGCACCGAAACGCGGGAACCCTCGACCCCGCGCGCAAATGACAGTACCTGCTTGACGAGCTCCGCGCCGCGAAGGGCGCTCCGTGCGATGTTATCGATGGTCTTCAGCCTCTTCTCATCCGCGTCGAGGCGCTTGAGCAGCGTAGCGCCCATGATGATCGGCATGAGCATATTGTTCAGATCGTGCGCGATCCCGCCTGCAAGCGTGCCGATGCTGTCCATTCTCTGAGCGCGAAGAAACTGCTGTTCCAGCTTCTTGCGCTCCGTGATGTCCGTATCGATGACCAGAACCGACCGAGGGCGTCCGTCCTCATCGCGAAGCAGGGTGACGCGACAATCGACCGTCACGAGAGAACCGGACGATGTCGCCTTCACGATCTCGCCGCTCCACGATCCGGTCTCCCGCACCAGGCGCTCTGTAGCTTCGATTCCTTCAGCAGCAAGGCGGAACAGCTCATCAGCCTGACGCCCTATGACATAGGCGCCGGGCCATCCGTAAAGGCGCTCAGCCCCTTTGTTCCAGAAGACGATACGGCCTGCGAGATCCTGCACGTAAATTCCGTTCGGGGCCTCGTCGATCAGCGCGGCTTGTCTACGTACCTGAACGTCCCCGATCTGCCGTTCGAGCTCAGCCGCCGCTCGTGAGGCAAAAATCTGGAGCGTGGAGGCAACGAACCCCTGCTGGGTCAGTGGCTGTCGAAAGAGCACCCACATCATCCCGATCACCTGCCCGCCCGGATCGAGAAGTCTCGTTCCGGCGTACGCCTCGATCTTCCCCGACGTCAGCAAAGTGCATTGCGGGTAGAGGCGATAGGCATTGCGTGGCACGATCCAGAGATCGTCTTCATCTGGTTGTTCGCAAGGCGGCCAGTCCGCCCCGTGTTCGAAACCGGAGACCAGCCGGCTGTCGATGACGGCGCTGAGAGTTCGTAAAGGAGGCTCTTCTCCAGGTGTGAGTTGAGAGATGAACCCGGCCTGAGCGCCGAGGGCCTCGACAAGACTCGTCGTGAGCTTCTCGAAAAACTCGGCTCCGGTGCTGGCGGAGACGCCCTGGGCCATGGCCAGGACGGCAGCGTTGGTGCGGCGCTGTTCCACGCTGGCACGCAAAGTGACGATTCCGAAGGCCAGGTTCCCAGCCAGCTCTTCCAGAAGGAGGAGCTCATCGGCCGGCAGGTCCCGGATCTCGGCGAGGTGCAGGACCAGCACACCAAACGTCCGGTTGGTGTCCGAGAGCGGCAAGCAGACGGCGCCGGGAAAACCGAGCCGGATTGCTTCCTCCTTCCAGGCCAGCAAAGTCTCCGTGCCCACATCCGGAACAACCACGGCCAGACCGTTGTCGATGGCTCGGCCGGCCGGGCCCAGAGAAAACCCCTCAGCCGCTTCCCACCGCAGGTCGAGATTTGTAAGGTAGCCGCCGTTCCTGCCCGCATGGGCCTGTGGAATGATTCTCTTACCT
>JADGNX010000381.1 GCA_017883265.1 Thermoanaerobaculia bacterium
GAAGCGATCGCGCAGGTCGTCAACGCTCATCGCAGGAAATCGAAGAATGGCGATCCGTTTGAAGCCGGCAGCGCGATGAAAGATCTCACGACCGGCCTGAAGGCCGGGAACGCCGAGGCGGTCGCCGCGGCACAGAACGCGCTGACGGAACGGCTCGATGCTGAATTAACGTCGATGGTTCGCGCGGGATAGCCATGCGGCAACGCCCACGAGCCTTACCTGCGTGCGCGAGTCCGAGTCTCGCTCCGTCGCATCGGGAACGACGCGGTCGTGCGGGAGTTGATCGGCGGCGAGAGCCATTCTTTCGAAGTCGACTCATGGAGACCGAAGTTGAGCGCCACCGGAACCGTTGAGGAGCCGACGCGCGCTCGACTGAGCCGTGCTGCATGGGTAATCGATTTTCGGGGGCGCGCTCGGGGGCGCGGAATAGAGACAGCAAACAAAACGCGGCCGAAAGGCCGCGTAACTGTTTCAGTCGATTGGTGGAGCCGAACGGGATCGAACCGTCGACCTCCTGAATGCCATTCAGGCGCTCTCCCAACTGAGCTACGGCCCCAATCGGAGGGATTCGGGGCGCTAACGCACCTCGAGGCGGATTGCTTCCCGCCATGGGACGCGGATTGTAGCAGAGAACTGCCCGGAAAGCCGGATGAGCGGTGTGGCGTTTCGAGAACCCGGATGACGCCGCCGAGGCCCGCAAGCGGCCCCACTCTACTTGCTGCTTCGTGGTTCGCATTGAGACGCTCTCGGTGTCTAAGCATCAACAGTGCAACGCCGGAATCCGCAAAATTGCGGCGGACAAGTCGATCTCTGGCATCATGCCTGAAATCGTTCCTGCCACGTCCGCTTGCGGGCCGTGAGGAGAGCCGCGATGTTCGACGATATCCTGATCGAATCTGCCAACCGGGATAAGAAGAAGGGGGGCTGGGTCACCGGAGTCATCTCGATCATCCTTCACGTCGTGCTGGTCGGCGCGGTCGTCGCCGCCGGCTACTGGGTCAAACAGAATCCGCAAGTCATCGAGAAACCGATCAACGCCTTCCTGGTGACGGCTGCCGCCCCACCACCCCCACCACCGCCACCACCACCTCCGGCCTCCTCGGTGGCCTCGCATCCGACGACGACGCCGCACATCGAGACGCCGAAAACCACGCCACACACCACCTTCCATCAGCCGACCGAGACTCCGAAGGAAGTGCCCAGGGTCGACGTCCCGACCGATACGACCGGCGGCCAGGAGGGAGGCGTCGTAGGCGGCCAGGTCGGGGGCGTCGTAGGGGGGGTGGTCGGAGGAGTCATCGGCGGCGTGATCGGCGGCACACTGGGAGGAACGCTCGGCGGCCAGATCGGCGGCACCGGCGACAAGCCGGTGCGGGTCGGCGGTGACGTCTCCGCTCCCATCGCCATCAACAGGAAGGATCCCGACTATACCGAGATCGCCCGGAAGGGACGGATCGAAGGAGTGGTCATCCTCGAGGCCATCATCGACCAGAATGGCGACGTGACCGACATCCGCGTACTCAAAGGACTTCCGATGGGACTCAACGAATCGGCCATGAAGGCAGTACAGCAATGGAAGTTCAAACCTGGCACCCTTAATGGAAGACCGGTTCCGGTCATCTATAACCTGACGATCAATTTCCGTCTGCAATAGCGACACGCGCTTCGCAGTATCGAGGAGAGGAGAAGTATGGAAGGCTTGCAGGGATCTTTCAGTCTGGTCGGCATGTGGCACTCGATGAACTGGACCGCCCGCGGCGTAGTCATCGTCCTGTCCTTCATGTCGGTGTGGTCGTTGACCATCGCCATCGAGCGCATCTGGCGTTTCTACAAGGCCAGGCGCGAATCTCTGGAGGTGGCTCTCGGGGTCACTCCCCTTCTCAAGCACCATAAGCTCGAGGAGGCCATCAACTTCGCCTCAGACAAGAAATACCGGCACAGTCACCTGGCGCGCGTGTTGACGGCCGGCCTGACCGAGTTCCACTACGAGAGCAGCCAGCAGTTGCCGGAGGGCTTCGACATCGTGGAATCGGGCAAGCGGGCCATCGAGCGGGAGACGCTCATGACCACGGCGGAGATGAAGAAGGGGCTCGGGAATCTGGCCACCATCTCCACCACCGCTCCCTTCATCGGACTCTTCGGCACGGTCGTCGGGATCATTCACGCCTTTCAGGGCATGGCCCTCTCCGGGTCGGGCGGACTGGGAGCCGTCTCCTCCGGTATCGCCGAGGCGCTGGCCACGACGGCCTTCGGACTGTTTGTGGCCATCCCGGCCGTCTGGCTCTACAACTACTTCCTCAACAAGATCGAGCGCTTCCAGGTAGAGATGTCCAACTCCTCGTCGCAGCTCATCGATTACTTCATCAAGAACGAAGCGCGCGCCCGGGTGCGCTAGGAGCCGGCCAATGGCTTTCGGTGCAGGTGGAGGCAGTCCGGACGAAGTCAAGGGTGGCATCAACGTCACTCCTCTGGTCGACGTCTGCCTGGTGCTGCTCATCATCTTCATGGTTGTCACGCCGATGCTGCAGTCGGGCGTCGACGTCGTGCTGCCGGCGGGAGCACACGCTGAGAAGAAGCCTGGGAAAGAGGGCGATCTCATCATCTCCATCAAGACCGACGGCACGGTATTCGTCGGCCAGGACTGGATCCCCGACCGCGATCTCGGGCGCTACCTCAAAGCCGAGCATCAGAAGGATTCGAGCCGGGCGGTGATGCTCAAGGCCGACAAGCGGATCAATTTCGGCAAAGTGCGGGCGGTGATGAAGGCTGCCAACGAAGCGGAATTCACGCAGGTGGCCATCCTGACCGAGAACCAGCAGGCCGGCTCGCAGATAGCAAAGGGCAGGACGTAGTCGAGGAGCCGACGCCAATGGCCATGAGCGCAGGAACCGGCTCGGGGGTTCAATCCGAGATCAACATCACGCCGCTCGTAGACGTCGTCCTCGTGCTGCTGATCATCTTCATGGTGGCGACCCCGATCCTCCAGATGGGTCTGGACGTCGAGGTTCCGCCAAAGGTCGAGATCACAGGGGCGCCGCCTCCGCAGGAGCTGACGCAACTGGTCATCAACGTCAAGGGCGACGGCGTCTATCTCAATTCGAGCAGGATGGCCAACATCAAGGAACTGACCAATCAGATCGCTGCACAGATGCAGTCTCGGGCGCCGAAGGACCGCGTCGTCTTCGTCAACGCCGAGGACAGCGTGGCTTTCGACCGCGCCGTCGAGGCCATGGACGCCGCCCATCAGGGTGGCGCTCAAAAGGTGGGATTCCTGACCGACCCGCCGAAGTAAAGCAGAAACCAGAAA
>JADGNX010000012.1 GCA_017883265.1 Thermoanaerobaculia bacterium
CCTCAGCGGCGTGGCCACGCGACCACGATGGTACTGCACTCTCGGAGCGCGGCTCGGCAGCCGGGCCACGTTCAGTAAAGCGCAGAGTTACCCCTCAACGTCGCCGCGTGGAGTAAGCCGCGGAGTCCCCGGAGTTAGCTAACTGCCCCGCCGCTCCCCGGCCGGCGGAATCAGCAGCTCGATCCAGTCGCCTTCGGCAGATCCTGATTGGGGACGGAGCTTCGCATTTCGCGATTTGAAGCGCTGCTGCGGTACGATGCCTGACAATGAGAAAAATCGTCGCGGTATTGCTCGTCACCGGCCTGGCGCTGGCTAGTTGCAGGAAGAAAGAGGAGGCCCCCGTCCAGAATACGTCGCCGCAGCCTGCCGTGCCCGCGCCGGCTGCGACAACATCGAGCACTGTGCCGGCGCCGAAGGGGCCCACGCCGATTCCGAACGTCCCTCTTGCCGCGAATGCTCCGATTCCCGGGAACGGCCTCGCCCTCTGGTTGACTGGCGACGACGCAATGAAGTCCGCCGCCGGCGGGAAGCTCGCATCATGGACCAACCCGCTCGTGCCAAACGTCTCAGCATCGTCTGGTGAAAAAAACGCTCAGCCGTCCGCCGCGGCCAGCGCCATCAATGGCCATGCTGCGGTGCGCTTCGACGGAGAAGCGAACATGCTGAAGACGAACATCGACATCAGCCCCGCTTCGTGGCCTCAAGTTACGGTCATCACGGTGTTCAACAGCGCCACCGAGGCGACGAACCCCCTGCGCAGCGTGTATGGCGACGACAACGGAGACTACGACCGCGCTGCCGGCCTGGACGATCGCAGCGGCGACGGGAAGAACTACGTGATTTTCGCCGGCGATCGCGGCGTGGCCGGCTACTTTGCGCTGAAAGCGAATCAGCTCTATCTCTCCACCGATCAATACACCGCCACCGAGTTCAACGGCTGGATCGATGGGAAGCCGGCGGTGACCAAATTCGAGACCCACTGGGGCGAGGCGCTGCCGAGCCTCTACATCGGCGGCACCGGGACGAGCTTCAGTCAGTTCTGGAAGGGTGACATCGCCGAGATGATCGTCTACGCGCGCGTGCTCACCGGCGCGGAGCGGACTCAGGTCGAGGACTACCTGGCGAAAAAGTACGGAGTGAGACTGGCGCGCTGACCACGGGCGGCCGACGGAAGGTTACGGTCCCGATCCGAGGCGGTACAGTGCCTTTATCGCCGAGGTTCCCGAACTGCCCGGATGCGCGGCAGACGGGCCTACGTATGAAGCGGCAATCGCGAACGTGAAGACCGTCATTCGCGAATGGATCGAGATGGCAGGGGAACGTCCAGTAAACGGCGACATTTGGAGCGATTACGTTGATCTCGGTGGCATTCGTACGTTGCTGCTATCCTCCGAACGGTTCTCACTTGGGCAGATCTCCACCGACGGCGGCACGCAGCCGGTCTGGCGCGGTGACGAATGAGAGATGTTCTACGTCGCTCCGGGCGATCGCCTCACATCCGTGGCCATCGAACAGATAGCGGACGCGATCAAGCCTGGTGCGGCGAATGTAATCGGCGAGATCCCCCTCCGTCCCAACCGTAACGAAGAACGCCAGTACGATCGTGCCTGCGTTCGGTCGCGGGGTGGCGTAGGAGCGTCATGCAAAATTATCGTCGGCGTTAACAGAAGAACGTGTGCCCGGCCGTCAGTGAAGAAGGCGTCGCCGCCAGCGTTCCGTCCGCGGTGCGGTCCGGTGACCACGACGAATCCCACGTCTCTGTCCCCCGCTCCTCGCAGTTGTGCGTCGATCAGCTCACGCTCGCGATCGACATCGGGATCGATGCGGTGGGTCAGCAGGTACGGCTTTAGGACGATCTCGATTCCTTCGTCGTAACTGCAGGTAGCAGCCCAAACCGGCGTCCGAGGATCGAGGCCGAGGGAGGTGCGCCAGATGCGGATGTGGTGGCGATGCCGGATGGAGCCGGAGGGGGTGGACGCTCGTTCGAAGGTGAAGTCCTGCGGCTGGGCATTGAAATACGCGGGCGTCGCCGGGCCGTGCGGATCGGGCGCGTCGCGGATCACGGCCATCAACTCACGCGTCAAACCCGTTGCCGACGGGGTGTCGGCCAGCGACCATCCGGCTCGCTCGAAAGAAGAGCGGAGCTGCTGGGCGTCGCCGACGAAGAGAAACGATACCGGCTCCATTGGCCCGCCGATGAGGTCCTCCGAGCTTTGTCGCAGAGCCTGCGGGTATCGCCCGAGCTGGTCGAGGCCGATAGATGCGGACATCGGAGGCAGTTGTGGCCTGGCCTCCGGTTCGATTCGCGCGGTAGCGAAGATAGCTCCGGCAGCGACGGCCAGAACTGAAAACCCGGCGACTGCCATTCGCGTCGTGAGCGTCAACTGCTCGTCGAGGTCGGGAAGGAGGTGCTCGAACGGCGGGTACTTGAAGAGTGTGATGACGATAGCCAGCAAGGCGGCGCCGAGATCGAGGCTGGCGATGGTGTCGAAGGGCCAGTGAACGCCGAGGTACACGCGAGAGAATGGGACGAGCAGGATCAGAACCAGTAAAGCCAAGGCCAGAAGCAGGCGCCACCAGCGCTCTCGAACGTCGCGCGCGAGAAGGTAGGCCACGAATCCGTAGATGACAGTTGCCGCGAGCGTATGTCCCGACGGAAAGCTCGGGCCAAGGTGAAGCGAGACCGCGTCGGGCGGCCGCGGACGTCGGATAAGGTATTTCAATCCGATGGCTGCGATTCCCTGGAGGAGGGCCGCCGAGCCGAATGCCGCGGCCTCGCGTCGTCGGCCGAACGTAGCAAGGAGGACGATCAGCGCGATGACCAGCGGAATGATGAATGTCGGGCTGGCCAGCCGGGTAATCGCCGAGTACCGCCGATGAAGGTCTTCGGATTGGAAGAGGCGAAGGGTGTTGTGCATCCGCACGTCCGCCCCCTCGACTCTCGGATCGGTGAGCACCGCACGGACCAGATGGACGAAGAGAAACGCAAAGAGGGCGGTGGCCGCCAGCCCGATCAACAGACGCAGCCAGGAGCGCTCGTCATGCTCGAAATGGCGACGCACGAACGCCGCGACGGCCGGATGAGACTGAAGCCATACCCCAAAACGAGTGTGCGCACGCGCTGATTTGGACGAGCTTCGCAACCAATGCTTTCCTCGATGTGGTACGGCCCACACCAGAAAGAGAGCGGATGCGCCAAAGGCCAGGATCAGGCTCTGGACCAGCAGATGCCATACGGCGTGCAAAGTCACGTCGCTGGTCCGTTCCAAAGTCGTGCCCGGTTTAGAACCGGACGCCGTGTCACTGCCGATCACCTCATCGCTTGCCTCGTTACTGACAGCGTCCCAGGCGCCTGGCCGACCTCTTCATCCGGAGAGACTCCACGGAGGCGCAAAATAGTCGGGGACGACGAAGGCGGAATTGCGTCTCTGGGATGACCGACGTCCCGCTTTAGCGGGCGGAATATTTATCGTCTTCATGAACGCGGCCGATTGGCCCATCGGAGTGTTAGCCATCGTGTTCGCTGTACGTCCTGCGCAGGAAAATCGCTGCGCAGCGAGCGGTCGGCCCCTGAACTGGGAGCTTGCAGCGGTGGCTCCTCCGCTACCGCGTTTGTCTCCTGTTTCGAGCCGGTGTTGGTGTTGTACCTCATCCAGACCGACGGGTATACGAGCAAACAGCTTCGCGAGCCTCTGGCTCAGCTGCTGGGCATCGCCCCGGCCATGATCACCCGTGCCCGGATGACATACGACCTGCGCCGGCTTCGCTTGCACGGACTCATCGAACGATTCAAGAAGACCCACCGCTTTCGAGTCACGCCCGACGGCCGAGGTGCGCCGGATCGAGTTTCCGCAAGGGGACCTGGAGACCGACTTTCATCTGTTCGTGGTGAAGACCGGCCGCGGTTTCCGGTTCTGAGGCGGAAATCAGAACGCCTGCCCGAGAGGGGTGGGCGCTCGTTCGAAGCTGAAATTCTGAGACGGCATCGATGGAAGGATGCGATCAGGGCGACAAAGCTCAGCCTCGTGATTCCTTCAGGCCGATGATACCCGCGTAGCGTCGGAAGACTTCAGCGCTCTCTGAGTCCGGTGCGCTATTCTTTGCGCGTGAACTTCGTCGAGAACCTCGTGGACGGAAATCGACTCCTTCCCGTACTTCTCCAGGATCTCGACTCCGCGACTAGATCCATCCACATCGCCATTTTTCTCTTCTTCGACGACCCGATCGGCGAGGAGATCTCGAGCGTTCTCGAGGCGAAGGCGCGCTCAGGCGTCGCCGTCCGAGTACTACTTAACGTTGAGAAGACCGATATGGGGGACCCCTTCGGGACCGGCGAGAAGGAGATGATGAAGGAGGATCCGAGCTTCGCCCGTGATCCGACCGATGTCTCGAAGATGCGCCAACGCCTCTCGAATGCCGGCGTAAAGGTCGTCGACACAGAGATCGACTACGACGAGATTGCCGAGACGGGAGAGCCCGAACTCGACACGCTGGCCCGCGAGATCAAGAGGACCGTGAAAGTCGATGCACTCCACGTCGATCACCGGAAGATCGTGACCATCGACGGCCGCGTCGCGTACTGCGGCTCCGCGAACTTCGGGGCGCAGTACCTTTATCACCTGCCCTTCGACCCGGCGAAGAACGCGCGCGACGAGGCGACCGCCGCGCGGGAAGCGGGTCAACCGGAGCCCTGGTGGAAGTGGCACGACGGCCTCGCTCGGTTCGAGGGATCGATCGTGTGCGACCTGGATGGGGTCTTCCGCGAGCGCTGGCTGCTTGGCGGAGGAGAGGACTTCCGGTCCCTCGATGCCGTGATCCCAGTAGCGCCGCGCGGCGTGCGAGTTGGGTCGGTACGGGTGATCAAGAACGAACCGAGCTCGCGGACCAACGAGATCCGCGAGACCTTCCGCGACCGCATCCTTGCTACGGAACGATCGATCTTCATCGAGAACCCCTTCCTCTATCATCCCGTGATCGTGGATGCGCTCCTCGCGGCGAAGCGGGACCGCCCACTCCTCCAGGTGACTCTCATCGTCCCTGCGGGCGGGTGGAACCAGAACAAGTTGACATTCGATGCGCAGCAGCACTACTACGCGGCATACATCGACGCAGGGTTGGAAGTCTTCGAGTACCAGAACCACTTCAGCCATCTGAAGCTCGCGACGTTCGACATGCGGTGGGTCATCGTCGGCTCCGCGAATCTGAATTTCAGAAGCCTCGAGGACGACAAGGATTTCGAGGCCTGCGTTCTCATCGAGAGCGAAGAGCTTGCGCGGGGCATCGATCGTGAAGTTCGCGCCGAAGACATTCGTTGGTCGAAGCGAATCGCGCCGCAGGATGTTCGCGGCGCCTCGTGGTCTGCGCTTCGCGTGCGTTCGCGGGGCCTTCGCACGCTAATGTTGATCGCGGCGCGAGAGCTGTAAGACCTCTCCCCGGAGTCCATGGGCACTTTTCGTGCGGACGCGAAACGGTGTGCGCTGCGTAAAGGGAAAACCTTAGATTCAGAGTTCATTCGTCGAGAAAAAAGTGGTGCTCGTCACCAAGTCGGTTCTCCTAGGACTTCTCTAACCCACTCGATTCCCGGATGCCCCACAATTCTTTGGGGGTCATAATAGGCTGGTAGCAGGCGGACTATCTGCCTTGTGTCCGAGGGCATCACATGATGAAGCGTGCCTGGTTCGCGACGCTGGCCGTGGTCATTTTGGCGGCGGGCGGCGCATGCAAGTCGAAGCGGCCACAACCGAGTGCCGCTGCCCCAGCGTCCGGCGCGGCGACGGCGCGGAAACCCCTTCCCGCGCCCCCGCCCTCGACGGCGAAGCCTTCCACGTCGACGCCGCACGCCATCGACCCACATTCGTTGAGCGAGGCCGAACTCCGCTTCGGCGTGTCACCGACCCGAAGCGACGCGGTGACGTATCAGGACAACGTCGTTCTCATGGAGCAGGGCGCGAAGGCGATCCGATCCGTCAGTCCTGATGGGCTGACGTGGACGTTCGACGCCAACGCGCCCCAAGTGCGGGAGATCGAGACCGGCAAGGTCGTCTTCGCCACGTCACGGGCCGTCGGCCGGGTGCTCGGCGTGCGGCATAGCGGGAGCGACGTCTCGGTGGTGTTCGGGCCCGTCGAGATCACCGACGTCATCAAGGAAGCGGACCTGAGCTACCACCAGCCCCTCGATCTCCAGTCGATGGTGGCGTACACGGCGCCCAACTATCCCGGGACCTCGAGCGATCTCGGCAAAGTGACCGCCGACGCCGGTCGCGGCGACGGCACATCGATCACGGCGATCGTGCTGTCGTCGGCCGGCGACATCACTCCCGTGTCTTTTGTGTCACGACCCGCCCCATCGGGACTGACGCCCGACGCGTGGACCGACGCCGACTCGGCTCTCATCCGCGACATGCAGGAACCCGCAACGGGCGGCATACAGATACCCACGGCGCCGAAGGCCCTCGGTGCCGTCGTAGAGGTCCCAGGCATCGGACCCCCGAGCCAGACGGACATCCAAGACTTTCACGTGGTCCCGTTCTGCTGCGGCGGGCTGGGAATCAAGCTGCTCCACGACGGCGCCGACATCAAATTCCAAGCGTACGTCGTGTTACGACTCAACAAGCCGACCTTGGACTTCGAGCTCAAGATCAATAAGAACGGGATCCAGGCGGCCAAGGTCGTTCTGAACGGCGCGGCCGGACTGACGGTCCACCTCGAAGCAGCGACAACGAAGGGGCTCAGCGGCAACGTCAACAAGACCTTCTATGTACCGGTGGATCTCAGCGTCCCTATTGCCGGCATGGGCGTGCCTTTTGCCGTCACGCTCCATCAACAGTTCCTGGTCCGGACGGCCTTCACGGCCAAGAATTCGACGCTGAGCTCGACCGGCGATTACACGTTTTCGGGTACCATCTTCATGGGCCTCGACAACGGCCATTGGGGCGTTGGCGCGCCGACGGCGCTTCACATCAACAGCAGCCTCGGTCAATCACTCAGCGGCGTCTCGCTCGGTGCCACCGGAATGGTGTTCGGCATGGAAGGACGGGTCATCGTCGGTATCGGCGCCTTTGGATTCGTCACCGGTCCGTACCTGGGCTATTCCGCCGTCGCGGGACTGACCCGCGGCTCGGATCTGACCACAGGACTCGTGGGTGTGACCTGTCGCGGCTCCGAGCTCGCCCTGAGCATTAATGCCGGCGTCGGATACCAGATACCAAAGTCGGTGAAGGACGCGATCAATTTCCTACTCGGCGCGCTCCACATCGCGCCGATCCAGAGCTTAGGAGGCCTCCAACACAACGAATCGCTCTGGCGCAACGCCAGCGACAACCCCAAAGGCTGCGCAGGCTATAAGTAGTTGGAACGGCTCACCCACGACGGCGCCGGCGGCGTCAAACACCTCGGCGATGCCGTAACCTCTCCCCGCGGCAGCAGTTTGCCCGTCGTGAAGCGAGCCAACTGCCGTGCGACACACTGTTTACATACGGCTCCGATAATTCCGGCACATGCTTGCCCGGTAAACCACCGTAGCAGGTGTAGCATGCTGCCGAGTTTGGACGCCACAACGGAAATCGGTTGACATCGAAGAGAGGACAAGCCATGGAAACGACGCGGAAGAGATTGCTCTTCATCATAGTTAGCATCACATTCGGCCAGCTTCTGATTGGCGCGACGCTTCTGGTGGCTCAAAGCGACTGCAAACTGGTCTTAGATGCCTCGAGCAAGAGTCTCAACACCCCCACTCACCTCTACTCCACTACGATCATCGGCGACACAACCCAGACCGCAGAGTCGATATACGCTGGCGGCGCTATTTATATGAAGATCGCCGGCAAATGGAGTCTCAGCCCGATCACAATGCAAGAGACGAAGCAGCAGATGCAAAAGAACCAGCGAGATAACAAGGTGACCTGCCGATATCTGCATGATGAGCCGATAGACGGTGAAATGGCGGCGGTATATAGCGTGCACGAGGATTCTCCCAAGGCTAAGTCCGATTCTCAGATCTGGATTTCCAAGGCGAAAGGATTGCCGCTGCGATCGGAGTGGCACGTCGACACGGTTCGCAACTCCACGCGCTACGAATACGGCAACGTCAAGCCGCCGATGTGAGGCGTCCCGCCTGTGGGCCCACTGCCGAACGTGTACTCAATGCCGGCCGCCTCGAGTACTTCAGCGATGTCCGGAAACAGCCCCTCAAGAAGTTGCGCCTCTGAGTTGGCGAAGAACCCGCCACGCTGGCCGGTGTCGAAGTTCCCCCGGTCGAGCATGATCATGGCGTCGGTGAAGGTCTTCCCGGAGTTGTAGCCACCGATGTTGAAGATCAGCCGGTGCTCGTGGTCGAACAGTTCGTCCGTCTGCGACGGATGAAGATCAATTCGATAGTCGCGGCGGTCGGCCACCGTCGCCCTCCTCGCGCCCGGGGTGCCCGTAGATGCTGACCACGGTCGCAATCGGAGTGTCGTGGAGCCCCGTCTGCTCATCGGCCGGGTACAGACCGAGGAGCTTCGCCTCGTCCTTCGCCGCGAGCAGTTCAGCCTGGAAGTCACCGGCCTTCTGCGCTCGCCGGCGGATGTCGCGGCGGATTGCAATATGCTCGGCCTTGGATGAGGGAATGGTGGAGGCGGCGGGAGTTGAACCCGCGTCCGAAAACAGTGGTAACCGGGCTCTACATGCTTAGCTTTCCATTCAATCTCGTCCGACCCTTGCCTGGAAAGCGGGGAACTAGGTCAGACCAGCCCCTGAATTTTCGTGGCCTGCGTCGAGACACCCGCTGGCCCTTATCTCACATTATGACGCTGGGAACCGGCGGCGTGAGCAGCCACCGGAAGAGCGTCGCGGTCAATTAAGCCGCGAGTGCGTAATCGCTGTTCGCGTTTACAGTTGTTTGATTGTTTTTACGAGCAATCAGCTCGGCATGCAACCACAGCCCCGACATGTCCCCGTCGAAGCCGGTGCGCCCCCAATCATCTCAATGAACCATGAAGCGCCCGTGAGAACGACCTCAGCCGGCTGGGCATTCCGCGAATTGTGCTAGAACGTCGGCGGTGAATCAGGCCTACATCGAGACCATCGTCCAGAGGGCTCTGGAGGAGGATCTGCCCGACATTACCAGCGCGGCGATCTTCGATCCGGGCGAAGAGGGTCGCGCCCATTTCCTGGTCAAGGCGGACGGCGTGGTGGCCGGGCTGCCGGTGGCCGAGGCGGTCTTTCGGGCCATCGACCCGCAGAGCCGCTTCGAGGCGCAGAAGCGCGATGGAGATCGCGTCGCCGTGGGGGATGTGATTGCCGAAGTGGAGGCCAGCGTCGTCGCTCTGCTGGCCGGGGAGCGGACGGCCCTCAACTTCCTTCAGCGCGCCTCCGGAATCGCCACCATGACGCGTCGCTTCGTCGATGCGGTGGCCGGTACCGGCGCGCGGATCTACGACACCCGCAAGACTGTGCCCGGCCTTCGCCTCTTCGACAAATACGCGGTCCTGGCCGGCGGCGGTGAGAATCACCGAATCGGCCTCCATGACATGGTGCTGATCAAGAACAACCACATCGACCGGAGCGGCTCGATCACCGCGGCCGTGGCACGAGTCCGCCGCAAGCCCGAGCGGCACGCGGTGATGATCGAGGTGAGAAGCCTCGCGGAGCTGGAAGAGGCCCGGTCGCTCCATCCCGACTACATCCTGCTCGACAACATGGATACCGCGACGATGCGAGCCGCCGTCCTCCGCACCGCCGGCGCGATCCCGCTGGAGGCCTCGGGTGGAGTGACGCTGGATAGCGTGCGGCAGATCGCCGAGACCGGCGTCGATCGCATCTCCGTCGGCGCACTCACTCACTCGGTCACCGCTCTCGATATCTCGATGCGGATCGGCACGGACTTTGCCGCTGACAGTCCTAACCAATGACCCAGCAAACGCAGTTTGTCGTGGCCGTCGTCGATGACGACGCCGCAATCCGGCGCCTCGTAAGCCTGTTCCTCCGGCGCGCCGGCTACGATGTCATCGAGGTGGCCACCGGAGAAGCGGCCCGCTCGCGGCTCGGGGTCGAGAGCTGGAATCTGGCCATCCTCGACCGGAAACTCCCCGACCTCGACGGCCTGGACCTCTGCCGTGAGATCAAGGCCGACCCGCGATTTCGCAATCGCTACGTCATCATGCTGACCGGAGAGGCGGACGAACAGGACAAGATCGAAGGCCTCGATCTGGGAGCCGACGATTACATCACCAAGCCGTTTCAGTACAAGGAGCTGCTGGCGCGCATCCGGGCCGGCAAGCGGATCGTCGACCTGCAGAGCGAACTTCTGGAATCCAATCGCCGCCTCGAGCTCTTGTCGATCACCGATGGACTGACCCGACTCTACAACCATCGCCACTTTCAGGACGAGATGGTCCGGGCCTTCGACGAATCGCAGCGCTATCAGCGTCCGCTATCCCTGGCCATCATCGATATCGATTTCTTCAAGAAGGTCAACGACACGTATGGGCACGCCGCCGGCGATGACGTTCTCAAGACCGTGGCCCGCCTCTTCATGGATTCCGTCCGAAGCACCGATCTCGTAGCGCGCTACGGAGGCGAAGAGTTCACCGTGATGATGCCGGAAACGGACATGGGCGACGCCATCGCCTTCGCCGAAAAGATTCGGACGCTGGTCGAACAAACCACGATCGAGACCCAGGCCGGACCGGTGCGTGTGACCGTGAGCATCGGCGTTTCCTCGGTTCCGGCCACACCCATTCAGACGCCAAAGGAAATGATCGTCGCCGCCGACAAGGCTCTCTACCGCGCTAAACGAGGCGGGCGCAATCAGGTGCAGGCCGAGAAGAGGAAGGACCTCACGCGTGTGATCCTTGAGACGGCCTGAACGACCGGCCCCTCAGCCGGACGAGATCCGGTGCCCTGCTAAAGCTACCCGAACCTATCTGAAATTTGAGAGCCAAAAACCGGGCTCGGGCGCCGGCTCGGGCTCGGGAAGGAATCGCCGACGCCATGGCAAACGCGTTGTGGTGCGTTGCCCACCGCTCAGGTAGAGGGTGCCAGTTCGGCGGAGCGCTTCTCGATCTCGTCGCCGAGAGCCTTTACATGTTTCTCGAGAGCCCCGACGCTCTCCGCATTGCCGTCATCAGCCATGTGCTCGAGCGTGGTTTCGAGCGCAGCGGCTTCCGTGGAGATGTTCTGGAAGCCGTAACTCCCGCCGGCGCCTTTCAGCTGATGCGCGAGGTATGTCATCCGCTCCCAGGCCGTGGGGTTCGGTTGCCGGAGTCCCGCCCGAATCTCATCGACCTTCGTTCTGGCCTCGGCCAGAAACTCGCGCTTCAGTTCGTCGAATTCGAAATCCATAGCAGCTTTCTGCCGGTATGGCGCTGCACGCGGAATGCCGGATTTCTTCCCTCCAGACCTCGCGCGATGTGCCACTATCATACGCCGATGATCCGGGCCCCTTCGCTCCTCCAAGTCCCACGAGCAGCGTTTTCCATCGAGGATCCCTGGGCCATTCCCGATGGCTGCGTTCCGGCGCCGCTCAAGGCCTCCGATTCCGGAGCAGTGCCACGGCTGAGGACCAGTGTCGCCGCGTATCACGACGGCCGGACGCTCTACGCTCTCTTCTGGGGTGCCGACGATGAGGAGGTCGTCGCTTCCATGTTCCAGCGCGACGATCCGCTCTACGAAGAGGATGTCGTCGAGCTGTTCCTGGCACCGGACGAGACGGACGTCTATTTCGAGATCGAGATCAGTCCGGCCGGAACGATCTTCGATGCGCGCATCGTATCGCCGGCCGGCATTCGCGCCGGGATGCGAGTCGATGTCGGCTGGACCTGCGAGGGACTGACCTCGATGGTTCGCCTCGACAGGCGGTCGGGAAGCGAGGCCACTCTGGAGACGCTGGTCTCAATCCCTTTTGAGTCGCTGGTCTCGTCACCGCCACCACCGCGATCGCGCTGGCGTGCGAATTTCTTTCGCATCGACCGCAGCTCCGCGCATGGCGACGCATACCTTGCCTGGCAGCCTACCGGGAAAACGCCAGCGGACTTTCACGTCACTGCCGCATTCGGCGAGCTGGAGTTTGAATGAGTGATAAGAAGGCAGCCAGCCGCCCGCCCCCCGGAGGCCGCCGCTCCACTGGAGGGGCTCTGATGCCGCAGGCGGCCGGAGCCGCTTGCACGGCGGTTGCAGACCTTGCCGAACCGTGAATCAGTTCGGAGGTCACAAATGATGCGCAAGCTAATCATGGCGGCCGTGGTAGCGCTCGTCGCTCTCCCTTCCGTCGCCGATCCCGATCTCGCTTCGGCTCTGGCCGGACGCTGGGGCTCGCGGGGAAGCAGCAATGAATTCAAGCTGGCCGGCAATACGCTCTACGTGGCCGACAGGAACGGTCTGGCCGTCTACGACGTCTCTGACGCCGCGCGGATCTCACAACTCACCGCGCTCGGCACGGACCGCTCGAGCATCGCCCTGAGCGTCCCCGATGACGTTTTCCTCCTCACCGAGGGCGACGTGCAGCAACTGGCTGTGCGAAGCGATCGCAGCATCGTGAGAAAGAGCTCGATGTCCGTTCTCGGGGGCTCCGCCGTCGCGGCTTCCTCGCAGTGGCTGGCCGTTGCCGATGCCATGGCCGTCAATCTCTGGCATCGTGCCGGCGATAGCCTGGAGGCAGCAGGACGCTTTCCGCTGCACGATCTGGCAACCGATCTGCTCATTCAGAACGAGCATCTTTACGTCGCCATCGAAAACGAGGGGGTCCAGATCTTCGACCTCAGCGCCGGAACGCTCGCGCCGCTCACTTTCATCTCCGCGAACGCTCGCGGACTGGCCCTCGATGGCAGCGTTCTCTTCATCGCAGGAGGCGTGGACGGCCTGATCGTCGTCGACGTGAGCGACCCCTCTTCGCCCGTCACGCGCAGCCGCACCGGACAGGGAGAGCTGAACCTGGTCCGTGTCGCTGCAGCGGGCGGGCGCGCCTATGCCGGGGAGCCTGACGGGCACGTGGTGGTGTTCGATCTCACCGCTGCCGGCGGTCCGGTCAGGACCGCGCTCCTCGCGGAGCCGGCTCAGGCGATCGCAGCCGATTCGAGTCGCCTGTTTGTAGCCGGCAGCCGCACCGATCAATGGGGCATGGAAAGCTTCACCGGCATCGCCGTTCAGGCCTTCGACGTTTCGAGGGGGGGTCAACCGGTTCCCGCGGGCCAGTTTCTCACCGAGCCCGGACCGCTGAGCGGGGTTGCCACCGATGGTCTGTTCGCCTATGTCGCTGACCCTCCATTTTTCCGCGTCATCAGGATCGGCAACCCCGACCGGCCCCAGGAGGTCGCGTCGATCCGCGTCGATGGTCTGCAGGACCACGTCAGAATGCAGGGTCGGCGTGTCGTGGTCTACGGCCGGGGCGACGTCGATCTGATCGACGTGACCGATGTCCAGAATCCCGTACTGCTCGGCGTGTGGCCCTCGTTCGGCGGCGCGCCGAGCGCCGGCGCCTTCGCCCGGACGACCGTATTGGAGGGCAATTCCCGCAGCGGGTTCCACGTGCTCGATACGACCGACCCCCCCCACATGGTTCAGATCAGCGGTTCGAAGGGGCATTACTTCGAGGTGCAGTCGTTCGGCGACACAGCCTACATCTTCGACCTCGGCAGCATGCGCGTCGTCGATCTCCGCGATCCGCACAATGCAATAGTGGTCGAGAATGTAATCATCGCTTCGAAGCAGGTCGAATTCGCCGCCGCCGATTCAACGCATCCGGCGTTGCTCGTGGCCAGCACCCCGGAAGGTCTCCGCCTCTTCGACATCAGCAACCCGCTCGACCCTTCCTCACTCGGGCTGGTCTCGCTTCCGGGAAACGGAGTGTTCGCTCTCGGAGAGGACAAAGCCTGGTACGCAGTCCCCGGATCGCTGTTCGAGGTCGACCTCTCCAATCCATCGACTCCGATCGTCCATCAGACCTCCATTGCCGTAGCATCGCCGCGGCAGCTCGCCGTTCACGGCGACGCTCTGGTGATCGCCGATGCCTATTCACTCCTGACCTTCGGTCCTGCGGGGCCGCCTGCACGGCACCGGCTGGCCATTCATCCCTGAGCTGGAATCGTTCCCAGGCCGACTGCCGGCGCGATGTGAATCCAGAGCCGCGATGCCCTTCCGAACGGGCATCGAAGCTCGCGCGGCGTGGAATTGAGGCCACCTTTTCCTGATTTGTAACGAATGTCCGGAAGGGACCGGCGCTTCCGTTTGTAGAGTGTAGGTCTCAGGACAAACCACGGATGAACCGGAAAAACCCATACCTCGCGATCCTCATGTCACTCTTTTTCATGGCGCCCCTCGTTGCCGGCGTGAGAAGAGAGAAGAAGAAGTGCCTCTCCCCTCCAAAGGAATGCGAGCAGCAGATTCGAACAATGCTCACAGGCCAGCTGTACCTCGGCGTCGAGGTCACTGAGACGAAACTCGGTCTCATCATCAAGTCAGTCACATCCGACAGTCCCGCGGACCGTGCAGACATCCGCGCGCTCGACCGGATCATCTCGATCGACGGGCACGATCTGACGGGCCGCGGAGTACGCGATTTCAGACAGGTTCTCAATGCCGCCAAGGATCGTCCGAAACCGTCAGTCTGGATGCTCGTTCAGCGCGGTAGCAGCTTCAAGCGACTGGACGCGATGCTGGAGCCGGTATCGCAGGAACAGATCGACAAGATCGTGGCTGCTCATATGGCGGAGTTTCACCCCAGCGAGAAATAGAAGTACAACAGGGCCATGTCCCTCCGCTCCTACTTCAGGAATCCAGGCCGTCGTGGTCGCTCCCCCGAGCGGGCCTCGATCCTGTTGCCGTTTCTGATCATCGGGATCGGGCTCGGCGTCCTGGCCTTTCGCTCCTATGGTCTCTCGGTGCGCATGGAGCGCGGGGCCCGAACGCTTGCCGTGCAATACGTCGGCTACGCTGCCGACATCACGGCGCGACGGATCGACTCCGCGGCACGAAGCGAGTTTTTCCGAGCAGCCGAAGAATGGCAGCAGATCGAGCGCCGGACTTCTGTTCCGACATCGGATTCCCTGCAGCAATGGATCAACAGGAATCCGTGGGTGGTCTCGGCCATCTACGTTCCCGACGTCGACCCGACACGATCTCTCTACGTCAGCGAGCTGCCCGTGAGCAGCGGTCATGCGGCCCACACGTTGACCCGACAGTTCGATACGGCCACCGGCAGCATCCGCTACACCTACGACGCGAATCGGCTCCTGGCGGCCTTGAGTGGGGTCATCCGCCGGCAGCCTCTGGTCAGTTCCCGGGAGCTACCGACCACGCAGATGGAGCATGATTCCTCGATCCGTATTCTGGCCGGGAGACATCAACGCGGACTCATCCCCACTTCCGACGGCGTCGCATATATCGCCCCCCTGGCATTTCCGCTCGACGGCTATGCCGTCCGCTCCTCGGTCCAGACGCTCTACGTCGGGTCGGGTCTGGAGAATCATCGAGTGGTCAACCTCTGGGTCAGCGCGATCGCCCTCTTTCTGAGCGGCACGGGGGCCTATCTGGCCATGCGCGGCCTGAAAAAGGAGTCCGAAGCGGCCAAACTTCGTGGTGAGCTCGTGGCCAACGTCTCTCACGAGCTGCGGACGCCGCTGTCGATGATCCGTCTCGGCGCCGAGACGCTGAAACGAAGCTCCAGGCTGACCGAAGCGCAGCGGTCAGATATCGAGGCCACGATCCTCAAGGAAGTCCTTCACCTCTCCCACCTGGTGGAGAACGTTCTCGACGTAGCGAGGATCCAGAGGGATCCAGCGGCTCTGGTATTCACGCCTGTAGCGCCGCGTGAGCTGGTCACCTCTCTCATGAGCACGTATGCCTCCTGGATCGAGACCAACGGGTTCACTGTCGACACGTCCATCGCGGACGGCATCGACGAACAACTGTGGGACCGCGACGCGGTCTCGCGCGCTCTGCTCAATCTGGTCGACAACGCCGTCAAGTATTCGTCGGACGTCAAGGAGCTCAAGATCCGCGTTTATGCCAACCCCGCTCACGTGGTCATCGAGGTCAGCGATCGCGGGATCGGAATCGGTCCGAAAGACCTTCAGAAGATTTTTGAGCCCTACTTCAGGGCACGTTTCTCCGACACGCAGACGCGGCGCGGGGCGGGACTGGGCCTGACCCTCGTTCATCAGATCGTGGAATCGCACGGCGGAAGAATCGAGGTCGAATCGGTCGTCGGAAGCGGCTCGACGTTCCGTCTTCTCTTTCCCAGCGCCCGCCGCATACCGGCCACTGTCCCCACGCTGGCCACCCTGAAAAGGGTGAAGAGTGAAGGATGAAGAGTGAACGGACAGCGCGCGGGCCTGGCTACTGTTGTCGCCATTCACACGTCAACTTATTTTCCCTTTCACCCTTCACTGTCACTCTTTTTCTATTTACTCTGTTGTTCACAAACCTTTCATAACTTTGTACGTCCAATTTCGTACAGAGTCGCAGGCTATCGGACTGCCCGGCACGGGTAACTCCAGGAGATGTCATGACCAGGATTCTGATCGTTGAGGATGAGGCCGGGCTGCGTCAGGGACTCGATATCAATCTGCGCCTGGAAAACTACGAGACGCTGCAGGCATCGGACGGGGAGGAGGCCATTCGGGCCTTCCATGCATCGACGCCTGATCTGGTCCTGCTCGATTTGATGCTGCCGAAGAAGAGCGGCTTCGAAGTCCTCGACCACATCAGAAGGGTTTCGAAGACTCCGGTCATCCTCCTCACGGCCCGGGGACAGGAGACTGACAAGGTGCGTGGACTCCGCGGCGGAGCGGACGACTACGTGACCAAGCCGTTCGGACTCCAGGAGCTTTTCGCACGCATCGACGCCGTCATCCGGCGATCCGAGAATTCGGCTGCCACCAGCAAGTCCGTTTGCGAGGACCAGCTCATCCGTCTCGATCCCGGCACGCGCGAAGCGCATGCCAACCAGCAGAAGCTCAAACTCTCCCCGAAGGAGTTCGACCTCCTCATGTACCTCTTCCGCAACCGCGAGCGCGTCGTTCCGCGTGACGAGCTGCTATCGCGGGTCTGGAACTATCGCGTCGACCTCAATCTCAACAGCAGAACTGTCGATACCCACGTCACCCGGCTGCGTCGCAAACTTCAGAAGGCTGTCGGAACCGACGCGGCGGTCATCGTCGCCGTTGCCAAGATCGGCTACCGCTATCTCGGGCAAAGCATCTCGAATTGATCGGCGCCCGGCTCCCTCTTCTGATCGGCAGCCGGCCGCTCGGTTTTCCGTCCTCCTGCAACCGCTGTCCGACCGTCTCGATCAGTTCCTCATCCTGTGATGGAACTGCGCGCCGGCGACAGCTCTCACGACGCATAGCCGTTTCTCTCACCAGCACCTTCGCCGGTCCAGTGATGTCCCAGCCGACCGTTTCGGCCACCCACCAAATACCGCTGCCGGAGGTGAATTCTGGCGGACGCTCATGGCCTCAGCGTCTGAATGACAGCCTCCTCCCGCCGAAGATAACGAAAGTTTTTCTCCCTGCTTGACGCTTCACTAACGCGGGAGGCCTTGTTGCCTTCGAAGAGACCCGTTTATCACGCCCGACAGGACGTGGCCATCACAACCGCTGCATATCCTTTCCAATGACGATACGGAGAACAGGCCCCGTAACGTCAGGAAGGGATGACCATGGGAATCGACATACTGCTGTTGGACGAGGAGTGCATCCCCGCAGGCGAGGGCCGGGCCATCGCCGAGCAGCTCGGAATCGAGATCCGGACGGCTACTACCTGGCGCGAGTTCAACGATTGGCTTCGCGACAACACGCCGGCGGCGATCCTGATGAATGTGGTCATTCCGGGTCTGCCGACCGATCGTGCCACCGAGGTGCTGCGGATGAACGCCAGGACCAGCGGGACACCGCTCATTTTCGTTTCCGATCTCCCGTGTGGCTCGCCCCTGCATCGCTCGGCCGAGGCGTTCGCCGACGCCTGGGTACAGAAGCCCCTGACCAGCGACAAACTTCTCAAGGTGCTCACCACAGTCAAGGTTATTTCGGAGCCCGTTTGCATATCGACTTCGGCAGAAGTCGACGTCGAAGTCTCTGTCGCCGATTCGCGGACGGCACCTCGCTTCGTAGCAGACCCGCCGATCCCCGGCAGCTTTGGCGCGATCGGCATGCGCATCATCGACCTCGCGGAGCGCGGGGCGCAGATCGAGCACGACGAACCGCTCAAGCTCGCGGCGAACGGTCGTCTGATGATCGCCAGCTCCTTTCCTCTCGAGCTCCGGGCTCGCGTGGTCTGGAGCAAGCTCCTTAGTTTGCCGGGCCGCCCGACCTATCGTTCCGGGCTGGCCATCGAAGAAAAGCAGGAAGTCGTCTCACGAGCCCTGAAGGTCCTCGTGCGCGACGGGAAGGCAAAGATGGATGCCCTCTCACTCGACCGCAAGAAGCGTTCAGCCCGTGAGCGAGAGCTGCGTCGGGCGGCGAAATCCGGGAAGAAGACAGTACAGCCGCCGGCGTTGAGCCCCGACGACATTCTGCTGGTCCGCCAGGCGCGTGAGCGGTTGCGCCTCAATGCGCAGGAGGCCACCAGGTGGTACAACCGCGCGCGGTACAGCACGGCGTCGGGAGAGACAAAGGACCTCGACGAGCGGACTCCGCATCGCGATGAAGTGGTCGCCGTCTGGGAGTACCTCGACCGGAGCATGATCCTCCCAGCAGTGGCTCGTGTCTTCGCCCTCAAAGAGTGACGCCGCAGCCGCACTCGCGCCGGCGTGCTCAACTGGGCAGAACGCAGTGAGCAGCCGGAGCTCCCGGAAGCTTGCCGGCCAACTCCGTCGGCATGTGCCACCTACGGCAGCGACCAGATCGACCTGAGGCGCTGAAGCTCTGCAGCGGGCAGCTGCACGAGCAGCGGACGCGCAGCCGGGTCGAGCCATCGGAGCATCGATTCGAGATCGGCGTCATCCATCGCTGTACAGCCGGCTGTGCCGTGACCAGGGCCGCTCCAGAGATGCATGAAGATGCAGGAGCCTGAGCGAGGGATTGCCGCGCCGTTGTGCTCGACCACAAGGCCCAGGCGGTAGGCGGCAACCGAGCGCATTCGCTCGGAGCTCTTCCAATCGACCGGTGCCGCAGCGTCGCGATCGACCAGCCGGTTGTAGAACTGCGAAGCGGAGTCATCGACGCATTCGGTGGCCTCGGTCAGCTGTTTGTAGGCGATGGCGGGATTACCGGCCGGCTCAGACGCAAATCCGAAGGCGCTGCCGAAACGATAAATGCCTGCCGGTGCCTTGCCGTCCCCTTCGACCTTCCTCGGACCATGGAAAGCCATGGTGCTCACGACCCCCTTTCCCCAGGCCAGACCCGTCTTTCCGACCACGATCGGAACCGCCTTACCGACAGCCTGCCACACCGCTCCGCGTCTTTCGTACTTTTGCATCGTCCCATCGACAGCACCCCAGTCAGGCGTGGTCACGACGACGAGCTGACTCGATCCGCTTAGCGGGGAAGAGGTCACGGGTGGGGCGGTGACACAGGAGGCCAGGAGCAACGGCAACGCGAGGAAAATCGAACGCACGAGCCGAGTCTGCGACCCCGGTCGGACGACGTCAAGTCGTCATCGCCACCACATCCCGCATTCCTGGCAACGGAGGTCGTCCACGATGAGCAGGACCAGGGCCGCCGCCAGCCCGGTCATGAAGAGCGACGCGCTGATGTCCGTCGAGCTCAGAAATCCGATCGAGATCAGGATCAGCGCAGCAAGGCCGAAGATCCTCAATTTCGGAACCCGGAACGGCGCCGGCGCACCGCATCGCGGGCACTCCATCAGGGGCCGCGGCTCTTCCACAGCTACGCCGGGCTCGGTACCGAGGTCGGCTTCCGGGATGGTAGAGAGGATTTCCTCGGCCCGGTCCCAATCCTCGGCGCGAATACGGATCTTGGTGCCGCCCCAACCGCGCGAAGAGAGCCAGTCGAGCCGAAAGGAGATGTCGTCGCTGACGAAGGCATCGATGCCGGCGGCTTCCAGAGCGGTCCGCGCCACAGCAGCATCTCCCGGATAGGCGAAGCGGGCTACGGTCACCAGAGCAGGATCAACCGGATTTCCCATCGCCAATCGATGGTACTTCATCGCCGTCAGTGGCTCAGGACCGGCTTCCCCGCGTCAGCTGATTCATCCGCTGTTCGAGGGCTGCGCCGGAAGGCCCGTCCAGCGGCTCGTGCCATGCGCGCCAATGGCCGGTCGCATCCTGCTCGAAGAAGCCGATCGAGCGCGGATAGTCGAACCGCCGCGGCCCGGCGCTGGCCGGATTGAAGAACCAGGTGCCACCGATCTGCTCGTCGTGCGGCAGATGGCTGTGACCGAAGACCACCACATCTGCCGGCTGCGCTTCGAGCGCTCTCTTCACCTCGGCGCGGGGAGAGTCCGGCCGGTCGAGGATATGGGTCAGATAGAAGCGCAATCCGCCGAGCGTGACACGCGCTTCCTCACCGGCATCGCCGCATCGGAATCCATCGACGTTGCCGGCGACCGCCGTCAAAGGCGCGATCTGGCAAAGCCGATCGAGGATCTCCGCGTCGCCGATGTCTCCGGCATGGAGAATGTGATCGACGTCTGAAAAGAGCTCCGGAATGCGGTCGTCGAAGAGACCATGTGTGTCAGAAATGATTCCGATTTTCACGTCCTCTCTTCTCCCCTGGCCGCATGCCGCCTGCTCGCGCCCCCGCTTCTGGCCGCTCGACTTGTCACGTCCGCAACACAGCCCGAGACTCCCTCCAGAAACTTGCGCTTGCCGCCCTGCGATGGGTGCCTGACCTTTGTGTGAGCAATCTGCATGCGCGTCAGCGACCGCGACGCCGAATTACCGACGGCGACAACGTGCTGCAGGGGAAAGAGCCGCAGCAGCCAGCTGAGGAAACGCTCTCCGGCCAGCAACTCCTGCGGTGTTGGAGCGCGATTGGAGTAAGGATTTCCTCGTTGAAACGGGTGAAAGGGAAAAGCGTTCCACAGGAGAGGGAGCGGCTCGATGTTCCGGATCGCTCCCCACACCATCGTGGCACTGGCCTCCGTGGAAGGACGCGCGGTCTCATCCGTCCTCCGGTAGCCGCCCTCCGTCCCCAGCGCCCGGCCGCCGCCAGCCAGCGAAACCCCTTCGATGAGGAGACGCTCGCTGACGAACGGGATACCGGTCAGCCTGGCCCCGCGATGGCTGGGCGCCTCCCCGACCAGAAGCATCGTTGGTCCTCTCTCGGCCACCATCATGAGATAACGCCTCAGATTGGCTCGGCGAACGAAGTTGCCAGCAGCCGACGGAGAGAATCTCGCGTATTGATTCGCCGCCCGGTCCGAGACAGCAGTAGCGGCGAGCTCACGGACGAATCGATCGAAGCGGCTCACCCTGCGATCCTTTATACGCCGTGCGCGCTTTCATGGCGATTACGACGCTTCCAGGAAACATCCAGCCTCGTTCGAGGATCCCGTTTCTATCCCTTCGTCACTCTTTGAGATACTCCAGGAGATAGTCCGACGCTTCCCGCGATCCCATGATCGAGAGCTTCTTCACGATCTCCTGTTTCATGGCCGGATCCTTTTCCTTCCGGGCCAGCATCACCAGCGTTCCGGCATTCCCCTGAATGAACAGCGCCTTGATGACGGCTGACTTCACCTCGGCGTTGGCGTCCGTGTTGTAAATGGCGACGAGAGCAGACCCGCTCTTCGGACTGCCCAGCAGCCCCAGGTTATGAATGGCCGCGACTCGCAGCTCCGGGTTTTTTTCCGTGCGCGCCAGTTCGCCGAGCATGTCGGCGCTTCCTCCGATGAACATCGCCTGCAGGATCTGCCGCTTGACCTCAACCGACGACTCGGACTTGTAGAGATCATCCAGCTGGCCACGGCTTCCCAGGATGCCGAGCTGGCGGATGGCTTCACTGCGCAGATCGGCGTCACGCTCGGTCCGGGCCAGAGAAAGGATGCGGTCGCGATCGCCGGAGATCATCAGCGACCTGAGAACTGACTTCTTGATCGCCGGATCGGACGATCCCGAATAGACCGTCATCAGCTCCTTGCGGCTCTCCTCCCCTCCCATGATGCCGAGGTATCGGAGCGCTTTCCCCTGCAGCTCGTGATGCGTGCGGCCGCGGGCGATGTCGCCGAGGATCTCGTAGGCGTGCGCGTTGCGAGACTGGCTGAGAACGAAGAGAGCTCGATCCTTGATCTTCGGCGAGCTGGAGCCACCCAGAACCTTCTCCAGGAGGGGGATGGCCCGCGCCGGATCGGTCGCCAGGAGGCTGTTGATGGCCATCAGCTTGATGTCTTCATCATCGAAATGCTCTGGGGACACGGTCTGCCCCGATGATTGGCGCACCTCCAGCTCCAGAGCTTTTCCATCGCCCGACCAGCGGCTCTTCGGATACGACTTCTGAAGCTCCACGAGCGTCGAGAGTGCGTCGGCGCGCTGGCCCATCTTGTTCTCGGCGTATGCCTTCCAGTAGAGCGCTCCGTCGGCGTGTCCCAGCCGCATCCTGGCCACCTCGGCGAAGGACGCTGCGGCCTTGCGCCACTCATGGTCGTCGAGAAGACCGGTTCCCTGGTCGTAGAAACCCTCTTCTCTGTCGCGAAGCGAGTTGCCCTGGTCGTCTGCCTCATCGTGTGTGGCCGAGGCGTATACGGTCATGGTGTTGACTCCGGCGCGCGCCGGATGTGCATTCCATAGAAGCGCCACTGCGGCGCACGATGTGATGACTGACTTCAGATCGGATTTCATTGTCTTCCTCGTCATAGAGAATTCGTTGGAGTGTGCTGCGGCGCGGACCCGCTCCGGTCGGCCTCAGAGCCGATCACCCGCACCTTGAAGAGCAGTCCCTTTGCTTCGATTCGCTTCTGCAGATCGACGAGCGCGGCACCGCGCAGACGATCCGGCGCGTGCGAGATCTCGAGGAGCACGGGCTCCAGCTCTTCCAGGATCGAGGCGATTCTGGAGTTCCCGGTTCTCGCTGCGGTCTGACGATAGATCCGGTTGGCGGCCACCAGCTCCTCCGATCGAAGGCGGTCGCTGGCGATGTCGACCGATCCCTTCGGGTCGGCGTTGGACAGCTCGATCAGCAGCCGTTCCGAGTTATCCAGGTGGTCTCCGACGACGAGCAGGAGCACGCGCGGATTCGAGTCACCGCCGAGAGGGGGAGTCGTCCTGGCGATCGCCGCCGCCGGTTGGGTGCTCGGGGCGGGCCTCTCCGCGACGGAAACCGCCGGCTCATGCCGCCGAAGGCCGGTTGTCCAGAGGAGGCCGGAAACGAACGCCGTAGCCGCCACTGCAGCAACGGCCAGGTAGAGCGTGAGCCGCCTCTGGGGCCGCTGAGCGCGATCCATCTTCCACCGCAGGTTGCTCCAGACCGTTTCGCCGTAGCCGGCGCCTCGCTCCGGCACCGGTACGCCGTCGACCAGCGTCAGCACGCGACAGATGACGTCGTACTCGCTCGAGCATTGCGCGCAGCTCGCCAGATGTTCGGCTGCGCCGCTGTCTGCGTCTCCGTAGTGCTGAAGCACCAGTTGTTCTTCGTTCAGGTGTTGCATGATGTCGTCCTCACCAGCGGCTCGAGCTGATCCCGCAGCTTGCGAACCGCGCGGAAAATAGTGTTCTTTGTCGCGCTGACTCTCGTGCCCAGCACCGAGCCGATCTCCTCGATCGACATCCCTTCGAAGTGGCGGAGGACAAATGCCGTCCGCTCGTTGCCGCTCAGAGTCTCGAGCGCCGCCGATACATGCCGCTGAACCTCGGAGCTCAGAAGGAGCCGCTCCGCGTGCGGCTGGTCGGTGGCTACTTCGCCGTTCATGAGCGCTTCCTCCGAATCGTTCGATCGATGTCTGTCATGCCGCACGCGCGTCCGGAGCAGATCGACTGAGCAGTTGATGGCGATCCGGTGGAGCCAGGTCGTGAAGTTCGCCCGCGACTCGAAGTTTTCGAGTTGCCGGTAAACGCGAAGAAAAGTCTCCTGGACCACATCGTCGGCATCGTGCTCGTTTCCTGTCATCCGGTAGGCCACTCTGAAAACGGTTCGGCTATGCCGCTCGACGAGAAGGCGGAAGGCGTCGGAGTCTCCTCCCATTGCCCGGCTTACCGCCGATCCGTCCGTCATTCCCATTCCGCAGCGTTTGACGGCGGGGCGGCCGTCCGGTTAGCCCGTTCGCGAGGCGCGGCGGCAGGCAAACGACTGCAAGCCATCGCCTATCGCCTGAAGAACCAGAGGATTAGCGAGAGGAGAAGCGAAATGAGGAGCGATGTGGCCAACGGGAAATAGAGGCTGAATCCCGGACGCCGGATCGAGAAGTCACCTGGGAGACGTCCCAGGCCGACCCTGGAAAGCAGAGGGAGCAGGAGACCGGCGGCGACGAGTGCGATCCCGGCCACGACGAGGACGCGCGCAAGCTCTCGCATCGTCCTATTGTCGCGCCGATCGGCCGGGCCGGCACGGTTTACGGCTCGTGTTGCTTAGAATGGCAGCATGAGGCGACACGCACTCCCTGGAGGTTTCCGCAGAGAGATCTCGCTTCGCGCAGGATGACGAATTGGACTCCCTCAAAACGAATCCCGCCGAGGTCACGGTCTACTCACCTCTCTCCGCTCCGGTGCGGCACTCCCTCGACCGCCTCGTGACCTCCATCGGCCGATCCTCGGAGTGCGCGATTCCGATCAAGGATCGTTACCTCTCGCGTCACCATGCGGAGATTCTCTCGAGCGACGGCCGGTGGCTGCTCAAGGATTGCGGCAGCGCGAACGGAACCTACCTCAACGGAGTGCGGCTCGAGCAGGATTTGCCGCTGCATGGCGGCGACCGCATCCGCCTCGGCGACACCGAGATCGTCTTCGAGACCGATCACAACACCGATCGTATGCTCAGCGTCCGCGAAAACGTCCGCAGCGCGACGATCGCCATTCCGGTCGTCGACATCAATCACATCGATGAAGGGGGCGATCCGACCCGCCTTCGCATTCTGAACCTGCTGGCCACTGAGCTGATCGAGGACCGTCCGCTCGATGAGCTCTTCGGGTTCATCCTCGACCGGGTCATGGAGCACCTCCGTCCGTCGCGAGCGGCGCTCGGCCTGCTCGCCGCAGACGGCCGCTCCTTCGTCAGCGTCGAGGTCAAGCGAGAGGATCCGCACGATTCCAGCGAGCTGGCCATCTCGCACACGCTGCTGACCGAAGTGGTGGAGGAGAAAAAGGCGCTGTCCTTCATGGACGTCGGGGATAGCGACAAGCTGAGCCAGGCCAGATCGATCGTCATGCAGGGCATCCATTCGGTCCTCTGCGCTCCCCTGATGATCGGACAGTCGGTAGTCGGCGTTCTCTATGTCGATTTCCTCTTCAACCAGCGCTCGATCTCGCCGGAGGATGTCCGCCTGGTCGCCCTCATCGCCCGGTTCGCCGCCATTAAGCTCGAGACGACCCGCCTCAGGGAAGAATCGATTCAGAAGCGGCTGCTCGACGAAGAGCTCCGGACGGCCGCCGTCATTCAGCGCCGCCTGCTGCCGGATGCGCCTACCGGAATCGCCGGCTTTACCCTCGCTGGCATCAACCGCCCCTGCCGGAGCGTGAGCGGCGACTATTTCGACTTCGCGCTGCGTCCCCATGGAAAGCTCTACTTTGTGATCGCCGATGTCAGCGGCAAAGGAGTGACTGCCGCCCTTCTCATGGCCGGTTTGCAGGCCGCTTTCCGGATCTTTACGAAGTCGGATCCGACCCCGGCGGAGCTGGTCTCGGTTCTGAATGTGACCCTGAAGGAGAATCTTCCGAAGTCGAAATTCGTCACGCTATTCGTGGGCCGCCTGGAGATCGCCACCGGCACGGTCGAATACGCGAACGCCGGGCACGTGCCGCCGCTGCTGATACGCAAGGACGAGATCGTCGAGCTTGGGGAGACCGATCTACTGCTCGGAATCGTCACCAGGGCCGAATATCGCAACCATGTCATTCAGCTCTCTCAGGGAGATGCTCTGGTCATGTTCACCGACGGCGTCAGCGACGCTCTGGACCTCGATGGCCAGGTGGATGCATCCTTGTCGATCGCCGCGATCCTGAAAGGGATGCACGGCAGCACCGCTTCGGAAATCGCCGAGCTCGTGGAGAAGAGCGTTGTCGAAGGTCCCGAATCGGCGATGGCCGACGACGTGACGCTGGTCGTGGTAAGCAGAAACCGCGCGACCCTGGGTTAACGACTCTTCACGGGGAATCGTGCCACCGCGACTCGTTACTTTTCCCGCCGGCCTGACGCCGAACCGCCCAGGGTCGCCAGCCAGGCATCGATGGCGGCATAGGCGCGATCGTTCTTGAAGCTGTACCAGGCTCGCTCCGCAGCGCGATCGTCGCCGAGCGCCTTGCGGAAGGCCGTCGCATCGTCGCGGCCGATGGCCTGCTCGAGAAGAGACTTCGTGCGCGATGGTGCCAGACCGCGAACAAATACCGTCCGGTCGGTCGACTCTGATTCGGCGCTGCGACTGGGAACCCGCTTGTACCGCCGCCCGTCTGCGAACGGATCGTCATCGCCCGTCATCCGATGATCGATGGCCTCGCCGGTCATCATGTCGAGGTAGTGCGCAATCCTGCCCGAGTCGTCGAGGTAGGCCACGCATAGCCCTTCGATGTCCAGATTTTCAGCAGGCGCCCGAAGCGTTTGCCGGGGAGCTGCGGACGGCGGCGCGGAAGCCCAGGCCGTATTCTTCCGGAGGAATTCTTCGTCGCGTTTCCGGGCCGCAGCATCACGGCGCCG
>JADGNX010000106.1 GCA_017883265.1 Thermoanaerobaculia bacterium
ATCCGCCCCACCGACCGCATCGCGGTCGTCGCTTTCAACCAGCGGACGTACTGGCTCACGCCATTCACGCATGACCCGCAGATCGTGGCCCAGGCAGTCGATCGAATCCAGTCCCGCGGCGAAACGCACCTCTACGACACGGCCATCGAGATGCTTTTCGAACTGCAGAGGCTTCCCGGACGCCGCGCCCTCGTCGTTCTTACCGACGGGGTCGATCAGGGAAGCAGTTTCAAGCTCGATCATCTCGTCCATTACGCGCGCTACTCCGGAGTGCCGGTCTATCCCATCATCAAGAACAAGCTGCTCTCGCGCATGATGCGCTTCGGCATCGGTCTGCTCGAAGTCCGCCGATTGGCCAATCTCGCTCGGGACACGGGGGCGACGTACTTCATCATCCGTCGTGAGAGCGAGCTGCCGGCGGTCTACACTCGCCTCGCCGCGGAGCTGCGCCAGCAATATCTGCTGCTCTTCTACTCCGATCCCTCGCTCCAGGATCAATGGCACCCGTTGGCCGTCTCGGAGCCGGGCCGGGTTCTCCGCCTTCCCAGCGGCTATTTTCCCTGATTCCCGGATTTGCAGATCGTGGTTCACAATGACTGTTCACGAGATTGTCGCTTCATGGGCATGTTCCGTGAAACTCCGCGCATGAGCCGATGGAGCACTCCCTTTTCCCACAGGCACGACGCCATCACTGGTCCTCGAGCGGACTGACAGAGCGGCAGGAGCGCGCGTTCAACGTCATCGCCGTTCTGGTGGTCGTCCTGATGATGTCCGGCTGGGTCGTATCGATCGTAGAGCTGCGCCATATTCAGCGACAGGAAGAGTACGATCAGTTGCAGGCTGCAGCGGCGTCCCGAATTACTCCTCTGCCGGCAGCATCGCCTCCTCCACCGGTTTCCCCGACTCGGAATGTGACCAGTGCCATTCTCGATCCCGGCGCCGGCTCGACCGCATTTCTCAACGAGGCCGCTCTCTCCTTCATCTCACCGCTGCGCGGTTACAGCGGAAAGGTCCGGGCGACTTTCACGACGCCCGGCGCGCCGATCGCGAAGGCCCCCGGCTCCGCCCAGGCCCGGCTGGAGGGACAGGACGGCGTGATCGTCTCATCCGACTTCACCGCTCCGAAGAATCCCGGGATCTATGACCTGGCTATCCAGTTCAATCAGGCCGTTCAGCCGATCAAGGATCTTTCGGTGGTCACTCTCGTCCCATTCAATGAGAAGAAGCAGGGGAAGATCGGCCTCTATTTTCTTGGCAGCTGGCCCTTCGAGAAGGGGGGAGTCCCGAAGACCCCTGCTTACGCCGATCCCAGCGGATTCATCATGGTGACCGAACAGAACCAGAACACCATGGTGTCGGCTCACTTTCGTCTTCGCGACTTCGTTACGAAGACACAGTTCAACGTCTGGCCGAAGTACGTTCTCCTGAACCCGAAGCTGCTCGACAAACTGGAGCTCGTGATCAGTGAGCTCGAAGCCTCCGGTCACCCGGTCAGACATCTTCAGATCATGAGCGGGTTCCGAACTCCGAGCTACAACTACACCGGCGGCAATACACAGGGACGGGCCAATCTGAGCCGTCATATGTACGGCGATGCCTCCGACGTGTTCGTCGATAACGACGGCAATGGCGTGATGGACGATCTCAACGGCGACGGCAGGATCGACGTTCGTGACGCCCAGGTCATTCTCGCTGCGGTCGACCGCGTCGAACGGCGGTATCCGGCTCTGGTTGGAGGAGTTGGCGTCTATTCCGCATGTTGTGGGCACGGCCCGTTCACCCACATCGACGTTCGAGGTTATCGCGCGCGGTGGATCGGTTTCGGCAATGGATAGTCATCGCACGGCCCGCGTAGGGATGCGGCGCCTGGTGCGAAGGAGGTTCCGATCGTGAGTGAGTCAGTCTGCCCCGAGTGCGGAAAACACCGCCCGAATCTCAACGCCGTCTGTCCTTCCTGTGGCGCCCCCCCCGTCAGCGCGGGCTCGGAGCACCGGACGCAGGAAGAAGAGATCCGCACCCAGGATCTCGAGCCGTACGTCGCTCTTCGCTACATCGCCCGGCTCTTCAAGATCCTGGCGATCCTCATGGTCATCATGCTGATCGGCGAAGTGATCACCGGTCTCATGAGCCAGGGAACGCACGCGGTCATCACGCTGTTGGGCGAGGCCACCCGGCTTCTCGTTCTGGCGGGTCTCATGTGGGCTGGCGGCGACATCACCATCCTCCTGATCGATGCCGGACATGACCTCCGGGTTGCGCGCATCCTCCTCGGGCGTATCAATGCTTCCATGCACCGTACGACCGGACAGGTTCCGCCGGTGGGAGCTGAACGAACGGAGATTCCACGGGCGCCTCGATAGGTTGTTGGATGAGGGGCTTCCCGCGCACACCGACTCGGTCAGATCATGCGGCCGGCCGTCGCCGGGCTACGACGACCGAACGATGGCCCGCGCCAGCACGTCCTTGAGATCGTGAAAGACGTTCTCCGGCTGCTGACCGAGATCGCGGAAGGACGCCGCCCGTTTGATCAGGTTCTCGAGGGCCTTCTCGTCGAGGACTTTGCCATCGATCGCCCTGTGGTTGATCTCACAGAACGCGATGAGTGAAGCCAGCGCCATGCGCCGGTTCCCACCTCGAAAGGGACTGTTTTGCAACAGGGCGAAAATGAATACGGATACCTTGTCGGAGAACGCCGGGTAGGCCTCTTTGCCGAGACTCATGGCCTGAGGCCTCTGGACGGCGTTCAGGAGCCCGAACTGCGATTCCACCATCCCCGGACTGGCCTGCGTGCCGCCGAATTCGACCGATACTGCCTTGTGAATCTCGACGATGTCCTGAACGGTGAGGTAGGAGACACCGCCGTCAGTCGACGAGACGCTTGAGGGCGACGGGGTACTTTTTGACTGCGCGCTTGAAGGCGGCGCCGACGAGAGGGTTGCTGAAGGTGAGCTCCTCGGAGCTGACGGGCGCTTTGCGCTTGACGGACGCTTCGGCGCCGCTCTTTGCTGCGGCGGATCCTGACTTCGCGGGCCCTTTGACGATCGCGGTGGCAGCGCCTTTTTTCGGCTTGCTGTCACTGGCCGGGCGGCTGGACGCGCTGGCTTTCTTGCCTGAGGCTTTGGTGATTGCTTTGGCTGTTTTTTGCTTTTTGTCGCCATGCTTCATTTCAGTCCTCAACAAAAGATCGTACTCCCGTTAAGTAACTGAGTCAAGGCCATTTAGGCCAGTCAGAGCCCCCCACGCCGAAACGGGCGCCGCGCCCGTCATCGTTGTAAATATCTGAAGCGACTGAGGTTGTTCATGCGCGCCTGGAGTGCAACGGCTTGTGTGCACTAAGTCTCGGGGGATGCGGCTCCCGATTCCTCGTAGAGAGGTCGCGCGTCGATGGCCAGAAACTCCCGAGCCTTCTCCGTGAGGGTCAATCGCTGCCGGGACTCATCGGGAGTGAGAAATCCTTTTTCCCCGAGGGACCAGGCCGGCCCCTCTCCGCCGCCGGCCGGATGGCGAATCTGCCGAATGGCCGCAAGATCCAGCTCCTCGACAGCGAGACGGCGGTACTCCTGGAGCACGCGGATCTCCGGTTCTGTCATTCCTTTGATCAACATCGCAGCTCGCTTCAGAGAGTGTAGTTTTTCTCGAGCAGAACACGCGCCCGCCGGTCTCGCAGATTCTTGATCTGCGATTCGATGTCGCGCTCGAACGGAATCTTCCGATGGCTGGCGTACATCGGCGCGTCGACGGTGATCTTCTTCAGCTCGGCGCCGAACATCTCAGGCGAGAGATGGCCGCTGTCGGTCGCCAGCTGGCCCTGGTCGTTGGGAAAGGATGCTTCGGTGATGACGGCCACGATGTTGTTCGCCTTGTTCGTCCTCTTCCAGATTTCCTCGGTCGGGCCGGTGTCGCCGGTGAACGTGATCGACTGGCCATTGAGCTCGATGATGACGCCGGACGCCGGAATGCCATGATCGACGGCAATCGCTGTCAGCGATGCGTCGCCGAACACGGTCCGCTTGCCCTGCGCCAGAGTCTTGTAGACGACCACCGGCTTTCCAGTGACGGGAGAGGTGTAGTTCGCAAAGTCCGGCCAGACGTCGCCGTTGAATACGTGCTCGTAGAGCAGCTCCATGACATCCTTCGCGGCGATGACCGTCAGCGGCGGCGTGTTCTGGCTGAAACGGTTGTGAATCAGATGCGGAAGATCCCGGATATGGTCGGCATGGGAATGGGTGATGAAGACGGCCTGGATCCTCGCCTGCTGGGCGAGAGAGAGTTTGGACGTGAGCGTGCCGGCATCGACGGCGAGCCAGTCGTCGATCAGGTAGCCAGTCAGGTTATGTTCAGCGTCTGACGCGCCGTACGCGCCGAGAACCTTGAGCCGCATTCGGTTCCTTCAGTCGATCAGTCGAGGGGCAAGCTACTATTCTTGCAGCGACCCTGTTTGATGTCCAGCGAGATAACACGCCTGGTTGCGTGAAACGAATGGCCCGCCCTGTTAAAAAAAACGCCTCCACAGAGAGCTCCGGCGTCACCGCCAAGCCCGATGACAGTACATCATCCGGACTCCGAATACCGGAACAATTCCATCCGGCGGTCCGCGAATGGTTCACCTCGTCCTTCCAAGCCCCGACCCGCGCGCAAGCTCACGGATGGCCGGCGATCGCCAGTGGAGCCTCGACTCTGATATTCGCGCCGACCGGCAGCGGGAAGACTCTGACTGCTTTCCTCTGGTGCATCGACCGGCTGATGTTCGCGCCGGTTCCGCGGAAAGAGGCGCGCTGCCGGGTGATCTACATCTCGCCGCTCAAGGCTCTGGCCGTTGACGTCGAGCGGAACCTTCGAGCCCCTCTGGCGGGAATCTCGAACGTTGCGGCTGCTTCGGAGATCTCGTTCGCCATTCCCCAGATCGCCATCCGCACCGGGGACACGCCGCCGACCGAACGTGCCCGGTTCCAGCGCGACCCGGCCGACATCCTCATCACTACGCCTGAATCGCTCTACCTGCTGCTGACATCGAACGCGCGCGAGGTACTTCGCCACGTCGATACTGTGATCATCGATGAGATCCACGCCCTGGTGCCGAATAAGCGCGGCGCGCATCTGGCGCTGTCGCTCGAGCGGCTCACCGCGTTGTGCATCGCACCTCCCCAGCGCATCGGCCTCTCGGCGACGCAGCGTCCTCTCGACGAGGTCGCGCGTTTTCTGGGCGGATCGAGCTCCCGCGAGAAGCTCACAAAAGCCGCGGTTTTCACGGGGGCCAAACCGAAAGACGGGGGGAAGAACGCGAAGTCTCAGCCTCCTATTGAAGCCACCGCGGACGGTGAAACCCAGGTGCACGACGAGTTTCGGGAACAGGGACCGGCATCAACCCGCTTCCGTCCGGTCACGATCGTCGACACCGGTGAGCGAAAACGGCTCTCGATCCGCGTCGAAGTGCCGGTCGAAGAGATGGCGCGGCTCGGCGAAGCCATCGACATCCCGAGTGGACCGGCATCGCAAGGGCCTGTCCGCACTTCGATCTGGCCCGCGATTCATCCCCGCCTGCTCGAGCTCATCCGGGCGCATCGGTCGACGCTCATCTTCGTCAACAGCCGCAGATTGGCCGAGCGCCTCGCCGCGGCCCTGAACGAGCTGGCTGGTGAAACCATCGCTAACGCCCATCACGGGTCGATCGCGCGCGCGCAGCGCCTGGAGATCGAGGACCGCCTCAAATCCGGCCTCCTGCCGGCGCTGATCGCCACTTCTTCGCTCGAGCTCGGAATCGACATGGGGGCGATCGACCTCGTCATCCAGATTGAAGCACCACCCTCCATTGCCAGCGGCCTGCAGCGGATTGGAAGAGCCAGTCATCAGGTCGGGACGATCAGTGAAGGAATCATCTTCCCGAAATATCGAGGAGATCTCGTCGCCTGCGCCGCCGTTACCGCCGCCATGCACGCTGGCAGAATCGAACCCATCCGCTATCCCCGTAATCCTCTCGACGTTCTGGCCCAGCAAATCGTCGCTGCCGTCGCGATGGATAGCTGGACGGCCGACGCGATGTTCGCTCTGGTCCGCTCGGCGGCCCCCTTCGCGGAGCTGAGCCGTCCGGTCTTCGATGGCGTTCTCGACATGCTCTCGGGTCTCTATCCCTCGGATGACTTCGCCGAGCTTCGTCCACGCCTGACCTGGGATCGCATCGGGCAGACCCTGACCGCCAGACCCGGTTCCAAGCGAGTAGCAATCCTCAACGGGGGGACGATTCCCGATCGCGGTCTCTACGGCGTTTTTCTGGAGGGCGCCGAGAAGGGGAGCGCACGAGTCGGGGAGCTGGATGAGGAGATGGTCTTTGAGTCGCGCGTCGGCGAGACCTTTCTTCTGGGAGCCTCGACCTGGCGGATCGAAGACATCACCCACGATCGCGTGGTGGTCTCCCCGGCACCCGGTCAGCCCGGGAAGATGCCGTTCTGGCACGGTGACTCGGCCGATCGATCGGCGCAGTTCGGCGAGGAGATCGGCCGCCTCGTTCGCGAGCTGCGGGAGACCAAGACGGCTCCGGCGATGCGCAGGCTGCGCGAGGATCATGATCTGGACGAGCGGGCGGCCCGGAATCTCCTCGACTATCTCCAGGAGCAGCATGCAGCCACCGATGTGGTTCCCGACGATCGGAACATCGTCATCGAGCGGGTGGTCGATGAGCTGGGCGACTGGCGCGTCTGCGTCCTGACCCCCTTCGGCGGGAAGATTCACGCGCCCTGGGCCATGGCCGCCACGGCAAGAGTTCGCAACGAGACAGGCATCGACGTGGAAACGCTCTGGAGCGACGACGGATTCATCGTTCGCTTCCCGGAGAGCGACTCACCGCCGCTCTCCCAGCTCGTGATTCCCGAGCCTGAGGAGGTCGAAGCGCTGGTGGTTCGCCAGCTTGGTTCGAGCTCACTGTTTGCGGCGAAGTTCCGCGAAGCGGCGGCGCGCGCACTGCTGCTCCCGCGCCACCGCGCTGGAGGTCGAGCCCCCCTCTGGCAGCAGCGGAAACGCGCGGCCGACCTTCTTCAGGTCGCATCCCGGTTCGGATCGTTCCCCATGTTGCTCGAAGCGTATCGAGAATGTCTGCGCGACGTTTTTGATGTCCCAGCCCTCATCCGTCTCATGCGCTCTTTGAGAGATCGCACCGTCCGGATCACCACGGTCGATTCGGAGAAGGCGTCTCCGTTCGCGTCGTCACTTCTCTTTCGCTACGTAGCCAATTTCATCTACGACGGCGACGCGCCTCTGGCCGAGCGCCGGGCCCAGGCCCTCTCGATCGATCAATCGCAGCTCCGCGCCCTGCTGGGTGAACCGGAGCTGCGGGAGCTCCTCGATGCTGACCTCATCGATTCGATCGAGGCCGATCTCCAGCACCTCAGCGAGCGCAGACGGTTCAGGAATCCGGACGCCCTGCACGACCTGCTCCTTCGGATCGGGGACCTGACGGATCTCGAGATCGCGGCGCGCAGCGCCATGCAGGTGCCTGCCGAGGCGATCACGGAACTGCTGCGCAGCCGACGGATTGTCGAAGTCTCCGTGACCGGCGAGCGCCGTTTCATCGCCGCGGAGGACGCCAGCCGTTACCGCGACGCGCTCGGGACGGCGCTACCACAGGGGCTGGCTGACCGGCTGCTCGAGAGCGTGGCCGATCCGACCGGCGATCTCCTCCTTCGCTACGCCCGCACGCACGGACCGTTCGTTCCAGAAGAGATCGCCCGGCGGTACGGCCTCGGTCCGCACCCGGTGCTGGCCACGCTGGAGCGCTTCGTGGAGCGTGGCAAGCTGCTGGAGGGGGAGTTCCGGCCGGAGGGTACGCAGCGCGAATGGTGCGACGCCGAAGTGCTTCGCATGATCCGAAGCCGCTCTCTGGCCAGGCTCCGCCACGAAGTGGAGCCGGTTCCCCAGCCCGCGCTGGCACGTCTCGTCGCGAATTGGCAGGGTGTAGGCCGCCGGCGGCACGGGGTCAATGCACTGCTGGAAGTCATTGAATCGCTGCAGGGCTATCCCATCCCCGCCTCCGTACTCGAGTCTGAAGTGCTGAGCGCTCGCCTAAATGGTTACTCTCCGTCTGATCTCGATACGCTCAGCGCTGCTGGTGAGATCGTCTGGACGGGTGTCGAGCCTCTGGGTGAGCGCGACGGCCGGGTGGCCCTCTACCTGACCGATCACCTTTCAACTCTTCGGCTCAGCCGCTCCGAGGGGGGAGAGATGACGTCTGCCGAGGAGAAGATCGTAGGCTTTCTCAAAGCGCATGGTGCTTCGTTCTATGCTTCCATTCACGAAGCGATCGGTGGAGGCTTCCCGACCGAGACGACGAACGCTCTCTGGGACCTGGTCTGGAAAGGAATCGTCACCAACGATACACTGCAGGCACTCCGGTCTTTTCTGCGCGGCCGTTCGGCACCTAGAAGGAGCGCCTCGTCATTTCGCTCGCGACGGATCGTGCCGCCGGCGGTTCAAGGCCGATGGTCGCTCGTGGAGCAGATGCTCACCAGCCGTCCCTCGCCAACCGAGCAGAGCTCTGCCATCGCGCACCAACTGCTCGCGCGCTACGGTCTGGTCACGAGGGAAGCGCCCGGTGCGGAATCAATCCCAGGCGCCTTCAGCACCGTCTACCCGGTGCTCAAGTCGCTGGAGGAGGCCGGTCGAATTCGCCGCGGCTACTTCGTGGCCGGGCTCGGCGCAACCCAGTTCGCCACGGGTGCTTCGCTCGATCTCTTGCGCTCCTTCCGGGACGAGCCGGATGAGCCGGAGACCTTTCTCCTGTCCGCTGTGGACCCGGCAAATCCTTATGGGACGCTCCTCAAGTGGCCCGCCGTGGAGCGCCGCCAGCTGGCACGGGCGCCAGGCGCTCACGTGATCATCGTGAATGGTGCGCTCGCCTGTTACGTCGGGCGGGGCGAGAAGAGTCTTCTGACGTTTCTGCCCGATGACGAACCGGCTCGCGGCATATTCGGACGTCAGATCGCCATTGCACTTGCCGGCCTCGTTCAGACAGGGGAGCGCCGGGCCGTGTTGATCGGCGAGATCGATGGAGCACCGGCAATCGATCATCCGCTCAGGGAGCAGCTCGCAGCCTCCGGCTTCATGGTCACGTCGCAAGGGCTGCAGTTGCGGGCACCTTCAAGGCAATGACGCCGGCATTCCGACATGCGAAACGCGACATGAAGGTCGTTGCTCGACCAGCGCAGGCAGCGGTGCCGGATTCGAGAGGCGACCTGGCATGCCCGCCGCACTGCCTGGCGAATCCGTTAGAATCGCCGTCGGTATGCCGCGCCCCCTCATCAGCGCCATCGTCACCACACTGAATGAGCTGGAGACGATCGAGGCCTGCCTGGAGTCGATCGCCTGGGCCGACGAGATCTACCTGATCGATTCGTTCTCCACCGATGGGACTCTGGAGCTCGTTCGCACCAGGTTTCCTCACGTCCGAATCGAGCAGCGTCAATACCTCGGCGCCGCCTCACAGAAGAACTACGGGATCGATCGTGCCCGTCACGACTGGATCTTCTATATCGATTCCGACGAGCGTGTTACTCCGCGACTGGAGCGCGAGATTCTCGATGTCATGGGCGGCAAGCTGGAGCTCTGGGCTTACTCGGTTGGCAGACGCAACTTCATGCTCGGCGAAGAAGTCCGGTTCAGCGGACTTCAACGCGATCGCGTGACGCGGCTCTTCCACCGGGAACACGCGCGCTATCCGAACCGGCGCGTCCACGCGGACCTCGAAGTCGACGGCGCAACAGGACGTCTCAGCAACAAGATGGACCATCTCTACGTCCGCTCGTTCGATCACATGATCGCGAAGATGACCCGCTATGGAAACTGGGCCGGGGCGCAGGCCTTCATCGATGGTAAGAGGACGTCTGCGCCTGCGATCGTCGGTCACTCGGTCGGTCGCTTCTTCCGCGACTACCTCGTCAACCTCGGCTTTCTGGATGGCGCTCGCGGCGTGATCTCCGTTGGAATGCACGTCTACTACACATTCTGGAAGTACGCCAAGCTGTGGGAGTACAACCGGCTGCGCGATCTAGGCAAGCCCGTTCCTCTTCCGAGGCTCGACGAAGCGGAAGAGCGATGGGTCAAGCCGTGGGAGAAGAAGGCTTCCGGCGAAGGTTCAAGCTGAGCAGTCCACGTCTCTCAGGGAGCGTCGCCCCGCTGGCGGTCCCACTCTCGAAGTGCGTCCGCCGCACGCCGATCGGTCAGTCTCGGCCGGGAAAGAATGCTCGCCAGGACATCGAGGATAGCCCAGCCGAAGAACAACGTGACCGCGATGATCACCAGATCCTTGCCTGAAGAAAGGTGGAGAAGGCGGAAAAGGATGAGGGGCAGAAGCACTCCCATCCCGACGATTCCCGAAAGGAGCCGCGCGCCGGTCATCCGCGCATTTCAACACATTGCACCGATGAGTGCCACCAGGCGACTCGTCATCCCGGGAACCTTTACCGCGCGGGAACGACCGAGTTGTCGGCCAGGGTCATCGACGCCACCCTGTCGCCCAGATCATGCTGATAGCCGTTGACGCGTGAAACATATTTCTGAGTCTCACGGAAGGGAGGAACGCCGTTGAAACGGCGAACGTTGCCCTCTCCTGCGTTGTACGC
>JADGNX010000107.1 GCA_017883265.1 Thermoanaerobaculia bacterium
GGGATGCCATCGTTCATTTCGCCTCGAAGCAGGGTATCGTCATCGCCGTGTCCGACCTCGACGATCACCGGCGGCTGGTCGAGCTGGTCACGAAGCATGGCCAGCGCAAGCCGGTCCGGGCCGACGGGACCGAGGGCCCCGCGGGAAGCGCGTCGCCATCAGTCGAGGGCATGAACGACGGCAAGCTGATCGCAGAGCTCTTCGAGTCGCTTGCCGAGGAACATCTCGTGAATCCGACGTTCATCACCGACTTTCCGGTCGAGGTTTCTCCCCTCTCCAAACAAAGGAAGGATGATCCCCGTTTCGTCGAGCGCTTCGAGCTCTACATCGGAGGAATGGAAGTGGCCAACGCCTTCTCCGAGCTCAACGACGCCGACGAGCAGGGCCGGCGCTTCGCGCAGCAGATCGCCGAGCGGGAGCGCGGCGATGACGAGGCGCATCAGGCCGACGACGACTACGTCCGCGCGCTGGAGTACGGCATGCCGCCGACAGGGGGCGAGGGAATCGGGATCGACCGCCTCACGATGATCCTCACCGACTCCGCCTCCATCCGCGACGTCATTCTGTTTCCGCTCATGCGACCGCGGTAAGCGGTCCGTCCGAGCGGCCCAAAGCTGACAGACCAACAGGACGGCAACCTCGGTTTCAGGCACCGCCGGAGATATTTGCGTGTGCTGTAATTGCCCCCATAATTGTATAAGAATCCGGAAAGGGACGATCGAGGCCGCCGGATGGAAACCGCAATTTCGAAATGACTGACCCGTCGAGCCCTTCCGTGCTGATCGTCGAAGACGACGAAGCGATTGCCTCCGTGCTGAGCCTCGCGCTGGAGAGCATCGGCTTCGACACCTCGCACGCCCGTGATGGACGGGAAGCCCTTCGTCAAGCCCTGGACCGTTCGTTCGACCTCTTCGTGCTCGACCAGATGATGCCGGGCATGCTCGGGATCGAGGTAGCACAGCAACTCACCCGACAGCGTCGCGCCACTCGCGACCGCATCATTCTGATCACCGGCGGCCCCATTCCGTCGCGAGCGGACGATTATGTATCTCGTGTAATACGAAAGCCTTTCGACATCGAGGAAATCCTGTTCACCCTTTGTTCCATGATCGGCCGCGACGTGCCGCCCGTCGGTTGACGGCGCATGGCCATCACTTCCGCCGTTCAATCTCGATGACCAGGTAGGGATTGAGGGGCGATCTCGCCAGCCAGCGGAATCCCGGAATCTCCATCGCGCGAAGAAGGACGGCCATCGGAATGGCGAAGAGCCGCCCGTACCAGTGCGCCCCTACCTGCTGAAAGCGGAGGCGTCCGCGCGCTGACAGGGAAACAGCGCGCGCTCTGTTGTCTGCTTTGCGCGCCAGCCGCTGGACTTCGCCGAAGGTCGGAAGAAATCCTTCGCGCGGAGAGTGCCAGCGCGCGCCGCCGGCTTTGTCGCCGTGCCAGAAGTCGATCGGGAAAGCACCGTTGGGACAGTCGACGATCAGCCGGCCCCCACCCCCCACCACCCGCAACAGCTCGCGCAGATAGGCGGCGCGCAGGGCATCCCGCTCCGCCAGCGGTGTGACGGAGTAGCGGGGATTGCCGCGCTCCTCGACTCCGATGTGCTCGATGACACCGGATGAGATGACCAGGTCGAAGAAGCCGTCGGGGAAAGGGAGCGTCGCTGCGTCCGCCACCACCAGCCGCTCCCGCATCCGGCGCTCGCGCCATTGCCACTTGCGGAGCGCCGAGAGATCGTGGCCCCAGGCCTCGACGCCGGCCGCCGACAGGAGGTCGACCGAGATTCCGTTGCCGCAACCGGAATCGAGGACCCGCATGGCTCTGGCGCTGCTGCCGGCGCTCCGCTGGATCAGCGGTAGGAAAAAATCGCGGATCCGGGCGACGGCACCTGTCTCCTCGTTCTCCAGACCGACGCGGTGCGCATCGGAAACGCCATGCGATGGATCGAAGACGTCGTAATACCGTCCCTCCGAAAAATCGGCGATCCCCTCGGCCACGGGGAAGTCGGAACCACAGCGCGAACACCGCAAGCCGTCCGGGAGGGCCTCGAGCGGTCCCCTGCAGCGGATGCATTCCAACGGGCTCTTCAAGCGGCAGGTATTATGCGGGACGGTCGACCCTCGCCCGTTGCCGCTACGCATGGCCGACAACGGACTGCCGGGCCACCCCACAACGAACCGATGTCTTTCGAATGGGCAATCGCCAAGCGTTTCCTGTGGGCCGCTCGCAAGGAGCGGCACACCGCGTTTCTGTCGCTCATCAGCATGCTGGGCCTTGCTGTTGGTGTGGCCACGCTGATCATTTCGCTGGCCCTTCTTTCCGGGCTGCAGGGGCAGATCAAGGGTCGTCTCATCGCATCCAGTCCGCAACTGCTGATCGAGCCGGCCGGAGGGAACACCATCGGCGACAGCGCCGCGATCGAGGCAGCCGCGCGCGCGCGCGGAATCCACACCGTAAACCGGATCGTCAGCGGCATCGCCTGGGGTGCCAACGCGGACGAGAAACGCGGCCGTCCACTGCGCATCCGATCGTACGACTCCGCCAATCCTCCGCCGGCGGACGATCCGCGCGTCTCCGGCCGGCTCTTCGACAGGCCGTATGGAGTCATGATGACGCGCGACTCCGCCGCCGCGCTCGGACTGACTTCGGGCCAGGATGTCACCCTGGTCTCACCCCGTCGCCGGCTGACGCCCTTTGGACCGGTTCCGGTCTGGCGACGATACCGGATCGTGAGAATCGTCTCGCCGGCATCCGACGAGCGTGCCGCCGAAGCCTTCCTTCCCTTCGCGGAAGCCAGCTCCTTCTTCGGGACCGAGCAGAAGCCGACCTCGATGGAGATGTTCGGCGCGCCAGCCGACCGCGCAGAGAGCATCCAGAGTGCGCTTACCGCGGCGTTTCCCAAGGCTCAGGTGAAGACGTGGAAGGAGATCAATCGCCCTCTTTTCCTCGCGCTCCGGCTGGAGAAAGCGGTGATGTTCGTGACCATCTCGCTGATCATCTTCGTCGCCGCCCTCAACCTCATCTCGTCGCTCTCGATGCTCATCGTGGAGAAGCGGCCGCAAGTCGGCGTACTCCGCACTCTCGGCGCTTCCGAGCGCTCTATCCTTCTGATTTTCCTGGGCGTTGGCCTTCTCATCGGCCTCTCCGGAACCGTGGCCGGCAATGTCCTTGGGCTCGGGGTGGCCTGGTGCGCCAACCGCTTTCATCTCATCCCCCTTCCGCGCGACATCTACTTCATCAGCTACCTCCCGTTCTCCATCGACCGCGGCGATGTCATCGGGGTCAACGGAGTGGCCATCCTCCTGTCGATCCTGGCCACCTGGTACCCGGCGCGGATCGCCTCACGCCTCAATCCGGTCGTAGCCATCCGGGAGGAGTAGCCGGCGGTTCTAGACCACCAGGCTCATGACGACGGCGGCCTCTCCGTCGGGATAGTAGCGAGGGCGGATGAAGGTTTCGGTGAACTCCAGTCGGCGGTAGAACGCCTGGGCCCCGTCGTTCGACTTGCGGACCTCGAGCGAGATCAGATGAATGTCGTGCCCTCGCGCGAACTCCAGACAGCGCTGCATGAGGGAGCGGGCGATGCCGCGGCGGCGGAACGAGGCAGCCACTGCAATTTTGTTGATGTGCATCTCGTCGAAGATGAACATGGCGAAGACATAGCCGGCCACCTCGCCGGTGCCATCGACCGCCACGAGCGTCACCCGTCCGGGCAGCTGAAGCTCCGCCTCGAAGAACTCACGACGCCAGGGGGAGATAAACGCGGCGGCCTCGACGCGGCGGATGTCGTCGAGGTCGCCGGTCGTAGCGCTCCGGATCTCAATTCCGTCAATCATCCTTCTTCTGAGCCAGCTTCACTTCGGCTTCGGCCAGGCGGACGTAAATCGGAGTGGCGTCGCGGTAGATGGAAAGACGATCGGCGCGAGCGATCGCGGCGGCGCGCAGCGCAGTCCGAACGGCGACATTGCGATCGGCCATGAAGGCTGCCACCGAGGTGGAACGGTTCGCGGCAATGGCGCTCTGCAACTCCGCGCGGGTGAGAAGACGCGCCGGATCGCTTACGTCGGGCGCAAAGGTCGAGCCGTAGAATTCGCCACGCCCCGCATCGTCATAGACGAAGGAAAACTCGAGGTCCTCCCCGTGAAAAGCCAGGGCCTCGTGCGTCGGGATGGAGCAGACGGTTCGTCCCAATGCAAGGGCCAGCGCCTGAAACGTGGCCAGTCCGATCCGTACGCCGGTAAACGACCCCGGCCCGCGTGTAATGGCGAAGAGCTCGATGGCATGCCGGTCGACGCCCTGCTCGGCCAGAACCCAGTCGACGGCCGGCAGGAGCTTCTCGTTGCGGCTGTTTCGTCCCTCGAGCGCCACCGCAGCAATCAGCATGGCACCGTCGGTCAGGGCCACGGACAGAATCGGCAGCGACGTGTCGGCGGCGAGGATCAGCATCGTTCGGGCTATGGCTCGGCCGGCGAGGGCATCTGCAGATCGACCAACTCGATCCCGATCTGCGGCGCGATCTGCCGCGAGCGCTCTTCGCGATAGAACTCGCCGAAGTAGATCCGCTTGATCCCGGCGTTGGCGATCAACTTGAAGCAGTTCCAGCAGGGAGAGGCCGTCGTATAGATCTCGCTCCCCTCGATCGAGACGCCGTTCTTCGCCGCCTGCAGGATGGCGTTGGCCTCCGCGTGGACGGTTGCGATGCAGTGTCCCTCTTCCACGATGCAGCCGACCTCGTCGCAATGCGGCAGCCCGCGCAGCGACCCGTTGTAGCCGGTCGATAGCACCGTCCTGTCGCGGACGATCACGGCGCCCACGTGTTTCCGCGAACAGGTCGAGCGCGTCGCCGCCTGATGAGCGATTCCCATGAAGTATTCGTTCCAACCAGCGCGCACGACTCTCCCTCCGGACGCGATTGTAACGGCACTTGGCTGCCGGCTCTTCCACGAGCTTGCAAGCGGGAGGGCGGCGGAGTGGAGAGAGCGCCCGCCTGGCACGTGGAAAGAGCCGCCCACCCGCCCCGGCGGCCGAAGCGGCCGCCGCTCCACAGACAAGAAGTGTCTGTGCTACAGCGACGAGCGCGCCAAACTCCATCCGGCGGCTGAAAACGGGCGGTGCCCCACAAGGAAGCGGACAGCGTTCTACGGAGGGAAGGGCCCGCCTGCCGGTGATATCCGGGTCGTGTGCACGGAAAGTGCAGCACCGGCCAGTTGGATGAAGCCACGCGCCAAAGTGCTGATCGTCGAGGACAACTCGGACGTGCGGAGACTCTACGCCATCGGACTCAATCAGCGTGGCTTCGAGGTCAAGGTGGCTGCCGACGGCGCGCAGGCCGTCGAGAGGATCTCCACCGAGCGGCCGGACGTGATCCTGCTCGACTGGCTCATGCCGCTCATGGACGGCAGTCAGGTCCTCGCCAAGATCGCGGAGGACAATCTCTGCGACGTACCGATCATCGTCATCAGCGGCCAGCCGGCACCGGAGGGACCGGACATGGATCCGCGGATCTGCGCCTGGCTGACCAAGCCGATCACCATCGATCAGATCGTGGCCGAGATCTCGAAGCCTCTCGGCGCGCGCGCCGAGACGATCCGGCCCTCGACCGTCTGAGCGCTCGCCGCGGCCACCGGCGACCCCCCGCGGCGCGCCCCATGGTCCCTGCTGTAGAATCGGCTCATGGCGAAGGTGCTATTCGTCGGCCTCGACGGCACTGAAAAGAGCTACCGGTTGCAGACCCATCGTCCCTTCACGATGGGGCGCGATCCGGGAAACGATATCGTTCTGCGCGACCCGAAAGTCTCGAGACACCATGCCGAGGTGATCTTCGAGCGCGGCTTTTTCGTGCTGCACGACCTGGCCAGCGCGAACGGAAGCTTCATCAACGGGCGCCGTATCCGGGTCGCTCCCCTCACCCACGGCTCTCAACTACGCCTCGGCAACACAATCGGACGATTCTCGGAGGAGTTGCCGACCGAAAGCGATCGCGCAGCCAAACTCGAAGGGCCGGTACAACCGCGACCGAGCCTCGACGACGAAATACCTCCTCTGCCCACCGCCCCCCAGCCGCGGCATGTGCCCAATCTTCCGGCCGACGCAATCGGTATGGACGAGTCAAAAAAAAAATGACGAGGCCGCGGCACCTCCTCCGTCATCACCACAACAACCACCAGCACCGGCGATCGCCTCGAGCGGCGCAATCGAGGCCACGACGGTGGAGCGTCCCGCTGCGGCAGCGCGCCGATATACCTTTCCACGATTGACCAGACGCGGCGAGGTCGCCACGATCGTCGGCGATGATGGAACGACCTTGTGGTACCGCTCGTTCGTCAGCGTGACCTCGCTGGTGGCCACGCTCGTCACGGCATTGGTCTCCCTCTGCGGTCTGGCCGCCGTCCTCTACCTGCTCATCGACGGACGATTTGGCGGAGCTTTCCTTTCTCTCCTGGTCACCACCGGTTTCGAACTGATCATTCCCTTGCTCGTGCCGCCCGCCGACGCCGTCTTCTTTACTGACAAGGCCCTGACAGCCCGGACGCTGGAAATCGTGCAGGTCGGGCGTCCACTCCTGCCGGTCGATCGCTTTTCCGTACGAAACGCCCAGGGAGACGAGCTCGGTCAGGTACAGCGGAGCGCCCTCAGCCGACTGACCCGGCACCGCTGGCTGATCTTCGACCATGATGGCCGCCTGCGCGGCGTAACGATCGAGGAGTCAACAGCGCGGGCTCTCATCCGCAAGCTCACCGGAAAGTTCAGGCCGGATCTCGATTCCGATCTCCTACTGAGGATCGATGACGAAACAGCCGGGCGGTTGATCCGTCGCGCCAGAGGCGAGCGCGTCACGCTCGATCTGTTGCGCACCAGAGGAAGCCTCGATGAGCGGCTCGTCGTAGCCATGGCCGCACTCGTCTTCGGCCTCGAACCGTAGTAGAGAGGAATCCTCAGACTTCGGCTGCAACAAGCTAAGGGTAGGTGGGCGGCAGGCGGGTGATCTCCACTCCCGTGTAGTAGCGCTTCACGATCTGCTCGGCTGTGAGGCCGCGGAAAGCCATGCCGTACGATCCAACCTGGCAGAGTCCGATGCCGTGTCCCCATCCCTTGCCGAAAAAGGTGTAGCGATCGGTTCCGTCGGCATCGACACTCTTTGAGATGACAAAGATGTTGTCGGGAACGTTCAATGACCATCGGACCGGCAGACCCTTGAGGACGAACTTACGCCCCGCTTCAGCGGTCACCTCCAGCTCGGCGATCCGATTCGCGGCGTCGACGACTGTGGGGTGAAGGTCGAGGAGCTGCCGGATTGGATTGCGCTTGTTGATGGAGGTCACCAGCTCCTCGGCGCGATAGCTGCGCGTCCAGTTTGCAAAGCTCGACGTCCGGTCGAACGAGGCGCCATCGAAATTGGCCTGGACGATCATGGCCACGGGAGTATTCGAGCGACCCATCTGTACGAATGCGCGGTCGCCGATCAGGACCGGCACCGAGCGGTACTCCTGGTAGCGGTCGCCGAGTTTGCGAAAGATCGGAATTCCGGCCGGTAGCCGGAATGTCGTCGACTTCTGGTCTGCCTTCAGAACGATGGCCCGGCCCTCGATCGAGAGGATCTTGCCGGTGGCTTCCTGCAGCGCATCGAATTTTCGCAGCCACGCTCCGAGCAGGGCATAAAGCTCATCCTTCGGCATCGGAGAAGTCAGGTCGATGCGATCCAGATCCTGAGTCGGCATGAGCCCGTACTTGATGAGAAACGCAGCAGCCTCGTGCACCGAGGCGAGCGAACCACTCCGGGGAAAGAAGTACTGCCGGTCCTCTGGAAGAGTGAGGGTTCTGCCGGCAGAGGCCAGGCCGGCAACTCCGGCGAAGTATGCGAGGACGTCTCCCCGCCTGCTGGACGACGGCCGCAGCGAGGCGTCCGGTGTAAGGCCGATGAGACGGCTGGCTGCCACGACCGCCCCCTGGACCTCAGAAGCACTCCAGGCCGTGGTGTCGCCCAGTCCGGCCATCGAAGCGAAGATGCGCGCATTCACCTGCATCTCATTGAGAAGTGCGCTGTCTGCGCGACCGTCGACTGTCGTCATCTCCAGCTCGACGCAGCGAGCGTGCTTGAGATACGGATCCGTACGCCCAGGAAACATGGTGCCGACATCGGAGGTCTCGCCGCCACAGGTCGATGTGAAGAGAGCGTCGATCGGCTTCCCGTCGTATGTGATCACCATGCCGGCGGTCTCTTTCACCGCGCGGTCCGACAGGGGATCTTCCGCGGAGAAGCCGCTGTAGGCCTGGCAGGCCGGCCCCGGACAGATGTCGTATCCCTCCACGGCGAACTGACCCCGGTTGCGAACCGCATAAGTCCTCGCCGCCAGAGCCTGCGCTTTGAGCGCCTCTACTTCGTCGAAGATCTTCGGCCCCATCTCGGCCGGAACGACGCCGCGAAGGTAGTCCTCGAAGTTGAGCTCGTTGATGATGTTCAGGAGCCCGCGGTTGTTGATGAAGAGGCGCGCCCCGCCGCGATAGAGATGATTGTCGATCGTGACCGTCTGCGATGAGATCGGGAGCACCAGGAGCGACTCAGCATCGATGTCGTATTGGTTGCCCTCGTCGTCGACGAGATGATGAGTCTTCTTGAACGGCTGATCCGACGGCCTTCTGACGATCATCATCGTGGCGCCGTAGCCCTGACTGATGAGCTGATCGCGAAGAGGCAGCGCCGACCGGCTGTCGGGAAAGTCGCCTGCCAGGATCCGGTAGAGACCTCCAGCCGGATCGAAGACGCTGTCGACCCGCGCAGCCGACGCGGCGCGGAGCTTCTCGACGAAGGAGTCCGCGCTCGGCTGGCCGGAGATGGCGCCCGCCTGCACGGCATAGCGGAGGGTAGCGTCGCTCGAGGGGGCGCTGACCGAGAAGCCGCGCTTGAGAGACGACGGTCCGGCAGCGGTCAAGATGACGTAGCCTCCGGCGATCCGCGGAAACGTCACCGCGGTCTGATCGCTCAGCATGCCGACACGAATGCGCGGCTCCTCGATCGCCCGAGGGGCGGTGGCGAGCGGGGTCAGCCCGTTCGAGGGAATTGCCACGGCGGGAATGGCGGGCGCGGGAGGAGGCGGCGGCGCCTGGCGAGCGTCGGGGTGCGTTGCGCAGGCGGCGATCAGCGGCAGGAGTGAGACAACGATGGTGGACAGACGTGTCATGAGGTTTCTTCGTTGAATAGATCAGCCAGGCGGGCAATCCCTTCCCTCAGTCGATCGTCGGTCTCTTTTGCAAAAGTCAGGCGCATGGTGTTCGCGCCGCTCCCGTCGACGAAAAACGGACCGCCCGGAACGTAGGCCACGCCCCTCTCGATGGCCACGGCGATCCGACTGGCCGTGTCGATCGCCCCATTGAGAGTGACCATCGTGAAGAGACCGCCGAGGGCCGATGTCCAGGATGCCCGGCCGCCGAAATGACGCTCCAGCGCCTGGATCGTCAGATTCCGCTTCCCCCGATAAAACGATCTCACACGCTCGATCTGCGCCGGCAGCGCTCCGCGCCGGCAGAACTCCTCGACAATCGACTGATCGAGCATTCCCGAGCAGAGGTCCGCTGCTTCTTTCGCGATCTCCAGCTTCCGCCCGATGGCCTGCCCGGCGACGAGGAAGCCGCAGCGAAGGCCCGGCGCCAGAATCTTGGAGAAGGAACCCAGGTAGAGGACGTTTTCTGCGTCATGAGCTCGGAGCGGAGTGGTATCGGCCTGGTTGGTATAGACCAGTTCTCCGTAGGGATCGTCTTCGATGATTAGAAAGCCGAGCTCGAGGGCCAGGGCGACGATTTCCGGGCGTCGAGCCTGTGTCATGAGCCGTCCGGACGGGTTTTGAAAATTCGGGATGGTGTAGAGCATCTTGACGCGCCGGCCCTCCCGGATCAGCTGCGTCGCGACCTCGCGCAGCGACCTGGGATTGAGTCCGTCCTCGTCCTGCGCCACGCCGGCCAGGTCTGCGCTGCGCGCCAGGAACGAGGCGGTAGCGCCGATGTACGTAGGCAGCTCGACCAGGACGACGTCGCCAGGATCGAGGAAGGTGTGCGCGATCAGATCGAGTGCCTGCTGGGAGCCGGTCGTTACGATGATATCGTCCGGCGAGGCTGTGAAACCGCGGCCCGCGCAGATCCGGGCGATCTGCTCGCGAAGGCCCGGCAGTCCGCGCGTCGGCCCGTACTGCAGTGCGACCGCCTTTCGCTCGCGGATGATCTCGGCCGCGATTTCGGCCAGCATCTCAGCCGGAAATGTCTCGGGGCTCGGAACCCCTCCGGCGAACGAAATGATGTTCGGGTCATTGATCAGGCGGGCGAACGCGCGGATGGCGGATGGCCGGAAGTTGTCCGAGTCGCGGGAGAAGAGCTGGTTCACGGGCAAGGAATTCCCCCTTGTCTTTCCCGGGCCCGAACCCGCGCCCACGCCCGGTTTTTGACTCTCAGATTTCAAATATTCTCGGGTACCAGGAATGGAACATCAGGGCATCTTGATCGGAATGATTCCGGATATCGCCGTGGGCTGATTCCTGAGCTCGGCCCTCTCGATCGAGCGGCTGCGCTCGGCGTCGATGGCCACGAAAGCGGCCAGTACCCAGCTTT
>JADGNX010000382.1 GCA_017883265.1 Thermoanaerobaculia bacterium
GCCGTACAAGATTCCGGCCCGTATCGAGTTCCGGAAAGAGCTTCCGAAGACTCTGGTCGGGAAAGTGTTGCGGCGGGCGCTGGTGGCCGAAGCGAAAGCACAAATGGCCGGAGCATGAACGGAGGCGAGCTTGTTGCCGACGTTCTGGCCGGCCATGGTGTGCGAACGCTCTTCACGCTGTGCGGTGGTCACATTGCCCCGATCCTGGTAGGTTGCCAGAGGCGTGGCATCCGGGTCATCGATACCCGTCACGAAGCGACAGCGGTTTTCGCAGCGGATGCCGTGTCGCGCCTCACCGGGATCCCCGGCGTTGCCGCAGTGACGGCGGGACCCGGCGTGACCAACACCATGACAGCCGTCACGAATGCGCGTCTGGCGCAGTCGCCCGTCGTCGTCCTCGGCGGTGCAACAGCGGGCATTCTCAAGGGCCGCGGCTCGCTGCAGGACATCGATCAGATGGCGCTGGTGCGAAGCCAGATGAAGTGGAGCGCGGTGGCCACACGCGTGTGCGACATCCCGCGGCTCCTGACCACGGCATTCGAACGCTCACAGGAGGGAGTGCCCGGTCCGGTCTTTCTCGAATTGCCGGTCGATCTTCTCTACGACGAGAAGACCGTACGCCAGTGGTTCGACAAGGCGGGGAGCGGGAATCCTCTTCAGCAGTGGTACGTCCGCCGCTACCTCCGGCGGCAGTTCGATGCTCCAGCCGACATACCGGCACCGCGCGTCGTGACGATCGAGGAACCGAGCGACACCGCGCTTCGAAAGGTCGCGGCGCGGATCGCCAAAGCTCAGCGACCGGTGTTGGTGGTGGGTAGTCAGGCTTCGTCGCCGAAGGTGGCACAGGCGATCGATCTCCTCGGTATTCCGGTCTACCTGTCAGGAATGAGCCGGGGACTCCTCGGCACCGCTCATCGTCTGCAGATGCGGCACCGGCGCAAGGAAGCGCTTCGTCGGGCCGATCTCGTGATTCTCGCCGGTCTGCCGGCCGATTTCCGGCTGAATTACGGACGCGACATTGCCCGAGATGCTGTCTTCATCTCGGCGAACCGCAGCGCCGAGGATCTGAAGAAGAATCGCAAACCGGATTTCGCGCTGAACGTCGATCCGGGCGCTTTCCTGGTCCGGCTCGCGCCGGCTGTCCAAGGCATGAACCGCGATGAGTGGATACGCGTGTTGCGAGCCGCCGATGAGGAGCGGGAACGGGAGATCGTTGCCTCGGCGAACGAGCCGGCCGAGTACCTGAATCCGCTGGCGTTGTGTCAGGCCATCGAGCGCGCCATCGCGCCGAAGAGCATCATCGTTGCTGATGGCGGCGACTTCGTCTCCACCGCGTCGTACATCGTTCGTCCGCGCGCGCCGCTCTCGTGGCTCGATCCCGGTCCATTTGGCACGCTCGGCGTCGGTGCCGGTTTCGCCATTGGAGCGGCCGTGTCGCGACCGGACGATGAGCGATGGGTCCTGTACGGTGATGGCGCACTCGGATTCTCGCTCGCGGAATTCGATACGTTCGCGCGGCATCGAATTCCTGTGATCGCCGTCGTGGCGAACGACGGTTGCTGGACGCAGATCTATCGCGAGCAGATCGACATCCTCGGCGACGACACCGGGTGCATGCTCGCCAGAACCGACTATCACCTCGCGGCCGAGGGCCTCGGCGGATGCGGTCTGCTGCTGAAGGATCCGGAGAAGGTCGACGAGACGCTGCAGCAGGCAAAGCGAATGGCCGCGGGCGGGCGACCGGTTCTGGTCAACGCATGGATCGGGAAAAGCGCGTTCCGCAAGGGTTCCATTTCAATGTAACGCCTGTGAAAATGTCGGTCAGTCCCCGCTCTTATTCTTGTCGAAGTACGGGTGCTTCGCTACCGGCGGGTTGGGGAACTCTCCGGTCGGGGTTTTCATCGGCAGGTCTTCGAACAGCATGGATGGCACTACCCAGCTCACCATGGGCGTGGCGTCAAACGGCGAAAAGCCGCCAGCCATCGTGCGGTACACAAATGGAGCGGTGTAGACCTCGGCGGTTTCCGACACGGCCAGAACATCCTTGAACGAGGCGGGGCTGATGTCGGCAAACTCCAGGTTTCTCACCAGCTCTTCATGATTGTCGGCGAAGACCCTGTAGACCGACACGAGATTGCTCACGCGCGAGGTTCCGGCCGGCCCGCTGGAAGCCACCGTGGTCGCACCGCTGCCATGAACCTGGCGAACGAGGATGCCGTACTCTTTGCCGCGCTGCTTCACGATCTCCAGGAGCTGGCTGCGCAGCTTGTCCGCGGTGACACTCTGGGAGGCATGGACGATCAGGTTGCTGGGAGCAGGTCCGTTGCCGCGACGGTTGGCAGTGCTGTGGGTGATGCCCCGAGCGGGGTTCCGCGTGGAGAGCAGCGACTTGAGGATCCCATTTTCTATGACCACGGTCTCGCGCGGCTTGACGCCGTCGTCATCGACTTTGTATCCACCGAAGAGCGTCTTGCCTTCCATCCGGTCGAGGGACGGATTGTCCTTCACGCTGAGAAACGAGGCCAGCACTCTCGCTCCGATCCTGTCGATGAACGAGTCGCCCTGCTGATTGGCGCGCTCAAATTGCGGATTGTCGGCCAGCACCGGGTGGCCGGCCAGCAGCTTCGGGGCGAAAACCTGGGCGAACAACTGCGCAGCAGCTTGTCCCTCGACCAGGACCGGACCGTCGTAGAGCTGCACGGTCGGGGAGCTGCGCAACTGCTTCAAGTGCCCGCCAAGGTCCCTGATTTGCGCCACGATCTCCTGTTTCGCCGGCAGCTCGCGGAACGAATGTGCGTGGAGGGCAATGGAGTCGTCCAATGGCATGCCGTCGGGGGCCTGGGTGGAGGCCTGCACGCTCAGTGTCGTCCAGGGACGGCTGTAGTGGAACGAGGTCCCCTCACTGTTGAGGTATCGAACATCGGTAACCGTGGCGTTGAAATGCACTGATGAATTGAAGACGTCGGGAATCTCGCGGAAGAGCATCGATAGGTCGCGCACCAGTGTCTCGGCCGAGGTCAGATCGACTGGCAGGAAGGGAATGACGTCAGATGTTTTCAGGGCTTCTTCCTGAGTGAAGTCTGGGACTTCCTGCGTGCGGTTCTTGTTCTTCAGAAATGCGCGCTTCTGTGAGAGCTCCTCGAGGGCGCTCTTGTAGGCGGCATCAGTGGCCAGCCAGATGTGACGACTCAGTTCGTTGTAATCATCGTCCAGCGGAAGCAATGTGGTACCGGCCGGTCGGCGTCCAAACGAAGCGGACGAGATGAAATTAGTGTTGTCCAGCGTGTACTGGCCCACA
>JADGNX010000383.1 GCA_017883265.1 Thermoanaerobaculia bacterium
TGAGGTATTGACCGGAGTGGGCGTGCTCGATCGCCGCCCGGAAATCGTCCACGGTAGCGACCTTCTGTCCGTTGACTTCCGTGATGATGTCACCCTCTGCGATGCCGGCGTCGGCGGCGGCAGAGACCGCTTTCACGTTGGTGATGATGACTCCGTGCATGCCCTCGTCGATGCCGTACATCTGGCGAAAAGTCGGCGTCAGCTCCTGGGGGATCACGCCAAGCTTGTTGCGGCTGGGGCCGGCTGCCGCTTCCGGAGTCTCCTGCGTTGTCTCTCCCTCGAGTTGACGTTCAGCGGTTCTGGCGCTCAGCGTTTTCCGCTGGCCATCGCGCAGGACGACGACGCTCAGGTTCGATCCAACTGGCTGGGCCGAGATGTAGTCGATGAGATCGCGGTTGTGCCGGACGTCGTGGTCATTGACCCGGACGATCACATCACCGTGCTGGATACCGGCGCGGTCCGCCGGTTTGCCCGGCTCGACGCTCTGAACGATCGCTCCATTCTTGGTCGGCAGATTCCAGGCGCTCTGGTCCTTATCGGAGATCTCTCCGATGTTCATTCCTAGGTAGCTTCGTACCACTTTGCCATTCTTGAGCTGGGTCAGGAGGTTCTTGGCGGTATTGATCGGCGTTGCGAACCCGAGGTTCTGGGCTCCGCCACCGCGGATCGCGGTGTTGATGCCCACGACCTCGCCGTTGATGTTCAGCAGCGGCCCGCCGGAGTTGCCGAAGTTGATGGCCGCATCGGTCTGAATGAAATTCTCGAACGAGCGCGTCTCGGCGCTGAGGCCGAGAGCGCGGCCCTTGGCCGAGATGACACCGACGGTGAGGGTATTCTCGAACTGGAAGGGGTTGCCGATGGCGATGGCCCAGTCTCCCTTGCGGATGCGATCGGAGTCGCCCAGGGGGACCGTGGGGAGAGGCTGAGGGACGTCGATCTTCAGGAGAGCCAGATCGGTGGACAGATCGCGGCCGATGATCTTTGCCGTGACCGAGCGGCCACCCTCGCCGTTGTCATCCGCTCCGAAGTGCACTTCTACCTTCGTTGCGTTTTCGACCACGTGGTTGTTGGTCAGGATGTAGCCGTCCGGCGAGATGATGAAACCGGAGCCGCCACTGAGCTGCTTCTGATCCTCATCGTCCGGATTCTGCGGCTGAGCCTGACCGCGGCGGCGCGGCTGATTCGGTTGGTTCTGAGGATCGGGAAAGAAGAACTCGAAGGGGTCGATGGTCGCGCCATGGTGCCTGCCCTCGGCACCGGTGCTCTTGATGATCTCCGTGGTGGTGATGGAAACGACGGCGGGGGCGACGCGGGCGGCTACGTCGGCGAAGGAGGGGATGGCCACCGAAGTCACGGTGCCCTGGGTCGTCTGGATCGGCCCTGATTGTGCGTTCGACTTTCTGATGAAGCCGAGGTCCGCGGTGATCAGGACACCGAAGGCCACCGACGCGATGATGATTGCAATCGTCGAAAAAATCCGTCTGCCTGGATACGTCATGTCGATTCAACTCCTCGTTGGGTCTGGTCTATAAGCGAAGGGATGGCAACGCAGATGCGGCAGGCCTGGTTTCCGGTCCCCGAATTTCGTGCACTTCGAGTGCCAGCGACAGTCTGCCCGCCGCATCAGTACTTGAGACGTAGAAGGTTCGAGAGGGTTTCGCATGGGGCAGGCGGAAGATCGGTGCTGCGGCGCGCGTTCTCCCGGTCTCATTGACCCTTACGAATGAGTTTCCCGCTTGTTGAACGATTCGACACTGTTTCCTTATCCCTCAATCCGGATTGGCGAGGTCCTCGTGGATCCGCCTCTGGCCCTTGCCCCGATGGCCGAGGTGACTGACACATACTACCGATCTCTGATCAAAGAGCTGGGTGGTGCCGGACTGGTGGTGTCAGAATTCATCAGTGCCGAGGGCCTGACCCGGAAGAATACGCGCAGCCACGTCATGCTGGCCTATTCCGAGGCGGAACGGCCTGTGTCGTTTCAGATCTACGGCGGCGATCCCGATCGGATGGACGAGGCGGCGGCGATCGTCGAGGGAGAGGGCGCCGATATCGTCGACATCAACATGGGCTGTCCGGTGAAGAAGATCGTCAACTCAGGCGCCGGGTCGGCTCTGCTGAAGGACTTCGATCGCGCAGCCGAGGTCGTCGAGAAGATCAAGCGCCGCGTCAGCATCCCGGTCACGGTGAAGGTGCGCAAGGGGTGGGAGAGTGACGACGTCATCCCGCTTCTCAAGCGATTCGAAGAGATCGGGGTCGCGGCGATTGCCATTCACGGACGCACGCGAAACGAGGCCTACTCCGGTGCCAGCGACTGGGCCTACATCGCTGCCGTCAAGCGGGAGCTCGGAATCCCCCTCTTCGGCAATGGTGATGTGAAGAGCGCTGCCGACGCCCTCCGCATGTTCGAGGAGACGCGCTGCGACGGCGTCATGATCGGCCGGGCCGCGCTGCACAATCCGTTCATCTTTCGCGACATTCAGGCCACGGTGAACGGGGCTGCCGTCACCGACGAGGCGGAGCGCCGCATCACGGCGATGCAGAAGTACCTCTCCAAGATCGACGGCGCTCCGCAGCCCGACAAGTGGAAGCTGCACAAGGCCCGCACCGTGATCGGCTGGTTCTCCAAGGGAATCGCCAACGGAAAACTCCTGCGCCAGGGCCTGGCGGACATCAATGCCGTCTCCGAAGTCCAGCACCTTCTGGATCAGGCCCGGGCAATCCCTGCCTTGAGCTGAGCGACACGGAAGCGGCCTCGAAATGACAAAACGGGCGAGCCGCGTTCTAATGGAACCGTGCCCTTTCCGCAGCATATCGACCAGGTTTTCAGCACGTTCGGCATCCGCGCCGACACGAAAGAGGCGCTCTACGACGCTTACGTGGCGATGGGGAACGAGGTGCTCGAAGTCTTCGCCGACATCGCCGAGAGCGTCGCTTCGACCGCGTCCATCTCGCCGGACGATGCGCTCAGCATCCGCGCCGAGGTGGTTCAGCGGTTTCTGACCAGGAATCACGAACGCTGGCTGGCCGGCGTGCCAACGCCCAGCCTCTGGCGGCCGCGATCACTGGAGGGACGCGCCTCAGGCATGGCAGTCCCTCTCGGGCGAATCGGGAGCCGCCCGGCGGAAGGGGCGGGGAACGAATTCCACGATCGCGTGCAAGCCGCCGCTTGGCAGCTCCTCGGGCGAGGGCAGCCGATTCCGAATGGAATCCTGATCCTAGGACGGAACGCCCATTTCGGAGGACGGACTGACACGATCTCGTTCGACATTGTCAGCGAGTCGCTGGAAGAGG
>JADGNX010000013.1 GCA_017883265.1 Thermoanaerobaculia bacterium
TGCCGAGGGTGTAGTTGTAGCCGATCTGGCCGTTCTTGCGCCCGAAGTTGTCGGCGTTGTTGAGCAGGCTGCCAAAACCGACGGTGCCGCCACCGGTAGGCACTCCATTGACCAGGTACCCGTACTTGTTGATGAACGGCTGAACGAAGGCCGCTTGTGCCGCGTTGTTGGCCAGCGCGGTCGGCACGGTCAGCAGCCCGAGCTGAGCCAGACTGTTCAGGTCGAGATGCGTCCCGACGGCCGTGGAGATCGGAGTGCCGACTATGTTGTCGGGGCGTCCGAATCCCGGATTGCTGAAGTTCGTGAATTTGAAGGTGCTGAAGCTGTTCGGATTCATGACCCATGAGCCTTCGAGCGTTCCGATCTTGAGCCTGGTCTCGAAGCCTGTGCCGGTCGTTCCGGCAGCCTTGGTTCCGAAGGCATCGCCCGAGGTGTCGATGCGGTGCGAATCCCGATAACTGCCATTGATGAGGATCGAGCTGGTCGGGGTGTAGGTCAGCTTTCCGAACTCCTCGTTACGGGTGCTCTTGAACTGCGGTAGCGGACCGGTGAGATTGGCCTGATTGTCGCGCGTGACGACAGGGCGGTAATACGAGCCGTAGACGAAGAGCCGGTCCTGAAAGATCGGGCCACCGAGGTCGATGGTCGACCAGTTCTTGTCATTCTGGAAGGTCGCATTGACCGTCCCGGCCTGCGATGCCACAAAGTTGTGGCTGAGCAGCTCATACTCGACTTCACCGATGAACCTGTTCGTCCCGGACTTGCTGACGGAATCGATCTGGAAGCCGCCTGCGCGCTCGAAGTCGACCGCTTTGGCTCCCCCTTTGATCACCGTGACCTGTTCGATGTCGTGCGTGGCCGGCTCCGCTACCAGGACGCCGAAAAGCGGCATGGTGACGTTGACCCCATCGAACAGATACACGTTATCCTGGCCGCTGCCGCCGGCGCTTGGCCCTCGCGTGACATCCTGCGTCAATTGAACCCCAGGTATCAGCTTCTGCACATCGCGGTAGTCGTGCGCCACAGGAAGTCCCTGGATCTGCTGGTTCGACAGGCTGCTCTTGATCTCCGTCGATTCCCGGTCGACCACGCTCGACTGGGCGACGACGGTGATGCTCTCGGATACACCCTGGACCCCCAGCTTGATGTCGGCGGTCGTGTTTTGAGAAAGGAGAGCTTCGGCCTTGCGGACCACGGTCTGCATTCCGGAGAGCGAGACCGTCAACTGGTAGCTGCCCGGCTGGAGAGCCGGCAGGCGATAGTCTCCGTTGGCGTCCGTGGTCGTGACGCGCGCTTGCGGAAGGCTGGGCGATCTCGCCTCGACCGTGACACCTGGAAGAGCCTCGCCCGTGGGCGTCGTGACCCGTCCACTGATCGATCCGGTCGACTGGGCGAATACGGCCTGCGCACTGAGAACGACTGACGAAATGAGCAGAATGGTGCGAAAGAACCCTTTTCTAGCCATCGGACCTCCCTTTGAAAAACGGTATGGCGCTATGTTAATGAAGCGCGCGATCTTTGCGCATTTTTTTTACAAGCGCGCCATAGGGGAAGGATTTATTCACGACCCAGCGGCCACTCCAGCTCACCGAGAAAGCGCTCGTCTTCGCGCCAGGAGCTGTGAACGCCAACGTGAAGATCGAGGAAGACTTTGGCCCCCAGGATCGACTCCAGCTCGAGGCGCGCCTCCGTACCGATGCGCTTGATCATGTCGCCGCCTTTGCCGATCACAATCGGTTTCTGCGACTCGCGCTCCACGACGATCGACGCGTAGATCCTGATCAGGTTCCGCTCTTCCTCTTCTTCCCACTTTTCCACCGAAACGGCCGTGGTGAAGGGAAGTTCGTCGGAGGTGTGGCGAAGGACCTTCTCGCGAATGATCTCGGCGGCAAAGAATCGCTCCGGCTGCGTCGTGAAATCCTCACGTGAAAAGCGCGGCTCTCCCTCGTCGAGGTTGGCGAAGAACAGCGATAGAAGGCGGTCGACTCCATCACCGGTGGAGGCTGAGACAGGGACGATCTCGTCGAACAGCCCCAGCTCCGAGTACTGCTGAATCAGCGGCAGAAGCTTGTTCTTCTTCAGGAGATCGATCTTGTTGAGGAGGACGAATCTCTTCGAAGAGCCCTCTTCCTTCCGCTGCCGGACCAGGTCGATCACGAACTGATCGCCCTTGCCGAAAGCCTCGGTGGCATCGATGAGGACGGAAAGAACGTCCGCCTCCGAGAAGGCCGAGCGAACGTGGTCCATCATCCGAACGTTCAGCTTGTGAAGCGGCCTGTGGATGCCCGGGGTATCGAGGAAGACGATCTGTCCGCGGTCCTCATTGAGGATCCCGACGATCCGGTTACGGGTAGTCTGCGGTTTGTTCGAGACGATCGAGACCTTCTGCCCCAGGATCCGGTTGAGCAGAGTCGACTTGCCGGCATTGGGACGCCCTACCAGCGCGACCACCCCGAAGCGAAGCCCCCTCGGCTTCTCACTGCCCGGCTCTCCACCCGGGATATCCGATGCCGGACCCTCTGGCGCACCAGGCTCACGGTTCTTCATCGGAATCCTCCCTCGCGGCCGGCAGCCGGCTGACCCGAACCCTGTAGATGCGTTTGCGATCGGCGCGATCGACTTCAAAGAGGACGCCGCTCTTTTCAATCGACTCGCCGACCCGTGGAACTCGACCGAGGGTTGTGAAGATGAGACCGGCCACGGTCTCGTAGTCGTCACCCTCGAAATCCGCGTCCAGCATCTCCTCGAGGATGTCGATCTTGACCAGACCACTGACCATCCAGATGTCGTCGCCGATCTTGACGATCGAGCTCTCCTCGTCTTCATGTTCATCGGAGATATCGCCGACGATCTCCTCGACCACATCCTCGATCGTGATGAGGCCCGCCGTTCCCCCGAACTCGTCGAGAACGACGGCGATCTGCACATGCCCGGTCTGAAACTCCTTGAGGAGCTCCGAGACCTTCTTGGTCTCCGGTACGAACATCGCCGGCCGTGCCACGTCGCGGACCAGGATCGTTTCCCTGCGCAGAACCGCGTCGTAGATGTCCTTGATATGCACTACGCCGATGATCGTATCGATCGATCCCTCGTAGACCGGAATGCGCGAGTACTTCGATTCGCTGAAGAGCCGGGCCAGGAGCTCGAACGGCTGGTTGACGTCGAAGGCCAGAACGTCGATTCTCGGCGTCATCAGCTCTCGGGCCAGGGCGTCTCCGAAGTCGACGATCGACTGCAGCAGGCGCCCCTCGCCGCTCTCCAGAATGCCTTCTTCTTCGCCGACGTCGATGTAGGCCTGAATCTCCTCGTCCGTGACCTCCTCATCGTCGCCATCGTCGTCGTGGTCCTCCCGGCCGACACGCTCGAGAAGAAGCCCGAGAGGAAAAAGAAACGGCCAGAAGACGAAGTAGAAGGCTTGCGACACCGGAACGATGGCCCGCAACAGTGGCTCGGAGAAGTCATCCGGCACGAGGGCCAGCACGAACTTGAAGGCGATCACAGCGGCCGACCAGATCACCAGGGCCAGGAGGGCCGCCTGCGTGGCGCCCCGCGGCTCGAAGGCCACCGCCGTACAGGCTACCGCAGCGACGAGGCAGACCTGCAGAATGGCGCCGCTGACCAGTTGAAAGTGACGGGGGTCGTACCGCATCCAACTGAAACGATCCTGCTGCGAGTCGCCGCTCCAGCGGCGAAGTGCTACAGGTCCGAGCTGGTTGGCGAAGTGGCGGGCGGAGTCGAAAAGAAAATACAGCAGGCCGGAGATGATGGCTGCGATGACCCAGGGAATACTGGAGCTCGTACTACCCATTCGGATTCGAGCGCGTGATTCTAACGGATGACCGGCGGCGAAGCGAATTCGGCCCTGCGCAAGAATCTCGCCAGCCGCCCACCCCCCCGGCGGCCGCGGCGGCCGCCGCTCCACTGAAGCGCCTTTGACGCTGGACCTGTCGGAGGGCTAGCTGCAGGTGGCCTGGAACAGTGCAAACGGGGCCCTTGTTTGTCGATTCATGATCCAACTTGCGATCGTTCCGCTGCTGTTGCTGATCTCCGCCGTCCCCCCTCCCACCGTCGCCCCACCCGGCCCCTCCTCTTCCGTCGTTCTGCTGCTGCGCGACGGCAGCCGTATCGAGACGCTGGGACCGATCGATCGTCAGGGAAGCAGGCTCACGTTCCGCAATCGCGCCGGTGTGCTCTATTCGATTCCGGCAGCGGAAGTGGAGCGCGAGATCAACGTCGAGCCGACCACCGCGTCATCGACCATGCTGGTCATGAGCGGCGAGCCCGATATCCTGGCCGGAAAACCGAGACTCGCCGAGGTCGTTCGAGGAAAGTTGAACGACAAGGACAATCTGCTGCGCAAGATCGAGCAGAACCACGCCGGAACAGCGGCCCCCCCGGCGGCCAGAGTGGAGCCACCCCTTCCGGCCGAGGCCGTCGCCGCGGCGGTCCTCAGGAACCCGGACGAGTGGGCCTGGCGGCGCGAAGCGCGCTCACATCAGGAAGCGCTGCAGCGGGCGCGGGAGGATCTCGCGATGCTCCAGACGCGTGAGAAGAAGTTGGAAGACGAGATTCTCACCCTGGCCTCACGAGGCTACCGCGCCAGGCAGTTCACCTACCAGACTTCAGAGCTGGTTCATGTCCGGGAGCAAATCGAGCCAGCGAAGCTGGAGGTGACTCGGGCCCAGAGGGTGCTCGACGAGTTCATGGACGACGCCCGGCGCCAGGACATCCTGCCGGGCTGGCTACGGTAAGGCCCCGAAGGTCTCCACGATGGCATCTTCGAAGCTGATGTCGTTCTTCCGAAGAGCTTCCTCGGCTCGCTCCAGAAACGGATCGAAGCCGACGATCATCAGCCTGGCCGACGGAAAGCTCTTCCGGTTGCGCTCGATCAGCACTCCGATCTCCCCGCTCTCGTGCCGGATGGCCCCATCGCGCGCCAGCGGATCGAAGTCGCCTGCGTAAAGAATGTTCTTGTGGTCCGGCTCGTAGAGAACGGTGATCCGGCGGGGGTCTTTCCGGGCCAGCAAGTGGAGAACGATGCTCCTGACTGGCGCGATGCCGGTGTCGCCGGCAAGCAGGACGATGTCGCGATCCTCATCCGGCAGGATGAACCCCCCCAGCGGACCATCCATGGCCAGCTTCGTCCCGACGCGGAGATTGCGGAGCGCAGCGCTGCCACGACCCAATCCGAGACGGACACAGATCTGAACCGCCTCCGGCCTCTCAGGAGCGGAAGCGATCGTATAGGCGCGCGACACGCCGGTGGGCAGATTGAGATTGATGTACTGTCCCGGCTGAAAGTGGAAGCCGCTGCCATGGACGCTGATGGTCAGCTGCACGACGTCGGGAGCGATCTCCCCGATCTCAGTCACTGAGGAGCTGTACTTCGGCATGAGTCGTCGCCTTTACCAGGCCCCTGATCGGAAGAGCTTCTGGATCTTCTTGACGATTCGCTCCTTCTTCAGGCCGCGCAGGTAGTCTATGAACAGCATCCCGTCGAGGTGGTCGATCTCGTGGCATAGAGCACGGGCCATCAGCCCCTCGCCCCACATCTCGCGGTCGACGGCCTGGCGGTCCTTGTAGCGGACCTTGACGCGCTCGGGGCGGGTCACGATCTCGACGAAATCGGGAATGGAGAGACATCCCTCCTCTTCCGTAACCGAGCCTTCCGACTCGAGGATCTCAGGGTTGACGAAGACGTGAAGCTCGTCGGGCCTCTTTCCGACGGAAAGGTCGATGACCATGAGGCGCTTCGAGACGCCCACCTGATTGGCGGCCAGGCCGACGCCGGGAGCGGCATACATGGTGTCGACCATATCGTCGATGAGCCTCTGCAGCTCGTCATCGAAGGTCTCGACCTCGTCGGTGCGGCGGCGCAGCACTTCGTCGCCGAACTTCCTGATGTTGAGAATGGCCATCCCTCAGGCCCGCTTCCGGAGACTCTCGATCATCGCTTCGACCGTGTGATCCGCGCGCTTCTTGTAGATCTGGTCGAGAACGCGGCGGATCCCGGGATAGGAGCTGAGGATGCCATCGAGCTTCGTCTTGTCGAGGCGGAGGAGCGCGGCCGGCTGCGAGGCGGTGATGGTCGCCGTGCGCGGTTTGCCCGTCAGCACGCTGACTTCGCCGAAGAAGTCGCCTGCTCCCAGCTTCGCCAGGTAGATGTTCTCGCCGCCCCTGGCCTTGGTGTAGACCTTCACTTCTCCCGAGGCCACGATGTACATCGAAGTGCCGGGCTCTCCCTCGGTGATGATGACGTCTCCCTCGTCGAACTCTTCGAGCTCCATCTCGCGGATGACCGCTTCCCGCTCGACCGGCTGGAGGTTCTCGAACAGAGAGATCTTCGGAATCGATTGCTGGAAAACGGGACCGCTCTTCGGAGCTTCCACAGCCGGCTCGGCGTGCTGCGCCCGAAGCTTCTCAGACTTCTTGCGGACGGCTACGGCCTGCACAGTCAGTCCGTTTTCCTCGTAATAGCTGGCCGTGCTCTCATACTGTTCGACGGCCTGATCGAACGAGCCGGCCCCAGCCAGAGCATCGGCGTACTGCAACCGGATGCGCGGGTTGGACGGGTACTTATCCAGATCGCGCTTGAGAAGCGGGACGGCACGGCCGTACTCCTTGTGCGCCAGGAGAGTCGCTATGCTCTCGGATTCTTCCATCGTCTTACGCTCGCGCTCTCAGTACTTGATTCGCTTCAATTCCATCCTGGCCGATGCGGCCGGCGTCGAGTAGGGATATCGTGCGATGCAGTCATCGAACGCCCGCTTGGCCAGTTGCAGATCGCCCATTTTCTCATAGGCCATACCGCTCTTGAACAAGGCGTCGGGCGCTTTGTTCTGATCGGAGTAGTCCTTGACCACGCGCTGATAATACGTGAGGGCGTTGCTGTAATTGCCGCTGCCGAAAAACGTCTCGCCCAGCCAGTACAACGCATTGTCCGCAAGCTCGCCGGCGGGATCGGAATCGAAAACGTCCTGGAACGCAAGCCGTGCTTCCGCCGTCTTCCCCTGGCCGTAGAGCGTCAGAGCCCGCCGGTACCTATCCTCCAGCGCCGGGCCGCCCAGCGCGTGCGCCGCGCTGCTCCGCGGACTGGAATGCGCGGAGACGACGGTCTGCGGCGCCGGAGGAGGCGCGGCGCTCTTCGCCGCCATCGGCTGCGCCGCCGGGACCTGGGCGGCAACCGAACGCTCGCTCGCGGAAGCCGACGATGCCGCGTTCCTGGAGGGCGATTCGGCAGCCGCCTCGAGGCGCTGAAGGCGGTCGCTCATCACCTCGAGACGGTCTGCCAGTTCGGTCACCGATCGCTGCAGATCGTCCAGGTGCGGATCGGGCGCCGCAACCGGCGGTGGCGCGGCCGCGGGGGCAGCTCCTCCTCCGGTCGCACATCGGGCGATGAGGAGAGCAAATCCCACCAGAGCGCCCGCTGCGTACTGACGTCTCATGCTTTCACAGCCGGCAGATCGAGCCGGTTCTTGGCTTTGTTTGCGAAATCGCTGGCAGGAAATTCTGTGACCACCCGCTCGTAATAGAGCCGGGCTTCCCCTTTCCTTCCCAGCGCTTCGAGAGACGTGCCGAGATCGTAGAAGGTGGCAGCCCGCTGGCTGTAATTCGGGAAGTGCTCGACGATCCCATTGAGACGGGCCACGGCGGCCGTGTAGCTCTTGCGCTTCATGTAGAACTCGGCGATGACAAGCTCGTGTCCGGCCAGTCGATCCTGAGCCTCCTGAAGATGTTTCTCCGCCTCGGGGCGGTACTTGCTATGCGGGTACGCGACGATCATCTCGTTGAGCTTATCGACCGCCTCATGAGTCTTGGCTTGATCGCGGTCGGCGCGCGCCATCTGCTTATACGCGACGTTGGCGATCTGCAGCATGGCGTAGTCGGCATTCTCGCTGCCGGGATACCGATTGATGAAATCGCGGTACTTGTACTGCGCTTCGACCAGGTTTACCGCGTCACCCTGGGCGAAATAGGTGTCGGCCACCCGGAGCAGACTGCGCCGGCCGAGCGGATCGTTCGGATAGTTCTCATAGAGAAACGCGAAATACGTCCGGGCCGAAGGGAACTTTCTCCTGTTGTACTGCTCCTCTCCGCGCTTCCAGAGGTCGTCCTTACTCATCTTGAGCATCTGCGGATCGACCGTCGGCCGGATCGACCGTTGTGCGCCGTGATGGCAGCCGGCGGCCGCTACGACCAGTATTGCCGCCCCGATCAGTGTGCGAATTCTTCTCAAATGTATGCCCCCTCAGACAACCATTGACGATGCGGCGGCCCTGATAGTTTCGATGGCCTCACGGCGGTCCGGCCTGCCGAAGACTGCTGAGCCGGCCACGAGGATCTTCGCGCCGGCACCACACACCAGCGGCGCTGTTCTGGCGTCGATCCCGCCATCCACCTCGATCTCCACAGACAAACCACGGGCGGCGATCAGAGAGCGGAGGCGCGCGATCTTCGGCACGACTCCCTCGATGAACTTCTGACCTCCGAACCCCGGGTTCACAGTCATGAGCAACACGTAATCGCAATATTCGATTGCATCGGTCAGCAATTCGGCCGAGGTGGCCGGATTGACGGCGATTCCGGCCCGCGCACCACCGGCCCGGATCATGGCCAGAGCGCGTTGGAGATGGGCCTCGGCCTCGATGTGAACCGAGATCATGTCGGCTCCCGATTCCAGAAACGCCTCGATGTAGCGTTGAGGCTCCTCGATCATGAGGTGGCAATCGAAGAGCAGCCGGCTGTGCGGCCTCAGCGAGCGCACCAGCGCCGGCCCCAGCGTCAGGTTCGGCACGAAGTGCCCGTCCATGACATCGATGTGCAGGACCTCGGCAGACTCCTCGACGCTGGCAATTTCTTCGGCCAGACGCGAGAAATCGGCTGAGAGGAGCGACGGTGCGATCGTGATCGTCATGGCTGCGGTTGCGTAACCGGTTGCGCGGGCTGCTCGATGATGCTGGTCTCCTCGCGTTTGCTGACAACGACCGTGATGGCCTCTCGCGCGCTGACCGGAGCGCCTCGCAGCGGATATTGACGGATGATTATCCCATCCGCGATGCCGGGATAGGCCTCGAAACGGACGTTGCTGACGGCCAGTCCCTTTTCTTCCAGCGCCGGGCGCACCTGGTCGAGCGGAAGGTCGATCACATCGGGCATCACGAAGAGTCGCGGCGGCGGCGGCGTCCCCAGAAGAAGCGAGACCGGTGTCTGAGCCGCCACGACCGTCCCGACGGGCGGGTCCTGGGCCATCACCCCACGGAGTGCGACCTCGTCGACGTACGCCAGGTTCCCGAGCCGAAGGGCCTGCTGGCCGAGGCGGAGTAAGGCCGTCCGGGCCGAGGTCGCCGTCAGATCCGGGACGTGGAGAACGAGCGGTCCGAGCGATATCCCGACCCGCAGCCTGGTGCCACGCTTGACGAAGTTGGCAGCCCCGGCAGTCCGGTTCTGCCAGACCACTGCGCCGGCCACCACCCGGTCCGCGTGGCGTGCCGCAGCAGCATCGACCAGAAGCACGATTCCGAGATCCGAGCAGATGGCCCGCGCGTCGTTGATCGACCTTCCGATCAGATTCGGCGTCGGTATCGACTTTCCTCGAACAAAGAAGTTGAACCAGAAATAACTGCTGGCTCCGAATGTAACGACGACCGCGAGGGCAAAGAGGAGATTGTCGGGAAGGCTGCGTCTCATCGTTTTTCGTTTCGCTCGTTGCGACTATCGCTTCGCTCGCTGGGACCCGGGCGCGGCTGGTGCTCGGAATCGTACTCCGCCTGATCGTACTTGCGGTCCTTCTCCCGAATGACGAAGAGCGGAATGAGCGCGAGGCTCCAGGCATCCTCCACCCGCTCGGCGAAACGGAACTCCAGCGCACCTCTGACCTCTTCCGGCACCTCGGTCAGATCCTTCCGGTTCCCTTCGGGGAGGATGACGGTCTTGATGTGGGCGCGCTCGGCGGCCATCACCTTCTCCTTGATGCCGCCCACCGACAATACCTTCCCCCGAAGCGTGATCTCGCCCGTCATGGCCACGTCGTGACGGATCGGCTTCTCGCCCATGACCGAGGCGATCGTGGTGGCGATGGCTACACCTGCGGAGGGTCCGTCCTTGGGAATGGCCCCGGCCGGAAAGTGGATGTGGATGTCGTATTCGCTGAAGGCTCGGTCTTCGATCTCCAGCTGCGAAGCCTTGGATCGCACGTACGAATAGGCAGCCTGCACGGACTCGCGCATGACGTCGCCCAACTGGCCGGTCACCGTGGTACGGCCGGTGCCTGTCATGCGGGTGGCCTCGATGAACATGATCTCGCCGCCGAATGAAGTCCAGGCCAGCCCGGTAGCGACCCCGATCTCCGGGGTGCGCTCGGCGAACTCGTGCTCGTAGGAAGCCAGCCCGAGGTAAGGCTCCAGATCGGCCGCCCCTACGGCGACGTGCTGCTCGTCACCCGAGGCCACCCTGCGGGCGATCTTGCGGAAGATGGTGGCCAGCTTGCGCTCCAGGTTCCGCACCCCCGCTTCAGCTGTGTACTCGCGGACGATGCTCAGAATTGCATCATCGGCGATCTCGATCGTCCCGGGCTGCAATCCGTGATTGTCCAGCAGTTCAGGGATGAGATAGCGGCGGGCGATCTGCAGCTTTTCGCTGTCGGTATAGCCTGAGAGCCGGATCACTTCCATCCGGTCGCGCAAGGGGCTGGGGATCGAATCGAGAATGTTGGCGGTGGCCACGAAGAGCGTGTGAGAGAGGTCGAACGGGATCTCCAGGTAGCGGTCGACGAAGGTGTGATTCTGCCTGGGATCGAGAACTTCGAGCAGGGCCGAAGCCGGATCGCCGCGGAAGTCTTTGCCGATCTTGTCGATCTCATCGATCATGATGAGCGGATTGTTGACGCCGACCTGAATGTAGCTGTGAATCAGCTTGCCCGGCATGGCGCCGATGTAGGTCTTGCGGTGCCCGCGGATCTCCGACTCGTCGGTCACCCCTCCCACGGCCATACGGACGAACTTCCGACCGAGGGCTTCGGCGATGGCCGAGCCGAGCGACGTCTTTCCCACCCCCGGTGGCCCTACAAAACAGAGGATCGGCCCTTTCAGGTAGCCCTTCAACTTGAGGACGGCCAGGAACTCGAGGACTCGCTCCTTGACCTTCTCCAGGCCGAAATGCTTTTCGTCCAGGATCTTCTCCGCGGCCACGAGGTCGAGGCGATCCTCGGTCTTCACGTCCCACGGAATCTGAAACACCGTATCCAGGTGGCTCTTGATGACCGAGTAATCGGATGAGGACGGAGACAGCATGGCCAGACGGCTGACCTCGCGCCGGAGCTGCATTTTGCTCTCTTCAGGCACCGCGAGCGTTTCGATCCGATCGCGATAACCCTCCGTTTCATGCTCCACCGAGCTCGTGTCACCGAGCTCCTCCTGGATGACCCGCAGCTGCTCGCGAAGATAGCTCTCCCGCTCCCGTCGATCGATGGATGACTGGATCTGACGACGCAATTCCTTATCGACGTTGGCCTTCCCCAGATCGCGCTGCACGTATTCGACGAGCAGCTCGATCCGCTCGATCGGATTGACCGTTTCCAGCAGTTGTTGCTTCTCTTCGAGCGGAAGGTTGACGAAGGCCGAAAGAAGGTCGGCGAAGACGTCCGGACCTTCAGTGAGATTCATCTTCAGGATGTTCAGCAGCTCGTTCGAGTATTTTGCATCGCTCTCCACCAGCTTCTCGAAGAGCGACAAAGCCCGGGCGATCAGCAGATCGGTCTTGACCGACTTCGAGATCGCCTTCGGCACGATCGCCTTCACCCGCCCCTCGAAATACGGCTCCTGTCTGGTCATCTCCAGCATTTCGATTCGCTGCCGCCCCTGCAGGAAGAGCTGATAGCGATCCGCGGAGAGTGGTAGCCGCTGCACGATGGCAGCGAGAACGCCGATCCGGGAGAGATCCTCCGACCGCGGATTCTCCTTGTTGCCCCCGTGCTGGCAGAATGCGGCGATCAGATTCTGCTCTTCAGGCAGAGCCTTCAGCAGCCGCACATTGCGGTCGATTCCGACCTGCAGGGAGAGAACGCCACCCGGGAAAAGCACGGACGAGACGAGAGGAATGACCGGCAGCAGGCTGGGAACGTCCGGGGCCAGCGCTTCGGAAGCGCTCTGACGCGGAGGTTTGGTTCGAATTCCCTGTCCCATTGTCTGAAGGCCTTCAGCTTATACTGCAGTTGAGCTGCGGGCATAAGAATTGTAGAAAATCGAGTCAGACGGGTGCAATCCACCATTGAGTAATGAATCAAGCATTGAGCCGACGACCTCGGAGATTCTGGCAGATCCCTCGTTCAAAAAAGCGGATCTGCATTGCCACAGCCGCTTCTCCGTCTTCAAATATTTTCGGCGCGCGAACACCCGCGATTGCTACAACGCCCCCGAGGATGTCTACAGGATGGCCAAGGAACGAGGCATGTCCTTCGTCACCCTCTCCGACCACGACTCCATCGACGGCGCGCTCTATCTTCTAAATAAGAATCCCGACCTGAAGGATTTCTTCATCTCGGAAGAGGTCGAGACCTACTTCCCGGAGACGAATCAGCGCATCCACGTCGGGGTCTACGGCCTCGACGAGCGCCAGCACCGCGAGATTCAGCGGCTGCGCCCGAACATCCGCGAGCTGGTCCCCTTCCTCAAGTCGGAGAAGATGCTCTTCGGCGTCAATCACCTCTTCCAGAACTACCGGATGAAGAACGTGGCCTCGGCGTACATCACCGAGCTGCTTGAGATGTTCGACATCTTCGAGGTCCTCAACGGTGCCATGGCCTCGATCCACAACCGGATGGTGCATCAGCTCGTAACCACGGTCAAGGAGCACGGCCGGCACATCTCCATGGTCGGCGGCTCCGACGCGCACACCCTCAAACATGTGGCCAAGGTCTTCACGGTCTCGAAGGGCGATACGCCCGCCGAGTTCCTGGAGAGCGTCAGGCTGGGTGATTGTTTCGCCTGGGGCGAAGAGATGCGTTTCCGCGATCTGATCTCCGACATCTACCTGCTGATCCTGGCCTACAACACCGACGCCCGCGCCGATTTCGCCTCGCCCCTCTACACCGCATCCGACAAGACTTTCCAGCTGGCCGGCCGCCTGGCGTCGATCCCCACGGCGCTTTCCGGCCTACCCGCAGCCGTCACTTCGCTCAACTATCTCAAGCAAATCGTGGTGACCAAGGGGATTTCGATGCGCTTCACGAAGCTGCTTGCTGAGATCCGCCCGGGCCCGCGCGGCGACGACCAGTAAGTGGGCAGTGGACCGTTGACAACGGACAGAGCAGTACAACTCTTCGCTATCAACTGCCCACTGTCAACCGTCCACTGTTTAGAAGTTGACGGCCAGTCCGCCGATGTACTTCCGGCTGCCGCCATCTTCGGAGAGCGCGTCGACCAGGAGGGTCGAGTTGGTGGCTCGCGCCAGCTCGAGGCCTACGAGGACGCGAACGTCGAGCGGCAGGTGAAGTGATTGCGCCATCCGCAGGTTGAAGCGCTCGATGCGAATCGGAGCCCCGGGGCCCGAAAGCAGCGGCTCCTCCATCTGACGATAAGAGACAGCCAGGGAGGTGCCGGTCGGATGAAACGTCGACTGCACATCGCCGGTCACGTAGGTGGTCTGATGGATTCGCTCGTCATTCCCCTGGCCGGCATCACCGGCGCTGGCACCGATATCGACGGCGAAGTGGCGTAGATCCTTCCGATAGCCGACGCGCAGGTCCCGGCGAACATCACCCGGCCTTACGAAGAAGCCATCCCAGAAGGGACCGTCGCCGTTGCTGAGCATGACGCGCATGAGCGAGTCCGCGGAGGTGACGGTGGCCACGGCCGAGACGCGGCTGCCGGCGTCGTCAGTTGTGATGATGCCGAGTGAGTACGAGTAGCGCGGAAGGAGCGTGGCGTTCGACTCGCCCAGCGCAATGAGGGTCGGAAGTGCATAAGCTGGATTCGAAACCACCTTGTGCTCGCCCGAGGCGATGAGCGACGTGTTCTTTGTGGCCTTCCATTCCGCGGCCGTCCGGGGAGACCACTCCATGCCGTTCATCCCCATACGGCTGGCCAAACCATAGTGCACCATGAAAGAGGGAACGAACGAGTAGTTGGCGTCGGCTGTCAGATTGGCGCTTCGGTAGGTGCCGTTGTCGACCGCGCGGAAGTTCTGCTGTGTGACCGCCAGTGTGACGCCGAGACCGGAGCGATCGCCGTGCATCAATTCGGTATTGCCCGAGACTTCCACCATCGCCGAGCCGGCATTGTTGGCCGCGAAGAGGTTGTCCTGAGAGAGATAGCGAACCTGGACGCGCGAGCCGTCGTGATCCCACTCGAAGTTATGCGAACGGATGTCGGCCTGCTGGGGCGCCGAAGCCGCCTCCGGACCGTGGTACAGCCACGAGGCGCGGGTCGAGGCCAGGCGATATGAGTCGATCGTCGACGGCCGGAGGTTGAACGACATGAGCGCCGACTCGGCCACCGCCGGTGCGCTGTGCAGCGCATCGGGATCGTCGACCCGGTGCACGTTCCCGTTGAAGCCGAGCTGCCATCCGTGCGGCAGCTGGCTGCGCACTTCCAGCGCAGTCTGCGCGAAGGCCTGCGAGGTGGTCTGATCCGTTACGCCCGTCATCGACGACATGGCGCCGCGCAGGCGGGTCGGCTCGACGGTGATCGCCGGATCGAGAACCATGTTGAGCTGGCGGAGGACGTCGGCCGGCAGCGAAGCCCTGATCTCCCACATCTCCTGATTCTCATCGGCGCGTCGGGCGCTCTGGTTCTGCAGGCGCAGGGCCACTTTGTGGTCGCGCCTGGCCGGAGTGACCATGGTGATGGCCGGTGCGAATCCCTGCTTGACCGCGATGATCTTGTAAATGCCGGGCGACAGCGGTGGGAGGGTGAAGGAGCCGTCGTTCAACGAGAAGGTCTGCGTGGCCGTGAAGTCGGTTACGTTGAAGGCGATGACCAGAGCGTTGCCTATCGGGCGCGTGGCGTTGGTCACGCTTCCGAGGACCTGGATAACATCGAATGGAACCTGCGGTCGGGCTGTTGCTGCGACGGCGAGCGAAAACATCCCGAGCGCGATCGCTCGAAGAGCACGCATAGAACCTCTCCTATCGCAGGTTGAGTGTAGGTTCATGAGGAGCGGGGAGTCAAATCGTAAATGGAAACGCCTTCGGTGCGCTCAACCTTCCCCCACAACTGTGCCAGGCCGGTGAACAACCACGCGGTGCACTCGCAGGAGGTTGGTTTTGGCTCTCTGATAGATCGGAGAACCCATCAGGATCACCAGCCGGTCGCCCTCCTCCACAATGCCCTTCTGTAACAAGAACGTATCGACGTGCTCCACGATCTGCTCGTGGAACTCCCCCACGTCCTTCAGCGCCAGCGGAACGACTCCCCACAGAATGTTCATGCGCCTCGCCACCCAGCTCGAAGGGGTCAGCGCGATGATCGGCGCTCCCGGACGGAACTTCGACATCAGCCGGGCGGCGAATCCGGTCTGCGTGAACACGACGATGAACCGCGCCTCGATCTGCTCTGCCGCATAGCTGGCCGCGCCGGCCAGGGCATCGGTGAATTCGTCCATCTCCGACAACTGCCGGAACGGCGCGCGGGTCCGCTGCAGCTGCTTATTCTGTTCGGCTGCCACCACGATCCGAGCCATCATCTCGACCGCTTCGACCGGATACGCACCAGAAGCGGTCTCCGCCGAGAGCATCACGGCGTCCGAGCCGTCGAAGATGGCATTGGCCACGTCGGACGCCTCTGCTCTGGTCGGCCGCGAGTTCGTGGTCATCGACTCCAGCATCTGCGTCGCGGTGATGGTGAAGCGGCCCCATTGGCTGGCAAGGCTGAGAATCCGCTTCTGAATGATCGGCACCAGTTCGGGCGGCAGCTCGACGCCGAGATCGCCACGAGCCACCATCACGCCGTCGCTCACCTCGAGAATCTCTTCGAGCGAATCGATGGCCTGGGCCTTCTCCAGCTTGGCGATGACGGAGATCTCCTTTCCTCCCAGCTCGAGCAGCAGAGCCCGCAGCTCCTCGATGTCCGAGCGGCGGCGCACAAACGATGCGGCCACGTAATCGAGCTGATGCTCGACAGCGAACTTCAGATCTTCCTTGTCTTTATCCGTGATGGCCGGAATGCTCAGCTCGGAGTCGGGAAAATTCATCCCTTTCTTCGAGGAGATGGGTCCGCCGTGGACCACGCGGGTCACCACCTGTCCCCGCTCGATGGCCACGACAATCAGCTCCACGAGACCGTCATTGACCAGGATCCGATGCCCGACCTTCACCTCCTCGGGGAGATGCGTGAACGGCGTCGAGACCCGCGCCGCGTCGCCGATGACCGGGTCGGTTGTGATGATCAGTTTCGCACCGGTCTCCAGCATGATCACGCCGTCGACCTGTCCGATCCGCAGTTTGGGGCCCTGGATGTCGCCGATGATCGGAAGATATTTCCCGGCGGCGGTCGCTGTCTTGCGGATGATGCGCACCAGCTCCGCCTTCTCCGCCGTCGTGCCGTGCGAGAAATTCAGCCGGAAGACATCGACGCCGGCAACCGTCAATGCACTGATCTGCTCCTCGCTCCTGCACGAGGGCCCTAATGTCGCGATGATCTTGGCTTTTCGCACAGTAGTAAGAAAGAGTGAAGAGAGAAAAGAAGAAGGATCAAAGGCTCTCCCTTTTTTCACCTTCACCCTTCACCCTTCACTCTTTCTGTTCACCTTTCATCCTTCTCATGGGGGCGAGCGACCGACCGAGGACCGCTGCGATCGCGCTGACCTCGCGCACCAGCCGGGCGAAGTCGTCCGGGAGAATGGCCTGCGGACCATCCGAGAGCGCCTCCTCCGGCTTGTGATGGACCTCGATGAGCACGCCGTCCGCCCCCACGGCGATCGAGGCGCGCGACATCGGAAGCACCTTGTTCCGCTTGCCTGTTCCGTGACTGGGATCGACGAGGATCGGCAGATGGCTGAGGCGCTTGATGGCCGGTACGACCGAGAGATCGAGCGTGTTCCTGGTGTGGTCCGCAAAGGTCCGAACACCCCGTTCGCAGAGGATGACGTCGAAGTTTCCCTCCGACATCACATACTCGGCAGACAGCAGAAACTCCTCGAGCGTGGCGGACATCCCTCGCTTGAGCAGGACCGGCTTCCGCGCCCGGCCGGCTGATTTCAGCAGCGAGAAGTTCTGCATGTTCCTCGCCCCGATCTGGATGCAGTCGGCGTACTGAGCCACGAGGTCGAGCGACTCCTGATCGATGGCCTCCGTCACGATGGGGAGATCGAACTCCTCGCGGACCCGAGCCAGGATTTCCAGGCCTTCTTCCCCAAGACCCTGAAACGAGTAAGGCGAGGTCCGCGGCTTGAACGCGCCGCCCCGGAACAGCTGCCCCCCCGCCTTGCGAATCCCTTCGGCTATGGTCCGGCTCTGATCGAGCGACTCCACGGCGCACGGCCCGCCTACGACAACCACCCCGGGACCGCCGACATCGACGCCCCCGACTTTGATGACGGAATCTTCCGGCCGAGCCTCGCGTCCGACCAGTTTGTAGGGAGCGGTGACCCGGATGACTTCCTTGACCCCCTGCAACAACTCCAGGGCGTCGGCGTCGACTGCTCCTTTATTGCCGGTGATGCCGATAGCGACGCGCTGAGCACCAGGAATGGGATGAGCCTTCAGCCCCAACCGCTCCACCTGCCGGACTACGAAGTCGACCTCGTCGGGCCGCGCCCCAGCTTCCATGACGATCAACATCGTTCGCTCTCCTGGCGCTCGTCGATTCCGCGCGCTGCGACGGAATCCCAAGCATTTTCCGCTCCGTTGCAGCCGGTCAGTATAATCGACCGGCGCGGACGCTTCGGCTCGGGCCAGGCCCAGGATTCCAGGCCCGCAACCGCTTCGCCCAGGAGATTGACCCGATGAAAAAGCAGATCGTGCTGCTGGCCATCCTTTTGCTGACCGCCACCTCCTCGTTCGCCTCCTACATCGTTGTGATGAAGGATGGCTCTCGCTATCCAGCCAAGGCCAAATACACCGTTGTCAACGGCAAGGCCCTCATCCGGCTGGAGAACGGGCAAACGCTCCAACTCGATCCCTCTCTCATCGATGAGCGGAAATCAGACGAGACCACGGCGCTCGGCCTCGGTGACGCGCGGGTTCTGGGCGTCGAAGACCGCAGCACGGGCGCCCCTCTCAAGCAAAAGCCGTCGCTGGGGTCCACTACTCATCTGCGAAAAACGCCACCGCCGTCGCCTGCAGCCAGCGCTCAACCGGTCGCGCCGGCGGTCAGCGGCCCGAAAGTGAGCGATGCGGTGATCCGGAAATTCGCAGCAGCGTATGAGAACGTCGGACTTTTCGAGCAGAAGATCGCCGCCACCGGCCCTGGATCACTACGCGCCGAGGTGACGGCCGACAACGAAGAGAAGGTCTTCAACCCCATCTCCGCTACCTCGTTCCTCATGGTCCGTGACGCCGGCGTACCCGGCACCCATCTCGAGATGGTCGAGCTCTTCATGAGGACGACGAATGGAGGATCTGCCGGACGGTTCCAGATGACGAGGGCCAACGCCGAGGCGCTCGACAAGAAACTCCTGACCCATCAGGAGTACTTCATTCGCAACGTCATCTACTAGGGCGCCTCGGTGGAGACGTGCTCGCTCCCGGGCAGCCCACCCGCCGAACCTGGAGCCGCGTGGCGCTGTAGCACAGACAACTTCTGTCTGTGCGGAATGCCTGTACGTCACGTGGCACACAGACAAGAGTGTCTGTGCTACAGCTACCCTTTCAGGACGGACGCCCGCGCGTTGGCGCAGCATCCATAGATGATGATGTACCGGAAGGCGCGCTTCTGATTGTCGATCACGCTCTGTTCGCCCGGCGCGAAGACGATGTTCTCGACGCTCCCCTCGACCAGCGCGAGCTCCGACGGAGCGTTTGCGTAGCGGATCTCGATGACCTGGCTGGTGCCGCTGACCCCGCGCGGCAGAGAGATCCGCCCATAGCCGCGGATCGGCCCGAAGTCGTAGACCGTGGCATGAACAGGGCGGCGTCCTACGACCACGACCCCACCGAGGGTCCTGAACTCCGGGAGCGCCGTAACGAAGGAGGTCGTCCCTCGTGCCTGCGCTTCGCTTTGCGGCGCCACGAAAAGAGGCATCCGTGCCTTCGTCAGGTAGTTCCAGCGACGCATCGGTGGACGTCCGAGACTCATTGGCGCCCTGGGGTGGAGCTCGTAGACGTCACGGGTAAGAAGCAGTGGAGACCACCGCCGGAAGATCAGCCAGCTCCTGTCTGTCACGACCACGTTCTCGCTCTCCGGCGCGAGGTCGAGCGACACGATGAGACCGCCCACGCCGTTCGGGCTTCGCACCGCCACGACCAGCCGATTCTTTCCCGTTCGCGCGATTTCGGAGACATCATAGACATCGAGCCGGTTGCTGTCGCTCACGCGCTTCCCCCCGACTTCCACCCCGTTGAGATAGAGCGTGTATTCGGGATCGCCGAGGATCTTGATCCTGGTGTACTGGCGGCCTGCAGGCAGCCGGAAATCGCGTGTGGCGAAGAACGCGATCGGATCGCCCTCGGCCACCCGATGCCGGTCCCAGATCCATTCGGCAGTCCCGGTCACATCGAAGAACTTGTCCGAGTAGAGATCGTTGAGCCTGAAAAAGAGCGCGGCCAGAGCAAAGGCGATGGCCAGGGCGCTGCCGAGGCGCCGTATGATGACGCGGTCGCCATCGGCAATCGGACGAAAGCGCGGCCGGGTCGACTTGTCGACTCGATCGATAGAATCATCGAGGCTCATGAAGGCGGTCATTGTAATTCCGGCGCGGTTCGGCTCGACGCGCTTTCCAGGCAAGCCGCTGGCGCTGATCGCTGGAGTCTCGCTCATCCAACGCGTCTACGAACGCTGCGCCGATTCGCGCCGGGCCGCGGCGGTCTATGTGGCCACCGACGACGCGCGCATCTTCGATCACGTCCTGACTTTCGGCGGCCGCGTCGTCCTGCCGGCCGGGGATCATCAAAGCGGCACCGACCGCATTGCCGCAGCTCTGCGGGACATCGAGCATCTCGAATCGTCCACTTTCGAACAGGTCGTCAACGTCCAGGGGGATGAACCGCTGATCGAGGTCCGCAGCGTCGACGCCATCATCGATACCCTCCAGCAGACTTCTGTCGACATCGCCACGCTGGCCTGTCCTTTCGCGTCCGAGGCCGAATGGCTGAGCCGCGACATGGTCAAAGTGGTCACCGACAGCCGAGGCGATGCCCTCTATTTCTCGCGCTCTCCGATCCCCCACGGCGGGTTCGCTCTGGCTCGGCGGCACATCGGCCTTTACGGCTACCAGAGCGCCGTACTGCGCGCGTTCGCCTCCCTGCCGCCGAGCGCGCTCGAGCGAAGCGAATCGCTCGAGCAGTTGCGGGCGCTCGAGAATGGCTATAAAATACGCGTCCTGAACACGGATCAGCCGCACCTCGGAGTCGATCGGCCCGAGGACGTGGCGCGTGTTGAGATCGAGCTTGGCAGACCGCGTTCATAAGACCTACCGGAGATGCGAGTGAGCGCTCGGCGCAACTCGCCGGCCTCTCCTCCCCTCTACCAGCATCGTCATCCCCACCCGCGACATCGCCATCCATACGGAGGCTTCGTCGCTTCAGCTCAGGCCTCGAGTGGAGGGACGCCGGCCCTCGAGCACCGGCACGGGAACTGGCGCTGCTCGCCGCCCTCCCCGGCGGCCCAGGCCGCCGCCGCTCCACCCATCTCCGGGCATGTAGAATTCCCTTGCGCAGCAGCCGATTTCGCCCTTAGCCCGCCGTCACTCTTTCCTGGAGGCAATTCATGAGCACGAAATACATCTTCATCACCGGCGGCGTCGTTTCCGGACTCGGCAAAGGCATCGCCGCGGCCTCCATCGGAGCGCTGCTGGAAGCGCGAGGGTTCACCGTGACGCTCATAAAATTCGATCCCTATGTGAACGTCGACCCCGGCACCATGTCGCCCTTCCAGCACGGCGAGGTCTACGTCACCGACGACGGAGCGGAGACCGATCTCGACCTCGGCCACTACGAGCGCTTCACCTCCATGAAGGCCACCCGCAAGAACAACTTCACCACCGGCCGGATCTACCTCAAGGTCATCGAGAAGGAACGCCGCGGCGATTACCTCGGCAAGACCGTACAGGTCATTCCCCACATCACCGACGAGATCAAGAAGTGCATCCGTGATGTGGCCGACAACGTCGACGTCGTCATCGTGGAGATCGGTGGCACGGTCGGCGATATCGAGTCGCTCCCCTTCCTCGAGGCCATCCGCCAGTTCCGCCAGGAGGTCGGCCGTGGAAATGCCATCAACGTTCACCTCACCCTGGTTCCCTACATCCGGGCCTCGGACGAACTGAAGACGAAGCCGACGCAGCACTCGGTCAAGGAGCTTCGCGAGATCGGCATCCAGCCCGACATCCTTCTCTGCCGCTCCGAGCGCCCCATTCCGAAAGAGATGAAGGCCAAGATCGCCCTCTTCTGCAACGTGGAAGAGGAGGCCGTGGTCTCCGCTCTCGACGTGGAGTTCATCTACCAGGTCCCGCTGGCCTTCTCCCGCGAAGGTCTCGACGAGATCCTGCTCGACAAGTTGCATCTGCCACACGAAGAGGTCGGCGCTCTGACCAGGTGGGAAGAGATCGTCCGCAAGCTGCGCCATCCTGAGGATGAAGTGCGCATCGGCTTCGTCGGCAAGTACGTCGAGTTCGGCGACTCCTACAAGTCGCTCAACGAAGCGCTGGTGCATGGCGGAATCGCCAACAATCTGAAGGTGAAGATCGTCTACATCGACTCCGAGGGTCTGGAGGAGGACGGCTACCACGGAGAGCTCGGCCATGTCGACGGGATCCTCGTTGGACCCGGCTTCGGCGCACGCGGGGTGGAGGGGAAACTGCGCGCCATCCGCTACGCTCGCGAGAAGAAGATCCCCTACTTCGGAATCTGCCTCGGCATGCAATGCGCCACCATCGAGTTCGCGCGCAACGTGGCAGGGATGATCGGAGCCAATTCGACGGAATTCGACGATGACGCTCCCTACAAGGTGATCTACAAGTTGCGCGATCTGATCGGCGTCGACGCACTCGGCGGCACGATGCGGCTCGGAAAGTATCCCTGCAATCTCCTGGAAGGCTCCATCGCCCGCGAGGCCTACGGAGAGCCTACGATTGAAGAGCGCCACCGTCATCGATACGAGGCCAATCCGGAGTACATGCCGCAGCTCCAGGAGAAGGGGCTTCGCGTCACCGGGATCTCGCCGGACGGCAAGTTCGTGGAGATCGTCGAGCTGGCCGATCATCCCTGGTTCCTCGGCTGCCAGTTCCATCCCGAGTACAAGTCGAAACCGACGGCTCCGCATCCGCTGTTCCGTTCGTTCGTGGCCGCGGCACACCAGTACCGCAGGAGCATGAAGAGCGCAGTCGTGATGCCGTCGCGAGTCGACGCTGAGGCGGGGGCGCAGCTCAACAAAGCCTGATGCCACGCTCTTTCGAATTTCAGCAGGAGGAGGGATGAACTCGACATTTCGGGCCAGCCCAGGGGCTCTGGCCGGAGTCTCCGGTGTAGTCAATATGATGACCATCTCCCGCCCGCTGTGGTTCTGGGCCGCCGCCATGGCCGTGTTCGTGTTGAGCAGCCTCATGGCCCTGCTGGTCGAGTCCGGAGGCTTCCCGGTGAGGCAATCGGCGCCGGCATCATGACGCGATCGATCTCCATCACCTCCGGTATCTCCTTCGGATCCGGCGAGCCACCGCTCTTCATCGCCGGCCCCTGCGTCATCGAATCGCGCGAGCACGCCCTGAAAATGGCGCACATTCTGTTGAAGATCCGCGACGAGTTGAAGATCAACCTGGTCTACAAGGCATCGTTCGACAAGGCCAATCGATCCTCGATCGACTCGTTCCGCGGCCCGGGTCTCGCCGCAGGGCTGGCCATTCTCGAAGCAGTGCGCGGCGAGACCGGTTTGCCGCTTCTTTCCGACATCCACGAGCCGCAGCAGGCCGCTCCCGCCGCAGAGGTTCTCGACATCCTGCAGATCCCCGCGTTCCTCTGCCGGCAGACAGACCTCATCGCCGCGGCCGCCCGAACGGGCAAAGCGGTCGGGGTCAAGAAGGGACAGTTCCTCTCGCCGGAAGAGACGAGGAACATCCTCGAGAAGGGGCACGAGGTAGGAAACGATCGCCTCTTCATCACCGAGCGTGGAACCTCATTCGGCTATCAGAACCTGGTGGTCGACATGCGAGGCTTTCCGATCATGCACGACCTCGGCACGCCGGTGGTCTACGACATCACCCACTCGATGCAGCGCCCGGGTGGCGAGGGAAAGCAAACTGGCGGCACGCCGCAGTTCGCGCGGCCACTGGCGCGCGCCGCGGCCGCGGCGGGGGCGGACGGCTTCTTCATGGAAGTGCACGACAACCCGCCGGCCGCGCTCTCCGACCGCACCACCCAGATCCGCCCCGAGGCCGCTCGCGACATCATCCGCGACGTCCTGGCCATCCGAAGCGCGCTCGAGATGTAAACGCAGCGGACCCTCAGTGATAGAGGTGCCCGCTCTCGGCCGCACGGGAACCGGGGCCACTCCGCCGGCCCTCCCCGGCGGCCGAGGCGGCCGCAGCTCCACTTCCCTTCGCTTCGCTCAGGCGGCGGCACTCCGGGTTCGGCATGCTAACCTTCGAATGATGGCGGAGCGCAACGATCGGGACGCCTGGCGCGGCTACGCGGCCCTGGCTTTCGTCATCGTCGTCATCGCCGTCTTCATCCAGCGATTCGTCCTCGTTCCGCTTCTCGTTCTGAGGCTCGGAACCGCAGCCTTCGGCGCAATCGTGGAAGCGGTTGCCATTGTCGGCATCGGCGGTGCGGCACGGGTTTTGTTCGCAAAGCTGTCGAGCTCCCCGCCCGAGCGAGAGTCGGTCGCGGCCGACTTCCTGGTCGGCTATCCGCTGTTCGGAACACTGGCCTTTCTGATCGGCGCGATCCGGATCAGTCAGGTGACGATGATGGTTCCGATCGTCTGCGGATTCGCAGCCCTCGTTCTGCGCCGCCGTATCGGTCACCTGGAGCCTCCCGCAACCCTGTGGCTCCGAGCGTCGAGCGAGGGGGCTGGTGGGCGGGGGATACCGAGGGCGTTGGTGAAGGACCCGGGTTTGATTGGAATCCAGTCGCCGATGTCGCTCCACTTCTGGCCAGCCGCGGCCGTGATCATTACAGTTTTCGGTTGCGGACTGCTGGCCGTCCAGACGCCACCCTCGACCCTCGACGAGCTGGCCTACCACCTGACGATTCCGAAAACCTGGATTTCGGAAGGGCGCGCCATCGACCTGCCGCTTCTCTCGCATTCGTACTTCCCACTCGGAATCGAGAGCGCCGATCTGCCGTTCTTTTCTCTCCTGCCTGACGACGCCGGCTACGCTTCGCATCTGCTGCACTTTTTCGCGGCGATTGCTGCGCTTCTCGTCTTCCTGCGATTTCTCGGACGCCGCGTGTCATCCTCGACGGCGCTGATCGGAACTGCGGCGATGGTGTCGGTGCCCGCGCTCGCCGTGACCGCCGGCTGGTCCCTCGTCGAATGGCCTCTCATCGGGCTCTGCATTCTCCTCGCTGAATCGCTGGCCCCTCCGGAGAGCAGCCAGCAGAGCGAGCTCTCGTCCTGCGGAGCCGTCCTCGCTGCAGGCCTGCTGACCAAGTACACCTTCTGGCCCATCGGTACGGCCGCGATCGTCGCCATCTTGGTGTGCGATCGTCCGACGCGGCGCTCCGTTACTACGGTCCTCTCCGCGCTGGTGATCGGTACTGTCTTCCCGCTTCGGAATCTCATTCTGGCTGGCAATCCGGTGGCCCCGTTCCTGTCGGCGCATTCACCAAACGTCTCCGGTTACCGCGACAGCGGCAGCATCGGCGCGACCTTCGCCGGCTATCTTTTCGACGGCCGATTCGTCGACGAGGCGCTCGGCATCACGCTCGTGGTCCTGGCCTTTGTCTTCGCTGTGACCAACGACTGGCAGGAGCGCTCACGCCGCAATCTCTTCGCCGGCGGCACGCTCCTTCTTTGCGCCGCTCTCTGCCTGACCACCCCCTCGGCGCGGATCCTGGTGCCGTACCTCGCCGTGGCAGCGCTCTTCGGAGCCGTGGCCGTCGATCGCTTCGATCCTGGCGCGCGGCGCAGCATGCTGGTGGCGCTGACGATCGCCGCGCTTCTCCAGAGCTTTGTCGTCGTCTACTTCACAAGCACGACCGATCCACTCCCACTCCTCACCGGCCGGATGTCGGACGAACAATATCTGGCCCGCTCACGCCGGTCTTACCCGGCCATCCGCTGGACCGACGCACGCCTGCCGGACGGGTCGCAGACGCTCATCATCGGGCTTCACGAGCTCTACGAATTCGATCATCGCGTCCGCGGAAGCGGAAACTTCGACGGGGAGCGGATGTCCGCCTATCTCTCAGCCGGTTCCGCCGACGCGCTCGCAGCTCGCCTGCGGTCGGACCACTTTACCCACCTGGCCCTCTTCGCAACGTCGCTCGTTCCGCAGATGGCCACGGCCTCGAAGATGGACGAACGATTGACCCGCCTCTCGCCTCAGGCAGCGACGACCCTGCAATCGCTCCTGGCGCGCTCCGCTACACCCGTGGCGCGGAGCGGGCTCGCGGCGATCTACAAATTACGTTGAATCTGTAGCACAGACAACTCTTGTCTGTGTAGCACAGACACTCTTGTCTGTGTGCCACGTGCCCGGCAGTCATTCCGCACAGACAGAAGTGTCTGTGCTTGTCTGTGCTACAGGGAGCGAAACGGCTGCCGCTCGAGCAACAAAAAAGGCGCGGCCGAAGCCGCGCCTAGCGATTGAAATCGATTGGGGGACGTCTAGACGCTGACCGCTTCCTGAGCGACGCCGGCTTCGCGTGCGAGCGATTGCGCGTGATCCACGGCCTCCCATGTGAAATCGGGTTCTGTGCGGCCGAAGTGCCCGTAGGCGGCGGTCTGCTTGAAGATCGGCCTGCGCAGCTGGAGCATGTCGATGATCCCCTTCGGCGTCATATCGAAATGGCCGCGCACGAGCTCGACGATCTTCTCCTGCGAGATCTTGCCGGTGCCGTGCATGTCGACATAGACCGAGACCGGCTGGGCCACCCCGATGGCATACGCCAGCTGGACTTCGACCTCGTCGGCCAGACCGGAGGCCACGATGTTCTTGGCGATGTAGCGGGCCATGTAGCAGGCCGAGCGATCAACCTTCGTGGGATCCTTCCCTGAGAACGCACCGCCGCCGTGACGGCCTCGGCCACCGTAAGTGTCGACGATGATCTTACGGCCGGTCAGGCCGGTGTCGCCCTGCGGTCCACCGATGACGAAGCGTCCGGTCGGGTTGATGTGAAAGACCGTGTCTTTGTCGATCAGCTCGGCGTTGACGGTCGGCTTGATGACCATCTCGGTCACTGCTTCGCGCAGATCGCTGGTCGAGACATTCGGAGAGTGCTGCGTGGAGATGACGATCGCTGAGGC
>JADGNX010000384.1 GCA_017883265.1 Thermoanaerobaculia bacterium
GCGAAGCTCAGCATCACCGAGCGCACGGCCAAGTTCCATGTCACTTCGATCCTCAACAAACTCGGCGCCGACAATCGCGCCCAGGCGGTCGCCCTCGCCGCCGAGCGCCACCTTCTCTAATTACCCACAGAGCGACCGCCCCTTTCGCCCTGTAGCACAGACACTTCTGTCTGTTCTGCACAGAACACTTCTCTCTGTTCTGCACGGACACTTCTGTCTGTGCTGCACGGACACTTCTGTCTGTACGGCCGTCTGTGCGTCGGATCGCAGTCTGGATCCATACGCTTCTTGGAGTGACTTATTCCTATCACTCCACACTGTCCGTTTGTACAGGCTCCCCCCTTCCCGAACGGCCGGTGTGCGAATCGCCGCGCAAGCCGATCATGCAGACATGAACTCCAGAGACGTCGTACTCATCACCGGCGCGTCGAAAGGACTCGGCCGCGCCACCGCCCGCCTTCTCGCACGTCGTGGGCATCCGTTGATCATCAATGCACGGCGCGATTCCGAGCTGGCCGAAGCCGAGCGCGAGCTTGCCCCTCTCACAACCGTCGTCTCCATCGCAGGCGATGTGTCGGAGATCGCGGAGGAGATCGCCGGCGCCGCTCTCCAACGATTCGGCCGTGTCGATGTGCTCTTCAACAACGCATCCGAGCTCGGGCCGAGCCCGATGCCTCCTCTCCAGGCTCATCCCTGGGAGTCTCTGCTTCGGATCTATCGAGTCAACGTGGTGGCGCCGCTCCATCTGGCGCAGCTTCTCCTTCCCGGCATGAAGAAACGCCGCCGCGGTGTGATCGTCAACATCACCTCCGACGCCGGCGTCAATGCGTATCCGGGATGGGGCGGATACGGCAGCAGCAAGGCCGCGCTCGAGCACGCTTCGCGGATTCTCGCTGCCGAGCTCGAGGGAACAGGCGTGCGGGTTCTGGTCGTCGATCCGGGCGACATGAACACCGAGATGCACCGGCTTGCCTCCCCCGGCGCCGACCTCTCCGAACTGGCATCGCCTGATGACGTAGCTCCGGCGATTGTCGAGCTACTGGATGACGTCCGTCCGTTTGCCCGAGTCGAAGCGCAGAAGCTCGAGGCGGTGCGATGAGTGCGATGACGCTCGATGACCGCACCTTCGACTTCGAGCTGCCCCCGGAACTGGAGGCGCATGAGCCCGCGGAACAGCGCGGCCGGAGCCGCGATGACGTCCGTCTCATGATCTCGTCTGGCGACGGCAGTGAGATCCGGCATGCCCGGTTCGCCGATCTCCCACGCTTCCTGAGCGCCGGCGATCTCCTGGTGCTCAATACGACCGCGACTCTTCCGGCCGCACTCCGCGCACGGCGCGAGAACGGCGACGAAATCGCACTGCACTATTCGACATCGCTTCCCGGCGGGCTGGCGGTGGTCGAGCCTCGGCACGCCGAGGTAGATGCCGGCGACCTTCTGGCGCTTCCCGGTGGAGGGCGCGCAAGGCTGCTCGTGCCGTATCGCGACTCGAGCCGGTTGTGGATCGCCCAGCTCGCGATCAGCGAGCCGATCGCCGCATACCTGCGACGCTGGGGGCGCCCGATCACCTATCCGTACGTAAATGGACGCTTCGGCATCGACGCCTATCAGACCGTTTTCGCAGAAGTTCCCGGCTCCGCCGAGATGCCATCCGCGGGCCGCGCATTCACACGACCGATGCTGGCGTGCCTCCGCCGCTCCGGCGTAAGACTGGCGAAACTTGTCCTTCACACGGGGGTAGCGAGTCTCGAGCGACACGAACGTCCATATGAAGAGTGGTACGAGGTTCCCGCTCGAACGGCGGAGCTGGTCCGGAAGACCCACAGCTCCGGCGGCCGTGTCATCGCTGTCGGAACGACGGTCGTGCGCGCGCTGGAGAGCAGTGTCGATCGCAACGGCCAGGTCATCGCTTCGAGCGGCTGGACCGATCTGGTGATCGATTCATCGCACGAAATGCGCGCTGTCGATGGCCTTCTCACCGGCCTTCACGAACCACGGGCATCGCACCTCATGATGCTCGAAGCGATCGCCGGGCGCCAGCACGTCGCTGCCGCCTATCGCGAAGCACTGAGCCACGGATACCTCTGGCACGAGTTCGGCGACCTGCATCTGATCCTGCCGTCACTCAGCCTGCACTGACGGCCTGAGGCTGAGGCTGGGCCTCGGCCGGGGCTTCCACACGGAGCGGGATCTCGACGGTGAAACGGGCTCCCTGGCCGAGACCGTCGCTCTCGGCGCGCATCTCTCCACCGTGCAGATCGACGATATGCCGGGCTATGGCCAGGCCGAGACCGAGGCCGGTTCGGTTCGTCACCCCTTCGGCCTGCTTCAGACGCTCGAAGACGTGCGGGAGGAACGCCGGGTCGATTCCCTCTCCCTCGTCCGTCACTGTGATCCTGACACAGGTGTCGGTTCGCTCGAGCTTCAGCTCAACCTGCTTGCCGCTCTCTGTGAACTTGATGGCGTTGGACAACATGTTGCCGATCACTTGCTGGATGCGGTTGGCGTCGGCGTTGACCTGTTCGCCGGTCTCCTCGATCTGCGAGGTCAGCTTGACGCCGCGCTGCGCAGCCGAAGGACGTGCCGTGATGATGGCGGCCTCTGCCACCTCGGAAAGATTCGTCGGCCGGAGGTCGATCTGAAACTTGCCGAGGACGATGCGCGATACGTCCAGCATGTCATCGATGAGAGAGGCCTGAAGGCGGCCGCTCAATTCGATGGTCTCCAGAGCCTCATCCAGCTCGGCCTGGTCGTAGCCGCCGCAGCGGAGAAACTGCACCCATCCGAGGATCGAAGTCATCGGTGTGCGGAGCTCGTGTGACAGCGTGGCCAGGAAGTTGTCCTTGGCCCGATTCTGCGCTTCAGCCTCGCGGTAACGGCGCTCGTTCTCCTGAGCCAGAGCTGCCGCGCGCTTCTCGCTGACATCTCGGAAGGTGATGACCGAGCCGACCGGCCCGCCGTCCTCGTCGTACATCGGCGTGGCGGAGTATTCGACCGGAAAGCTGGTGCCATCCAACCGATAGAAGGTGTTTTCGGTATCGTCGATGACGATCTCTCCATGCAGAGACGAGCTCAGCGCGCAGGTCGTGATGTCGCAGGTCAGATTGCCGTCCGGCCTGCCGTGAAGAACGGAGTGAATCTCGATTCCGGTGAGCATCCCGATCGCATGGCCCAGGAGCCGGGAGGCCGCCGGGTTGACGAAGGTCGAGTGGCCTGCCAGATCGACTCCGAAGACTCCTTCGGCCGCCGCTTTCAGGATCAACTCGTTCTGCCT
>JADGNX010000385.1 GCA_017883265.1 Thermoanaerobaculia bacterium
GCACCTCGGCCCAGATCGCGGCCAGGAGCTCCTCTGCGGCGGTGTTCGGCGCCGCGTAAGCTCGATCGATTCCGGGGCGGGCGCCATCAATATCCGGAAGGGAGTGCCGATCCACGGTGATCGTCGCAGGTGTCACGGCCGTGGTCGGAGCATCCCTTCCGCAGCGGATCGAAACGCTCGCCCCTGCAGGATTACTGCTCAACGGGATTTGCTGATGACGCCCGTTTCGAATCGTGGCGCAGGCGGAAAGCAGGGAAACTGCCACGGCCAGCGTTGCTCGTTTCGATTGGTTCATGAGTTTCATTCTAGCCTTGATTTCATCTTGTCGGGGTGGTCGCAGCCGGGAGGCCGCGACTCCACGGTGACGGCGCCCGCTTCAAGCGTTCTTCTCCTGTCTTACACTGCGCCGATGCGATTTCCAGTGATCTCCGCCGCCGCTCTCCTGGTCGCGTTGCCGATGGCCGCACAACCGCTGCCCGATTCCGACGCCGCCATGGCCTTGATTCATCCCGAAGCGATCGCCTCGCATATCCGCTTCCTCTCCGACGATCTGCTGGAAGGCCGGGGAACGGGAACGCGTGGCCATCGGATCGCCGCGGCCTATGTCGCTGGTCAGTTTGAAGCGCTCGGCCTCGAGCCGGGGAGCTCGAACGGCTCCTGGCTCCAGGAAGTTCCGTTTCGCACCTCGGAGCTGATCCGGGACTCCAGCTCTCTGAGCGTGCGCGATGCCGACGGGAAGGAACTGAGGCTCGTTTTCGGAAGCGACTATCTGATGACCGGGAATCTGCAATTGCCGGCGAACGACGTTACCGCAGGAGTGGTCTTCGCCGGTTTCGGCGTATCGGCGCCTCAGCTCGGATACGACGACTATGCCGGCGCGGACGTGCGGGGAAAGATCGTCCTTCTCCTGAGCGGCGCTCCGACGCGATTTGCAACCAACGAGCGCGCTTATTTCTCATCCGGCGAAGTGAAGCAGGCCGAGGCGGTCCGGCATGGTGCAATCGGAGTCCTGACGCTCTCCACGCCGACGGATGAGGAGCGCTTTCCATTCGCCAGACGGGCCCGACAGTCGGGGACGCCAACGATGCGCTGGGTCGATCGTGCCGGAAATCCGAGCGGCCTCTTCCCGGAGCTGAAAGCGCTCGCCACCCTCAGCCGTCGCGGGGCAGAGGTTGTATTTGCCGGAGCGGCGCACTCAATCGACGCTGTCTTCGCCGCAGCGAAAGCCGGCACGCCGCAATGGGAGCCACTCCTGACTTCTGTGACCATCCATCAGACCTCACGGTACGCCTCGGCCACCAGTCCCAACGTGATCGGACTCCTCCGGGGATCTGACGCGCGACTCCGCAACGAATACCTCGTCTACTCGGCCCACCTCGATCACCTCGGCATCGGCGGCGGTTCAGGAGCCGACAACATCAACAACGGCGCCTACGACAACGCCAGCGGCATCGCCACGCTGATCGAAGTGGCACGCGCCTTCACGGATCTCCGGCAACGACCGCGACGCTCGATCCTCTTCCTGGCCGATACCGGTGAAGAGAAGGGCGAGGAGGGATCGCAGTACTTCGCCGAATATCCGCCGGTGCCGCGTCAGGCGCTGGTGGCCGACATCAACATGGACATGTTCCTCATGCTCTTTCCTGTCCGAGATCTCGTCCCATTCGGCATCGAGCATTCCTCCCTGGCCGGCCCGACCGCCGTGGCCGCGCGTCGTCTGGGATTCGAGCTCAGTCCCGATCCGACACCGGAGGAAGTGCGATTCATCCGGAGCGATCAGTACGCATTCGTCCGCAAGGGCATCCCAGCCATGATCCTCAAGGCCGGCTCGAAGAGCAGCGATCCGTCCCTCGACGGAGCCGCCATCTCGAAGCTCTGGCTCCGCGAGATCTACCATTCGCCGAAAGACGACATGAAACAGCCGTTCGACTTCGCTTCCGGCGTGCGCTACGCACAGATGAACTTCCTGGTCGGCTACCTCGTCGCGAACGGCACATCGCGTCCGACCTGGAACCGCGGCGACTTCTTCGGCGACCTCTTCGCGGGAACGGCTCCCGAACACCATTGAGGGTGAATCGCGGTGTCGACCGGGGTCATGTCGACTCCCAATGCTCGCAAAGGCTGATAGGTCCGCCGCGCGCCATTTTCGCGAGAAGACTCGCCGAATTACTGAACGCCGAGGAGCTCGACTTTGAAGACCAGCGTCGCACCGGGCGGGATGACTCCGGCTGCGCCTCTCGAGCCGTAGCCGAGAGCCGGCGGAATGATGAGCGTCCGCTTTTCGCCGACCTTCATGGCACCGACACCTTCGTCCCACCCCTTGATGACCTGGCCCTGGCCCACCACGAACTCGAAGGGCTCACCACGATCGCGCGAACTGTCGAACTTCGTTCCGTTGGTCAGCCAGCCGGTGTAATGGACTCGGACCTTCTGTCCAGGGGTCGGCTGCGCGCCGGTGCCGGCCTGGTCGATGACGTACTGAAGTCCGGACGCCGTGGTCTGGGTATTCAGCGGCATTGCGAAGGTGTCCATGGCGGCCACCTTAGGCTGCTCGGGCGCCGCGACAACGGGCGTCTGGGCCTGAGGGACAGAGGCCACAGGCTGGGAGGTGCTATCGGCGGTTTTCTGAGAACATCCCCCGATCCCGACAGAGAGCATCAGAATGAGAAGCGATTTCATTTTCATGTGTTACTTCCTTAGGAGTCGCCGATCGTGGCGCTCTGCGCGCGGATTCTAATCCACCAGGGAGCCAAACGAGAGGAAGCGCACCATCAGGCCGAGCTCGCGCGAGTCGGCGTCGGGCGCGCTCGTCGGTTTCAGCGTGCGGTCGATCGACAGCTCCAGAACATTGCTGTGCGCACCATCCGAAGCGATGCCGGAGTAGTCGCGCGTCTCGGTCGAATGCGTCGCTGCGAACGACTCGATCACTCTGCCATTGAGCTTGATAGTTACACGCGGATGGAGCGGCAGGAGCTCGAGAGGGACGTCGAAGTTCAGCCGCAGCGCCGCGGGTCCCTTCGTTGGCGGAAGGACGGTGATGGAGCCCGCCCCCATCCAGCGCCATTCATCCGTCTCGGATCGCTCCGGTTGATACCACCCCGCTCCGAAGTGAGCGAGCCTCTCGACCGGGGCGAGCGAGACGTCGAAGTAGTGACGGCGTGCGATGTTCCAGAGCCTTCCACGCCGACGGGTGAAGACGTGGCCGCGCGAGGCCGGATAGTCGTGTTCGGCCAGGAGGAACGCGGGATCCGGATTGAGGTCGTCGAGAGGGAT
>JADGNX010000386.1 GCA_017883265.1 Thermoanaerobaculia bacterium
GCTGCGCGCGGTGCTTCCGAGCTCACTGCAGGATCTCCCTTCGATCCCGATGCGGCGAGGCGCGCCGGGATCGATATCATCATGCCCATCGGTACCGATGCGAAGCCGATCGGTTACCTCGGCATCAGCCGGCCTCCGGCAGGCGACCTCGATGAGACCGACCGCCAATTCCTCACCGCACTAATCGGCATTGCGGGCAGTGGAATCGCCACGGCCAAAGCGCATGAAGAGACAAAGCGGGTGAACCTCGACCTCGAGCGCCGCGTTCATGAGTTGCGCACGCTGCTCGACGTCGGTCGCGGCTTCACCTCGACGGTCGAGCCCGAGCAGGTCGCCGGTCTGCTGGCCCTGACTCTGGCGGGGCAGTGGGCGCTGCGGCGTCATGGCGTCCTGGCGTGGAAGGAGGGTCATCCGGCCGTTGCCAGAATCAAGGGGATGACCGTGCCCTCCAATGAGCGGTTGCGGGCGGCCCTCGAGAACATCTCCGCGCCGATTGTCACGGCGGCGATCGAGGACCCGGGCGTGCGCGAGGAGCTCGAGGCACAGCAGGTGGCCGTCGTCATTCCGATCCGTTCGGGGGATGAGCTGGTCGGCGCGGCGCTCGCCGGTAAACGCCCCGGCGGACTGACCTTTGCGGAGACCGACATGGAATTCGCGGCGGGGCTTGCGGCGCAGGCAGCCGTGGCCTTCGACAACGCCTGGCATTTCCAGGCCACCGTGGAGAAGGAGAAGATCGAGAAGGAGCTGCAACTGGCAGCCGATATTCAGCGGCGGCTTCTACCGGCAGCGATGCCTCTGTTCGATCGGCTCGAGGTCGTGGCGCGCACCCGTCCGGCGCGGCAGGTGGGCGGCGACTACTACGATGTCATCCCGTTTGGCGACGAACAGCTTTTCTGTGTCGCCGACGTCTCGGGAAAAGGGATCGCCGCGTCGCTGCTCATGAGCAACTTTCAGGCGACCCTCCGCGCTCTGGCCTCGAGCGGCCGTTCGCTCCCCGAGATCGTGGCCCGGATGAACGAGCTGATCTACGCGTCGACAGCGTCGAACAAGTATGTGACTTCGATCTTCGTAGCCATCGATCCTGCGACCGGAGAGGGTCACTACGTCAACGGCGGACACAACGAAGGGATCATCCTTCGCCACGACGGCACGGACGAACGGCTCAAAGCGAGCGGAATGTCGGTCGGCCTGATGCCCGGCCGCCCTTACACAGAGCGGCCGATCACTCTCGACGCCGGCGACGTCGTCATCCTCTACAGCGACGGCGTGACCGAAGCGAACGACGTCGGGGAGAACGAATTCGAGATCGAACGTCTGATCGCCTGCGTTCGGGCCCACCAGGCCGACTCCGCCGACGCAATCGTGTCGGCCATTTTCGATAGCGTGGACGCTTTCGCAGGCGCGGCGCCGCAGTACGACGACATCACGGCGATGATCATCGCCAGGCGGTGAGGGAAGGGTGGCGGAGGGCGGGACGGCGTATCTCCCGCTGATCAATCCTTCTCCATCACGTCGAATCGTGTGGAGGGCCGGTCAGTCGGATCGTCCCACCGGAAGTGATCGAGTGAAAGCCGTCCGGAAGGGCCGAACTCGATTCCTTCGGCCTCGAGGAGAAGACGCTGTAATTGATCGGAGTCCGAGGGGCGGCGGCTCACCGCGCCCGAGGCGTTGACCACGCGGTGCCAGGGGACATCGGTCGGCTCCGGCAGGGAACGAAGGGCCCGTCCCACGAGACGTGCGTGCCGCGGAAATCCGATGGCCGCCGCGATCTGACCGTAGGTGACGACCCGTCCTCGAGGCACCTCGCGAATGGCGTCGTAGATCCTGGCGAAGATTTCGTCGCGATCCCCGCAGGCCTGAGGTGAGGATCTCGCCGTCATGCTCATCACTTACCTCTGCGCCTCTCGGGGAGGCTTCTCGCCGTGGAGGATGGCCGCACCGTATCGCACCTTCTTCCCGCGCTCGAGCCGGACGCTGGCCAGATCGAGATGGCCCGGCTCGACCAGGACCACGACGCTCGACCCCATGTGAAACGTGCCCAGCCGGTCACCGGCTGCGATGGCCATTGGTGGATCGTATGAGCGGGTTGCGGTAGTGGTCGTTCCTGCGGTGTTGGAGATGAAGGAGTCGTAGACCACCGAGATCTTCCCGACGTTCGTGGCCCCGATCATCACGACAGCAACGAGGCCGAAAGAGCATTCCACGTACGTGACGACCCGCTCGTTGATCGAGAAGAGCTCGTCGACGTTGGCCAAAGACCAGTCGTTGACCGGCCAGAGCTTGCCGGGGATATGAACGCTCCTCGTGATCCTGCCGCCGACGGGAGAGTGAACGTGATGATAGTCCTGGGGCGAGAGGTAGAGGTTGAAGAATGCTCCGCTCTCGTATCGCCTGGCATTCGCTTCGTCGCCGAGAAATGCGGCGAGCGTATAGCTCTTACCCTTGATCTGCTCGAGGCGGCCGCCGGTGACCGTTCCGAAGTTTCTCAGCACGCCGTCGACTGGGCTGACGAAGGGGCCTTCGATCGGCCGGAGGCCCTCGCGCAGATCGCGGATGAAGAAGTGTCCGATCGACGGATAGTCCTCGATCGCTTTGCCGGCCGCGGCGACGTCGATCTGATAGGTGCGGGCAAACCATCGCACCAGGCGTCGCGCGATCGGCGGCGGCAGACGGAGGTGGACGATCCGGCCGACCAGGCGGCTGAGTTGGTTCTTCGGGACGTAGCGGAGATATCGATACACACGTCAGGCCAGATCGAACAGCAGGATCTCGGAGGCGCTTTCCGACGCATCGGCTGCGATAGCCAGGAGCGATTCGTTTTCGATCGCCGCGCCGTCGCCTTCGCTCAGCTTCGTGCCATTGACCTCGACGCTGCCGCGAGCGACCTGGATCCACGCGCCGCGCCCCGGGCCCAGCTTGTGCTCGACTCTCTGACCGCGATCGAGGATCGATGTGTAGAGGCGTGCGTCCGAATGGATGCGCAGGGCACCGTTCTCTTCGCCAGGAGCGGCGAGGAGACGCAATTGACCGCGCCGTTCCTCATCGGGAAAGAGCTTCTGCTCGTATCCGGGCGCGATTCCGTCCTTTTCCGGCATGATCCAGATCTGAAAGAAGTGCACCGGCTCCTCCTTCGATCCGTTGAACTCGCTGTGGGCGACGCCGGTTCCGGCGCTCATCCGCTGGACTTCGCCTCGTCGCAGCACCTCTTCTCCGCCGCTGGAGTCGCGATGAGCGAGAGCGCCCTCCATGACGATCGAGATGATCTCCATGTT
>JADGNX010000108.1 GCA_017883265.1 Thermoanaerobaculia bacterium
TTTCCGCTGCTGCCGGTCTTTCTGACCGTCACCCTCGGGGCCACTCCCGTGGTCGTCGGCTTGATCGAAGGGTCGGCTGACGCGCTCTCGTCGATCCTCAAGCTCGCCGCAGGCGTCTGGTCAGACCGCGCCCGTCGTCGCAAGCCGCTCATCATCGGCGGATACGCCTTGGCAGCGCTCTCGCGCGCCCTAATCGGAGCAGCTATCCGATGGCCGAGTGTTCTCGCGGCACGCCTCATCGATCGCACGGGCAAGGGGATCCGGTCAGCGCCCCGAGACGCGATGATCTCCGACGTCACACCGGTCGAGAGTCGCGGCCGCGCTTTCGGCTTTCACCGCGCTCTCGATCACACTGGAGCAATCGTCGGGCCGCTGGTGGCCATGGCCCTCCTTCAGGGACTGCACGTCTCCGTCCGCCGCCTCTTCGTTCTGGCCACCATCCCTGCGGCGATCGGAGTGGCCATGCTTTGGCTGCTCCTGAAAGAGGAGCCGCGCGACCACGTCCGGGATCGTTCCTTTCGAGTAGCGAGTGTGCCCCTCGGCAAACCCTTCTGGGAGGCTATCGCTTCGATTTCTCTCTTCGCGCTCGCCAATTCGAGCGATGCCTTTCTGATCCTGCAGGCCCACGCTGCCGGAGTGACGACGGCGATGCTGCCCCTCCTCTGGGCGGCCCACCATGTGATCAAGGCGCTCTTCTCCACGCGAGCGGGATCGATCTCCGATCGCGTCGATCGGCGATGGCTGTTGATCGGAGGGTGGAGCGCCTATGCCGTCATTTACTTCCTCTTTCCCCTTGCCCGATCGATGACCGGTTTCTTCGTTCTCTTCGTCGTCTATGCCATCCCGTTCACGCTGACCGAGGGGGCAGAGAGGGCCTGGATCACCGATCTCATTCCGGCCGCCGCACGCGGCAGGGCTTTCGGCTTCTATTACCTGGCGACCGGCATCTTCGTCCTCGGCGGCACGGCGCTGTTCGGCGTGATCTTCCAGAACGTGAGTCCCACCGCAGCATTTCGCACCGGCGGAACGCTGGCCCTCGCCGCGGCGCTGCTGGTGGCTGTTCAGCGCAAGCGGCAGACGCGCCCGGCGTTGTCGCCTAAAGTGGAGTGAGGCCACACTGAGTGGAGCGGCGGCCGCCTCGGCCGCCGGGGTTGGGCGGCTGGCCCCGGTTCCCGTGCGGGTGCCCGAGGGCGGGCACCCCTCCACTCCGCCGCCCAATACAGCAGGGGGAGCAACGCCGCCTCGGCCGCCGGGGTTGCGCGGCTGGCCGCGGTGCCCGATAGCGGGCACCCCTCCACTCAGCCGCACATCAGACCGTGAGGCGCGCCGCCTGCGAGTTCTTGACCACACCATTAGAATGACGCGCATTCGAAAAGGAGTCTTCATGGCAATCAAGAAGGTAGGGGTCCTCGGCTGCGGCCTGATGGGCTCGGGAATCGCGCAGGTTTCAGCTCAGGCCGGGTACGAGACGGTTGTGCGCGAGGTCGAACAGAAGTTCCTCGACAAGGGTCTGGCCGGCATCGACAAGAGCCTTGGCAAGTTCGTGGAGAAGGGAAAGATGACCGCAGCCGACAAGGACGCCTGCATCGGCCGGCTGAAGGGATCGACCTCGCTGGACGATCTGGCCGATTGTGACATCGTCATCGAAGCGATCGTCGAGAATCCGGAGCTGAAGAAAGAGACCTATGCCGCTCTCGACAAGATCGTAAAGAAGGAGGCGATCTTCGCCTCCAATACTTCGTCGCTGACCATCACGGAGCTGTCCATGGCCACGGCCAGGCCGAAGCAATTCGTCGGCCTCCATTTCTTCAATCCGGTTCCGCTGATGAAGCTGGTCGAGGTGGTGCGCACCATTCTGACGACTGATGCGGCCTTCAACGAGGCATTCGCCTTCGCCCGCAGTCTGGGCAAGGAAGCGGTAACCGCGCGCGACAACTCGGGCTTCATCGTCAATCGGCTCCTCGTTCCTTACATCCTCGACGCCATCCGCGCGTACGAAGAGGGAGTGGGCTCGATCGAAGATATCGACAAGGCCATGCAGCTCGGATGCGGCTATCCGATGGGCCCGTTCACTCTGCTCGACTTCGTCGGGCTCGACACTACGTACTACATCACCGAGGTCATGTTCGCCGAGTATCGCGAGAAGCGCTTCGCCTCGCCGCCTCTCCTCCGAAAGATGGTTCTGGCCGGCCGCTTCGGCCGCAAGAGCGGAGCAGGTTTCTACGACTACGCGAGCGGTACCCCAGTGCCGTTCGACAAACGATCGTAACCTGAGGCGGGGCGGCCGTCGGGCTGAAGCGGAATGAGAGGGAGACCATATGGGCTACGAGAATCTCGAGAATGTCAGAACAGAGACGCGCGATCAGATCCTGATCGTCACGATCGACCGTCCGAAGGTGCTCAATGCGCTCAACGCGCAGACCGTCGAAGAGATCGGCCGGGTCTTTGCCGAGGCGCGTGGTGACGAGGCCGTCCGTGCGGTGATCGTCACCGGCGGCGGTGAAAAGGCCTTCGTGGCCGGAGCGGACATCAATGAGCTGGCGCGGCAGTCGCCGATCAGCGGCAAGGAGACGTCCGAGCGCGGGCAGTTCATCTTCTCGCAGATCGAGCGCTTTCCGAAGCCGGTCATCGCAGCGATCAACGGCTTCGCCCTCGGCGGCGGTTGCGAGCTGGCCCTGGCCTGCCACATCCGCATCGCCTCGGAGAAGGCCCAGATCGGACTGCCCGAGGTGAGCCTCGGCATCATTCCCGGCTACGGCGGGACTCAGCGGATGGCCCGCCTCCTCGGGAAGGGGAAAGCGCTGGAGTTGATCTGCACCGGCGACCGCATCGGCGCGCTGGAGGCGGAGAAGATCGGGCTGGTTAACAAGGTCGTGGCGCCCGAGGCGCTCCTGGCAACCGCGGAAGAGATGGCGAAGAAGATCGCATCGCGCTCGCCGGTCGCCGTTCGCGCCGCGATCGAGGCGGTGAATGTCGGCAGCGAGATGGGTTTCGAGGAGGGTCAGTTTCTGGAGGCCACACTCTTCGGCCTCCTGTGCGCTTCCGAAGACATGAAGGAAGGGATGGCCGCTTTCCTGGAAAAGCGTCCGGCGAAGTTTCCGGGAAAGTAGAGGGAGACCGCCCATGAACGAGAAACTCGAAGATCTCATTTACGATTGGAACTCGGCTGATGAAAAGGCGGTGCGCGCCGGCGGTCCGATCGAGTTTGATGATGAGACGCTCCGCGACGGTCTGCAGTCGCCCTCCGTCACCGACCCGACGCTCGAGGAGAAGGTCGAGATTCTTCACTTCATGGAGCGGATCGGGATCGATTCGGCCGATATCGGTCTTCCGGGCGCGGGGCCTCATGTGCAGCGATCCGTCGAGCGGCTGGCTCGCGAGATCGTCGATCAGAAGATGGCCATCAGCGCGAACTGCGCCGCGCGGACACACGAGAACGACATCCGCCCGATCGCCGAGATCTCGCAGCGCGTGGGCATCCCGATCGAGGCGTGTACCTTCATCGGCTCTTCGCCCATACGGCAGTTTGCCGAGGAGTGGGCGCTCGATTGGATCGTGGAGCAGTCGACGAAGGCCGTCCGCTTCGCGGTGAGCGAAGGGCTGCCGGTGATGTTCGTCACGGAAGACACCACGCGTGCCAACCCGAGCGACGTCGAGACGCTTTACAAAGCAGCCATCGACGCCGGGGCCATGCGTGTGTGCGTCTGCGATACGGTCGGGCACGCCACGCCCTGGGGAGTGCGGAACCTGATCCGCTTCGTGCGCGGCGTCGTGGCCCGGGCCAATCCCGCGGTCAAGGTCGACTGGCATGGCCACTCCGATCGCGGACTGGGAGTGATCAACTCCATCGCGGCGATCGAGGCGGGGGTGGACCGCGTTCACGGTTGTGCGCTCGGCATCGGAGAGCGCGTCGGCAATACGCCGATCGATCTCCTGATGGTCAATCTCCAGTTGATGGGCTGGATCGACAAGGATCTGACCGCGCTGCCGGATTACGTCCGCTTTGTTTCGCGCGTCACGAACGTCGCCGTCGGCGACCAGTATCCGGTGTTCGGCCGCGACGCCTTCCGCACCGGCACGGGGGTTCACGCCGCGGCCATCATCAAGGCTCGCAAGAAGGGGAGCGACTGGCTGGCGGACCGGGTTTACTCCGGCGTCCCGGCCGGAATGTTCGGCCTCCAGCAGATCATCGAAGTCGGTCCGATGTGTGGACTATCCAACGTCATCTACTGGCTGCAAGTGCACGGATACTCGCAGGACGAAGGGCTGGCAAAGGAGATCTTCGCCCTGGCCAAGTCGACCAACCGGCTCCTGACCGACGACGAGATCCATGCGGCTGCAGCGCGCTGGCAGGAGAAGTCGGTGACCGCCAGCGCTTAGGAACCCCGCCGCATACGTCTTTCCCCCGCCCAAGATCCGGGCTCGGGCGCAGGCTCGGGCCCGGGAAGACTACCCGCGTGTCTGCGGCAGCGCCTCTGAGCTTCGTCTTGAACATCAAATCGAGAGGTTCAAGCGGATGACTCTGTCCCGAGCCCGAGCCCGGTCCTGGGTTCTCCGGATCAGGCCAACCATCCCGTCATCCGCGTTACAATGCCGGTCCTTCGCCGCCCGAGTGGCGAAATGGTATACGCAGCAGACTCAAAATCTGCCGGTCTCACGGCCATGTCGGTTCGAGTCCGACCTCGGGCACCAATCCGCTAGTCTTACACTTCGGACAGAATAGCGCCGCTCGGAGCGATGTTCCGCCGGTCAGCCGCGCCGTTTTCAAAATGCGCGCGCCTGGAGCCCAGATGCCCGAACAGAAGATGCCGCGTATGAACCTTGCTGCGCGAGTCGCCAGCTTCGTCCTCCTGACCGCCGTGTTATCTCTCCAGGCCGCGGAGAATCGAACGCCCGCCGGATCGGAAGAGCGAGGCGTCGAGGCGTTGATCAGCCGCCACTACATCCTCGCCGCTCAGCATCCGCTCCGCGACTTCGAGCGAAAGGAGCTGGCGGCACTTGGCGTCGAGGTCGAGCGCGCTTTGCCGGACAGCCGTTACGTCGTGCGCATGGCCCCGGATTCTCAGGTGGACGAGCAGGATCCGCGGATCGTGTCGCTCCGCCCCATCACCCCGGAGGAAAAGATCTCTCGCTCAGCCGCGCGTCAGTTGCAGCATCTCGCGGCCTTCGTCCGTCTGGATCTCGTCTTCCACGATGACATCGACTTCGAGCAGGCCCGGCAGCTCGTGGAGTCAGTCGGCGGGTCGCTGATCCGTCCGCTCCAGATTGAATATCAACTTCCGAGGCGCGTCTCCGTCGCCGTTCCCCGGAACGCAGTCGCGGCGCTGGCCTCCAACGACGCCGTTTATGCCGTGCGCGGTCCGATGCCGAAGACGCGAAGCGACAACGCCGCCGAGGCTGTGATGTCGAACGTGACACCGCTCTACGACGCCCCGTACGGCCTCAGCGGCGCTGGCCTCACCGTCACGGTTTTCGACAAGGGCTCGGCTCAGGCCGACCATCAGGAATTCGGTTCCCGTGTCACCTCCGAGTCGGGAACGACGATTCAAGGGCATCCCACTCATGTGACGGGAACAATCGCGGCGTCGGGCCCCACTCCCGCTTGTCCGGCGTGCCGGGCAGAAGCCAAAGGGATGGCGCCGGCGGTCACCGTGCATGAGTTCGACATCGACGCGAACGGCGGCGACTTCCTGACGGCGAAAAAGACGAACGATCCGAAATTCAAAGCGATCAGCGACAACAACTCCTGGGGCTTCGTCCTCGGATGGTTTCAGGATTCGAGCCACGGATTCCAATGGGTATGGACCGAGAACAACGAGTTCATCGGTGGTTACGAGGACACCGAAGCGGCCCTCGATGCATTGACCCGCCAGAGCGGCACGCTCTTCGTTCACTCCAGCGGTAACGACGCCAACAATCTGGGTCCGCCGAGCGCACCCTTCGCACATTTTCATGTCGACAACAATGGCGACACTGATCCGAGCCAGACTTACTGCTACTCGGCCAACGGATCGGGCACCGATTGCCCTGCTCCTCCGACCTGCAGCGCAGGCGTGACTTTCTGCGAGGTGACGCGCCATCCGCCCAACGGTCCGTTTACCTCGGTCGGTCTCACCGCCAGCGCGAAGAACGTGCTCACTGTCGGCGCCGTCGACAGCAGCAAATCCAGCACCAGCTTCAGCTCTCGCGGTCCGACCAGAGACGGCCGCGTCAAGCCTGAGGTCGTGGCCAAGGGATTCAGCGTCTTCTCGAGCTGCGACGGGCAATGCAGCCCCGGCTCATTCAGTGGCATCGTCGGCACGGCGCCGATCGGTCTGTATGGCGTAGCCAGCGGAACATCGATGTCCTCGCCAGTCGTCACCGGGACCTCCGTGCTGGTCGCCGAACAGTTTCAGAAATCATTCGGCTCGCTGCCGACGCCTGAAATGCTGAAGACGCTGCTCATCGCCGGCGCCGACGATCTCAATGTATCGCCCGTCGACTTCTCCCATTCGTTGAAGGGTCCCGATTACGTCTTCGGCTTCGGGCTTGTCAACGCCAAGGCCACCGTCGATCTCGTCCGGGCCGATGCCGGTGCCGGGACTCATATCAAAGTGGGGGCGGTCAAACAGGGAGAGTCATTGCAGTATCCCTTCACGGTCACCACCCCAGGTGATGTCCGCATAACCCTCGGCTGGAGCGATCCTGAAGTCGTCATCCTCAACGACCCGGGGGAGAAGACGCTGATCAACGACCTCGATCTGAAGGTCATCGGGCCGACGTCGACGTTCCTTCCGTACGTGCTCGATCCGGCCCACCCGGAGAAGGCCGCTACGACTGGAGTCAATAACACCGACACCACCGAACAGGTCGAGATCGCGGCAGCGCCGGCAGGCCAGTACACGATCGTGGTTTCCGGTACCGCCATCAACGCCGCTTCGAAGGATGATCCCTGCACGACGAACGGCAACGCCCCCTGCAATTCGTTCGTCGTGGTGACCAACAGCAACCTCGGGCCGGCCATAGTGCCCTGCAGCGATGTTTTCGAGCCCAACGACACCGCGGAAACGGCGTTCGGATTCATAGCTGCCGGCCAGACGATCACCGCGAAGACCTGTACGAGCTCCGACCTCGACTTCTTCAAGATGCTTGTTACCCGCTCCGGTCCGGTCACGGTGAGTGTCACGGCGACCGATACGCCGCTCACGGTGACGCTCACCGGCGGCGGTAACACGCAGACCGTGGCGATTGCGGCCGGCACGACCAACTCGGTCACGCTGAACGCGGGCTCAGGATTACAGCAGGCCATCGCTCCGACGCCCTTCACCCTGTCCATCGCGCCGACGTCTGCGCCGGGATCGAACGCCGGTTACAACTTCCGTGCGAGCTTCAGCGAGAACTCGACTCCGAGACACGCGGCCAAGCGGTAGGGATAAACTCCCCGTCAGGGGAGACGCGCAATGGACTACAAGACGATCCGGGTCGAGGTGACTGCGGACCTGATCCAGGTCATTCTGAACCGTCCCGCGGTTCATAACGCATTCAACGATGAGTTGATCGGCGAGGCCATCGACTTTTTCTCGAATGGGATCGGAAGCAGCTCTGCGAGAGCAGTCGTCCTCCGCGGTGAGGGCCCGAATTTCTGTGCCGGCGCGGACTTGAACTGGATGTCGCAGATGATCTCGTACAGCCGGGAGGAGAACGTCCGCGACTCCTCGCTCCTGGCCAGGATGTATGCGCTGATCGACGAATGCCCCCTGCCGGTGATCGGCCGTATTCAGGGCGCGGCGATCGGCGGCGGCGTAGGTCTCGTGGCCGTCTGCGACGTCGCCATCGCCACGGAGCGCAGCCGATTCGGACTCTCCGAAGTCAAGCTGGGCATTCTGCCGGCGGTCATCTCGCCCTACGTGATCGGGAAAATCGGCGCCTCGCAGGCCCGGGCGCTCTTCCTCACCGGAGAGCGCTTCGACGCCGGGCGCGCGCTACGCATCGGTCTGGTTCACCGGCTGGCAGCCGACGACGAAGAGCTGGACCGCCTGGTGAGCGAGACGGTCGACCAGATCCGCGGCTCCGGTCCGGAGGCAGTTCGAGATTGCAAGAAGCTGATCGCCTTCGTCGCCGGAAGTGAATTGGCAGACGCGATTCCCTACACCATCGATGCGATCTCCCGCCGCCGTGTCTCCGAGGAAGGGCAGCAGGGGATGCGCGCATTCCTGGCGAAGGAAAAGGCTCCATGGCTGAACGATTGATCCGTCGAGTTCTGGTTCCGAACGGCGGCGAGATCGCCGTTCGCATCGCCCGCGCCTGCCGCGAGGCTGGCATCGAGAGTGTATTGGCCCACTCAGCATCGGACGACGTCCTTTACGTGCAGCGCTTCTTCGACCGGGCCGTGAGCCTCGGCGATGGGGACGCCCGCGCTACATACCTCGACGTCGGGAAGATCATCGACGCCGCTCGCCACGGCGGGGCCGACGCGCTCCATCCAGGCTACGGTTTCCTCTCCGAGCGCGCCGAGCTCGCCGCTGCCTGCGAATCGGCGGGCATCACTTTCATCGGTCCGAGCGCGGCGTCGATCGAGGCCATGGGGTCGAAGGCCGAGGCACGCCATCTGATGACGCGTCTGGGAGTGCCGGTCGTGCCTGGCTACGACGGCGACGATCAGAACGATGCGACGCTGGCGCGCCAGGCCGAGCGAATCGGCTTCCCGGTTCTGGTGAAGGCCTCGGCCGGCGGGGGCGGGAAGGGGATGAAGATCGTCCGTAAGAGCTCCGAGCTCGGGCCGGCACTCGAGAGTGCGCGCCGGGAGGCGATGAAGGCATTCGGCAACGACCGGCTTCTCGTCGAGCGCTACCTGCAGCGTCCGCGGCACGTGGAGTTTCAGATCTTTGGCGACGATGAGGGACACGTCGTCCACCTGTTCGAACGCGACTGCTCCATCCAACGGCGGCATCAGAAGGTGATCGAGGAGTCGCCTGCTCCGCGCTACTCCGAGGACCTGCGCGAGCGGATGGGGAACGCCGCCGTCCGTGCGGCGGAAGGGGTTGGTTACCGCAGCGCCGGGACGGTCGAGTTCATCGTGACGGAGGACGGAGAGTTCTATTTTCTCGAGATGAACACCCGTCTGCAGGTCGAGCATCCGGTGACCGAGCTCGTTCTGGGCGTCGATCTCGTCCGCGCCCAGCTCGACGTAGCCGGAGGGAAGGCTCTGCCCTGGAGTCAGGGAGAGTTGCAGCAGCGGGGTCACGCCATCGAAGCGCGGATTTACGCAGAGGATCCCGACGATCGTTTCCTGCCGCAGAGCGGAACGATCGAATCGTGGCGCGAACCATCGGGACCGGGCATCCGCGTCGACGCCGGAGTGGCGGCAGGCTCGGTCGTCCACGTCAACTTCGACCCGATGCTGGCCAAGGTGATCGCCTGGGGCGATTCTCGCGATGCCGCCATTGCGCGTCTGGCCCGAGCCCTGGGCGAGATGACCCTTCTCGGCATCCGCACCAACATCGGCTACCTGCGCCGGATCATCCTGCATCCGGCGTTCGCATCGGGCGAGGTGTCGACCTCATTCATTCCGGAACACGAGGACGACTTGCGTCGCGTGGTACCCGGCGAAGCCTTCGCGGTGGCCGCCGTGCTGAGCCAGCTTGCCGCAAAACCGGACGCTTCGCGCACGCGCGACCGCGCCGCGGCAGTGACCGTCTGGGACCGCGTCGGGGCCTGGGGACGCTGAGAGGAGTCATTGCCGACGATTTCGATCGAGACGATCATCGCTGCGCCGATCGAACGCTGTTTCGACCTTGCGCGAAGCGTCGAAGCTCACGTCGAGACCTCTCATTTCACCGACGAGCGCGTCGTCGCACCCGGACGTCTTTCAGGACTGCTCGATCTGAACGACACGATCTCTTTCGAAGCCGTTCACCTCGGAATCCGGCAGCGCCTCACCGCTCGGATTGTTGAAATGGAGCGTCCGATTCGTTTCGTCGATGAGCAGGTGAGGGGAGCCTTTGCAGCGCTCCGACACCTCCATGAGTTTTCGGGCGTAGCTGGAGGCACACTCATGCGCGACACGATCACCTGGAAGTCTCCGCTCGGGCCCCTCGGCGGCTTCGTCGACCGGCTCTTACTGCGCCGGTACCTGACCTCCTTCCTCCGCCGGAAGCAGGCGCTGTTGAAGAAACTGGCGGAATTTCCCTGCTGACCCGACCGCCGTTTGGACCGGGCATTACCGGCGACGGCGAAGAGTCCAGCCAAAACGACGTCACAGCGCCCTTCGTCACTCCCTCTTCCCCAGCGCTTCGGGCGATCGAACAACACCGGTGACGCCGCAGAGGATCGCGATCGTGATGATGTAAGGGAAGGCGAGAAGCAGGTGGAAGGGGATCCCGCGGCCCAGAGCCTGAAGCGCGAATTGAGCGGCAGCCGCGGCTCCGAATAGCGATGCGCCGGCGAGCGAGCCGCGAATGCGCCAGCGTCCAAAGATAACGATGGCCAGGGCGATGAAGCCGCGTCCCGAAACCATGTTCTCGGCGAACCCATTGGC
>JADGNX010000109.1 GCA_017883265.1 Thermoanaerobaculia bacterium
GCCGCGAATCGGGTAGCATTACCAGGCGATGACCCAGTCGATTGAAGACTTCATCCAGACTCCCGTCCAGACCCTCATCTCGCCCGAGCTCGACGATCTGCAGCTCAAGCTGATCACCGGCTCCGATGGTCTGGACCGCGTCATACGCCGTCCGCGCGTCCAGAAACCCGGGTTAGCCTTCGCCGGCTACTACGAGTACATCAAGCAGTGGCGCGTCCAGATCATCGGCGAGTCCGAGACGAAGTACCTCCAGAGCCTTCCGCCCCGGCTCCGCGAGAAGCGGGTCCGCGACGTGACCGGACTCGACGTCTCCTGTTTCATCGTCACCAAGGGGATCACTCCGCTCGACGACCTCCGCGTGGAATGCGAGAAGCGCTCGGTCCCGCTTTTCTCCACGACCGCCATGTCGTCGCACACCATCAACCGCGTCAGCAACTTCCTCGAAGAGTCGATGGCCCCGCGGCTCACCCTGCACTCCGGGCTCCTGGACGTCTATGGCATCGGAGTGCTTCTTCTCGGCGACAGCGGCATCGGCAAGAGCGAGTGCGCTCTCGATCTCGTCTACCGCGGCCACCGCCTCATCGCCGACGACATGGTGATCGTCCGCCGGCATCCCAACGACGTGCTCCTCGGATACTCCTCGGATCTTCTCAGGCATCACATGGAGCTCCGCGGCATCGGCATCATCAATATCAAGGATCTGTTCGGCGTGGCTTCCACCCGGGACATGAAACCGATCGACCTCGTGGTGAAGCTGGAGAAATGGGTCGACGGGACGGAGTACGACCGGCTCGGCATCAGCGGAGAGACCTACGAGTGCCTCGGTGTCTCCAAGCCCTACGTCCGCCTGCCGGTGGCCTCGGGACGGAACCTCGCGCTGCTCGTCGAGATCGCTGCGCGGAACTATCTGATGAAGCTTCAGGGATACCACTCGGCGGAGGAATTCGTACGGCGCCAGGCCGAGCAGGTTGCCCGTCAAACGCGGATCGAGGAGACGGCTGCACGTCGGGCCATGCCGCCGCTCAATGCGGAAGCGCAGCTCAGCTCCGAGCTGCGCAGCCAGTTGAGCCGTCATTTGTTCAGCGGGGAGCCGGGAGAGCAGAAGCGCAAGCCATGAACAGCTTCCCCGAGCATCTGGTCATCATCACCGGTCTGAGCGGCTCGGGGAAGAGCTACGTGCAGAGCACTCTCGAGGACCTGGGCTTCTACTGCTCGGACAACCTGCCAGTCGCGCTCATCGAGCCGTTCCTCATGGAGGTCGCCTCGCACGAGCATTCCGACAAGGTGGGGATCGTGGTCGACGTCCGGACGCACGATTTCGCCACGATTTTTCCTGCCTTCTACCGCGATCGGATCCAGAAGCTCGTACCGCATTCCGTCCTCATCTTCCTCGATGCCACGGACGAAGTGCTGGCCCGCCGCTTCTCGGAGACCCGGCGGCCGCATCCGCTGGCTCATGACCTCCCGATCGTCGACGCCATCCGGGCGGAGCGAGTGGCTCTGATCGAGGTCAAGGCTCTGGCCGACATGGTGGTCGATACGTCGCAGTTTTCCATACACGAGCTGAAGGCGGAGATCCTCCGCCGCTTCGAGCTCCCTGGTCAGCACGTCTCGATGCTCGTGACCATCATTACCTTCGGTTTCAAGCACAGCATGCTGTACAACATCGATCTCCTCTTCGATGTGCGCTTCCTGCCGAACCCTCATTTCATCGAGGCTCTCCGGCCGAAGACCGGCCTCGACCCGGAGGTCGTGGCCTATCTCGAAAAGCAGCCGGAGTACGAGCGCTTCTTCGGGAAGCTCTTCGATTTCGTCAGCTATCTCCTGCCGGAGTACGAAAAGGAGATGAAGAGCTACCTCACCATCGGCATCGGCTGCACCGGTGGCAAGCACCGCTCCGTGGCGGTCGGCGAACGCCTCGGCCGCGAGTTGGCCGCGACGGGGCATTCGGTCGAGATCATCCACCGCGACTGCCGGCGATAAACGGGAGCGCGGCGATCGCGTTTGCGACCAGTTCCGGGTAGCCGTCCGCCCCACCTGATCCCTCGCTCGACGCTCGGGATGACAGGCTCCCCGAGGGTTTCCACGCCTTCGTTGCTGCCCTTGCCACACGAACCTCCTGCTTTCTGTATCATGCCCATCCGACGGCTGGCCGTTCCGAGGCGCCGGGTTTTCCCCAGGAGGCTCCCCTTGATCGGAGGTTTGATCGTAACGCACGGAAAGCTGGCGCACGAGCTCCTCGCCGCGGCCCAGACCATCGACGCAGGCCTCGACGGCATCGAGGCGGTGGCCCTGGAGTGGAATGAGACCGTGGATCAGTCGCGCGAGAAGATCCGTGAGGCCCTCGAGCGGCTGGGCCACGATCAGCGCGTCATCATCTTCACCGACATGTTCGGAGGGACACCGAGCAACATCAGCCTCTCCTTCCTTGAGAAAGATCACGTCGAGATCGTCACAGGGGTCAATTTGCCGATGATCGTTAAGTTCTCTTCATTGCAGCGGGATTCGCACGATCTGGCCGGCCTGGCGCATACCATCCGGGAGAAGGGATCGAAGTCGATCCGGGTGGCCTCCGATCTGCTCGCCGGAAGCGACCCACACATTCCGGGGGTCTAGATGTTCACCAAGGACATCGAGATCAAGAACAAGCTCGGACTGCACGCGCGCGCTGCGGCCAAGCTCGTTCATGCCGCCGCGAAGTACCGTTCCTCGATCAAGGTCCGGAAGGGATCCGAGGAGGTCGACGCCAAAAGCATCCTCGGCATTCTCCTTCTGGCTGCCGGCCGCGGCTCGGTCATCACCCTGACCGCGGATGGCGAAGACGAGATGGATGCCGTGGCCGCCATCCAGAACCTCGTGGACGCAAAATTCGATGAAGTAGAATAACGGGAGTGACTCCTCCAATCGTTCAGAGCCCGGTGCGCAGCGGGAGCCGCACGTACAAGGGATTCGGCGTATCCCCCGGAATCGCCATCGGCCGGGCTGTCATCGTCGAGAAGAAAGTAGCATCGGTCTACCGGGTCCCGATCAAGGAAGAGGACGTGGGCCGCGAGGTCAACCGCTTCCTCGAAGCGCTCGACGTCACCCGCCGCGAGCTGCTCGATCTGAAGAAGAAAGTCAGCCGCTCGATGGGCGAAGAGTACGCCTCGATCTTCGAGGCTCACGCCCTGATGGTCAGCGATCCCTCGTTCGCCGACAAGGTCATCCAGAAGATCGAGTCCGAGCAGGTCAACGCCGAGTGGGCCGTCTCCGAGGTGCAGGAAGAGCTGGAGGCGCGGTTCGAGAGCTTCGAGGACGAGTACCTGCGCGATCGCGGCGCCGACGTGAAGGACGTGGGAGACAGCCTCCTCAAGAATCTGCAGGGGATCGCGCACCACGACCTCTCAGAGATCACCCACGACATCATCATCCTGGCCGACGATCTGCTTCCTTCGGACACCGTCCATTTCAATCGCAGACCGATCGTCGGCTTCGCTACCGAGAGCGGCGGGCGGACTTCGCACACCTCGATCATCGCCAAGTCGCTCTTCATGCCGGCCGTCATCGGAGTGCCGCGGCTGACGCAGATCGTCGACAACGACGAGCTGGTGATCGTTGACGGATACGAGGGAACCATCGTGGTCAACCCGAGCCCGGCTCTGGTCGCCGAGTACCGCAGTCGCGTCTCCCGCCACGAGGAGTACGAGCGCAAGCTCCTCGAGAATCGGACCATTCCGGCCACGACCAAGGACGACCGCCAGATCTCGCTCCAGGCGAACATCGAGCTGGTCGAGGAGCTGAACGACGCCATCCGTTATGGCGCCGAAGGGATCGGCCTCTACCGCTCCGAGTTTCTTTACATCTCGAAGAGTCCGGTGCTTCCGACTGAGGAAGAGCATTTCAATCTTTACCGACGGCTGGCCGAGGCCCTCGATCCAAACTGGGTAGTGATCCGGACGTTCGATCTCGGCGGCAGGAAGCTGGCGCGCGAGGTCATCGGCAGCAAGGAGAACAACCCGGTCCTCGGCCTTCGCGGGCTTCGCCTCTGCATGAAGCACCGCGACATGTTCAAGACCCAGCTTCGAGCCATCCTGCGGGCCTCAGCATTCGGAAAGATCAAGCTCATGTTCCCTCTGGTCTCCGGCCTCCAGGAGCTGCGGCAGGTCAAGACGCTGGTCAGGGAGATCAAAAGCGAGCTCGACGCCGAAGGGATCGCATACAACCCGGAGTTGCAGATCGGCATCATGATCGAAGTGCCGGCGGCGGCCATCATCGCCGACCTGCTGGCGACCGAAGTCGACTTCCTCTCCATTGGCACGAACGATCTGATTCAGTATTCTCTGGCCATCGATCGCTCCAATGAGAACGTCGGCTATCTCTACGAGCCGCTCCATCCGGCCATTCTCCGCCTGGTGAGCATGGTGATCCAGGCGGGCCGGAAGGCTGGCATCCCGGTCTCCATGTGTGGGGAGATGGCTTCCGACCCGCTGTATGCGATCGTTCTCCTGGGACTGGGGCTGGAAATCTATTCGATGAATCCTTCTGCCATTCCGGTCATCAAGAATGTGATCCGCTCAGTCCGCTACAAGGACTGCAAGCGAATCGCCGAGCTGTCGCTCCAGAAGAAGACGGCGCAGGAGATCGAGGAGTTCGTCATCGAGAGCGTCGCCATGCGCTTTCCGGACGGCCTGGTCAACAACAACCCATGAACGAAAACGATCGATTTTTCGGTTACCAGAGCGTGCAGCGAATTCCAAAGCCGTGGGGTTACGAGATCATTTTCGCCAGGACGGAGCGTTACGTTGGAAAGATTCTGCACATAAACCGTGGCGAGAGCCTGAGCCTCCAGTATCACGAAATGAAAGAAGAGAGCCTCTATGTTCTGCAGGGCGAGATCGCCCTGACAATCGAGCACCAGGGCGATCGCCGGATCATTCCGCTCGCCTCCGGGCAGGCGTTTCACGTGCCGCCGCGCCTGATCCACCGGATGGAGGCGATCGAGGATACCGACATCGCGGAAGTCTCGACAACGGAACTGGACGACGTCATCAGGCTGGAGGACCGGTATGGACGGGTCGAGAGACCCATCTCGAGCGAACCAAAGTGAAAACGATCGTCTCACCAGTCGCCGTCCTCCTCTTCGTTTTTGCTGCCGGCGCGCGGCAGAGCGAGGCACAATCCGCTGCCGGCGGTGCACAACCGGTTGCGGATGATGGAACTGGAAGAACGGGGAGCAGTGTTGCTGGAGCGGTCTCGATCGATCAGAAGGATTCTCCTCTGGTCCGCGCGGCGAAGGCGGCCAAAGCAGCGAGAGCAGCAGCACCGAAGAGCAATAAGCCGGTCAAGGTCATCACCAACGACGACGTGAAGAAGGCGCAGGGAAAGTTGACCGTCCTTCCGGCACGTCATGGCGGCGTGCAGGCCGGGAGCGCCTCCTCGGGGTCGTCAGAAACGCCGGAAACGCAGTGGCGGGACTCGGAGAACAGGAAACGGGCGGCGAAGAAAATCGCCGAGTTGAAGAAGACGAACGCCGATCTGGAAACCGAGCTCAATCGCCTGGAAGATGTGTATTACCAATCGGATGACCCGATGTATCGCGATGGCGTGATCCAGAGGAAGTTCAACGAGACGAAGATGGATCTCGAGAAATCGCGCGAAGAGCTGAACAAGGCGCAACTTAGGGAGGAAACGAGCGCGCAGACACCGGCGACCCAACCGCTCGTGCCGGGGGACCCGCAGGGAGCAAGACCATTCCATGAGTAAGACGTTCTTCATCGAAACCTGGGGTTGCCAGATGAACGACCTCGACAGCCAGAGGCTGTCGGGGAGCTTGAAGTTGCGCGGATATCGCCGCGTGGAGGACGAGCACACGGCCGATCTCCTGTTGCTCAACACGTGCAGCATTCGCGAGAAATCGGAACAGAAGGTCTTCTCGCGTCTCGGCGAGCTTCGCGCCGCCAAAAAGGAAGGCAGCAAAATCGGGATCTGTGGCTGTGTCGCTCAGCGGGATGGGGAGGCCATCCTGGCTCGAGCCCCGTGGGTCGATTTCGTCATGGGGCCGGGCAACGTCGGATACCTGGACGAGATCCTCGATGGTGGCAGACGTCTGGCCCTCGATTTTCCAGAGGACCGCCGGTACGACTATCTGGCCATCGATCGTCCCTCGGCCACCCGCGCCCAGGTGACGATCATCGAGGGTTGCAATAAGAACTGCACCTTCTGCATCGTGCCGACGACGCGCGGGCGGGAGGTCTCCCGTCCCATCACCGGCATCGTCGCCGAGATCCGTTCTGCCGTGGCTGAAGGACGGGTGGAGATCGAGCTGCTGGGACAGACCGTCAACGCATACCGCTGCCCGCAGACGCGAGCGGACTTCGCCAGCCTCCTCACGGTGGTGGCCTCTCTGGAAGGGGTGAAGCGCCTTCGCTTCATCACGTCACATCCGGCAGAAGTGACCGACGACATGATCGCTGCCATCCGCGATCATTCGAACATCTCGCGATATCTTCATCTGCCGGTCCAGTCGGGCTCTTCGCGCGTTCTTCGTAGAATGAAGCGGCTGTACACCCGGGAGCAGTATCTGGCGGTCGTGGCCCGGATCCGCGCTGCGGTCCCTGAAGTGCACTTTTCCACCGACATCATCGTCGGCTTCCCGGGAGAGACCGATCAGGACTTCGAGGAGACCATCTCGCTGATCGAGGAGGTACGATACGGCTCGCTCTTCGCCTTCAAGTACTCGCCCCGGCCTGGCACCTCCGCCCTTCGCCTCGGCTCGCCCATAGACGACGCCGTGGCTTCGGAGCGCATTAACCGTCTTTTCGAGATGCACGAGGAGCGAAAACGCGAAACGCTCCGGGCTTACGAGGGGCGCATACTGCCGGTCCTCTACGAGGGACCGAGCAGGCACGACAGCGAGGTCCTTTCCGGCCGCACCGACGACAACTGGACGGTGAACTTCACCGGCGATCTTCGCACTCCCATCGGTACGATGCTTCCGGTGCGCATCCAGCAGGCGCAGCATCACACACTGCGCGGCGAGGCGGTGGCATGACCTCTCTGGTTCCGATGACCATCAAGGGACTGATGCTCGACCCGGTCTCGAATTCGCCGATCGTGGTCCTCAAGGATCACGCCGATCGCGTGTACCTCCCGATCTGGGTCGGCATCTTCGAGGCCAACGCCATCGCTCTGCAACTGGAGAGCGTGGAGACGCCTCGGCCCATGACGCACGATCTCCTCAAGAACTTCCTGGGCGAGCTTTCGGCGGTGGTGCATCAGGTGGTGATCAGCGATCTCCGTGACAGCACGTTCTTCGCCCGCATTCACGTCACTTCCGGAGGCCGCTCGTTCGAGATGGATGCCCGTCCCAGCGATGCCATCGCGCTGGCGCTCAGGACCGAGGCTCCGATTTTCGTCGAGCAGAGCGTGCTGGATCAGGCCCAGACCATCGCCGCCGACGAAGAGTCCGACGACAAGCTCAAGAAGTGGTTCGAGGACATCTCTCCCGAGGATCTCGGCAAGTACAAGATGTAGTACAGACGCTTCTGCCTGTAGCACAGACACTTCTGTCTGTGCGGTTGTTCCCATGCACGGCAGCGCAGACAGAAGTGTCTGTGCTACGGGGAAGTCTGGGTCGTTGGGCGCTCGAAGGGCAACATCGCAGAGCGCCGGCATCGCCCTTCCGTTAGAATAAACCCCAACACAATGATCATTACCGTCGCGAACCAGAAAGGTGGGGTAGGGAAGACCACCACCACGATCAATCTCGCTGCGGCCGTGGCCAACAAGGGGTTCAAGACCCTTCTCATCGACCTCGATCCGCAGGCCAATTCGACGATGAGCTACGTCGATCCCCGCTCGGTCGGAAAGTCGATGTACGACGTGCTGGTGCTGGAAGACGTTCCCTTTTCCGAGGTCATCGTGCCGACGCCGGTGGCGAATCTCTCGGTCGCTCCTTCGCGGATCGCGCTGGCCAAGCTCGAATCGAAGCTGAACGGCGAGATCGACGGCCCCTACCGGTTGAAAGACAAGATGAAGGACGTGGGCAACCAGTACGACTACATCTTCATCGACACGCCTCCCACGCTGGGGATGATCACCGTCAACGCCCTGGTGGCATCGACGCACGTACTGGTTCCGATCCAGTCATCCTACTTCGCCCTCGAAGGAACTGACGATCTTCTGGAGACGATCGACAAGATCAAGGCCCGGCCCAATCCCAACCTGCAGCTGCTCGGCGTGGTCATCACCATGCACGACAAGCGGACCACTCTGGCCCGGGACATCCACGAACAGATTCAACAGGTCTTTGGAGAACGTCTTTTCGATACCATCATCACCAAGTCGATCCGGCTGGAGGAGAGCCCTGCCTACAAGGAGTCGATCTTCTCGTTCGCTCCGCGCTCCAGCGGAGCGATGGAGTATTACTCGCTGTCAGAAGAGATCCTGGCGAGGGTGTGAAGGTGCCGATGAACCATGGATGGAATTGACATACCCGGACGAGAAGAGGATTCCAGGAATGCGTAAGGGACTGCCCGAACGGGCCACCATGCGGCACGACGCCCATTTCGTGGAAGAACTGGCCAAGCGGTCAGGAAGACACATCGGCTCGATGATTCCGATCGAACTGATCGAGGTCAATCCCGAACAGCCGCGATCCAACCTCGGCAACATCGAGGAGCTGACGGCCTCGATCAGCGAGAAGGGTGTGCTGGAGCCCATCCTCGTTCGAGCCCTCTCGGAGAGTCGGTACCAGATCATCGCCGGCGAGAGACGGTTCCGCGCCGCCACCGCCGCCGGACTCGACGAGATTCCGGCCATCGAGCTCGACGCCGACGAGCGGGAGACGCTGGAGATCGCCCTCATCGAGAACATCCAGCGGAAAGACCTGACGGCATTCGAGGAGTCCGAGGGACTGGCGGTGCTGCAGGAGAAGTTCGGCTACACGCATGAGAAGATCTCACAGGTCATCGGCAAGAGCCGAACGACGGTCACCGAGACGCTGCTCCTCAACGACATTCCTGACCGGGTCCGGGCCATGTGCCGCGAGGCCGGAATCGCCAACAAGTCGATCCTCGTTCAGATCGCGCGCCTGGGCGACGCGCAGGCGATGGAAGAGCTGGTGCGTCGCTACGGCTCGGGCGAGTTGACGAGGGAGCAGGTGAGGAAGGAGACGGCAAAGCCCGAGCCGAAGAAGGCGGGACGCCCGAGGAACTTCACGTTTCAGTTGAAGGATAAGGGCCTTCCTTTCAGCGTCAATCTCAGCTTCAACAAGCCGGACGTCGAAAAGTCCGAGGTGATCGACGCAGTCCGCGAGCTCCTGCGCAGGCTGGAAGCCGACGAGAAATCGTAAGCGCGTCCTCGAGGCGAGGCTGTCTCTTTCTTGCGACGGGGAACCAGGCGTTTGGGAGCTGGTGCCGTCCTGATATTTAACATAATCTATCTTATAGGACTCTGAGGAAATCGCTCGCCCAGACCCCCGATTCTGATTCTCCCCGGCAATGTAGAATGCCGCCGTCCTCCGAGCCCTGCCTGCCACGGGCCGCCGCGATGACCCCCCGGAAATGAAGATCCTTACTCGTTACATCCTCAAGGAGATGATCGGACCGACCCTGCTCGGTTTCGGCTTCTACACGTTCATCATCCTCATGAAGTCGCTCTTTGACTTCGCAGGGATGATCATCCGGCGTTCGCTTCCGGCGCATACCGTCGGCAAGCTGCTGCTGCTCTCCTTGCCCCACATCGTCGTCCTCACCGTGCCCATGTCGCTCCTCTTCGGGATCCTGATCGCCATCGGCCGGCTCTCGTCGGACTCCGAGATCATCGCCATGCGCGCGCTGGGAATCTCCACCTCGACGATCTACAAGCCGGTCTTCTTCTTCAGCTTCATCGTTTTTCTCCTCAACCTCTATCTGATGAACGTCGTGTTGCCTCGCGGCAACACCGAGCTGGTCAGCCTCAAGGCGGAGCTCTTCACCTCGTCTGTCGAAAAGGAGATTCGGCCTCGTGTTTTCTACGACGAATACGAGAATCTCGTCATCTACATCAACGACATCGAGCCGAGAACCGGACAGTGGAAAGGCGTATTCGTCGCCGACAACCGCACCGATGAGAGCAACGACATCTCGAGCACTCACGCTGCGGAGGCCGCCGGAGCAGCAATGGCCACGGCCCATCCGTCGAGTCAGAAGATCATCGTGGCCCAGACCGGGAACCTGTCGATCGTCAAGAGCAGCAAACAGGTCTGGCTGAATCTTCGAACCGCTCGCACCCACGTCACCGATCCCCGGAAGCCGGAAAAGTACGATCTCAACGGCAATTCTGTACAGCGGATCCTGCTTCCGGACCGATTTTCCCAGCCGGACGCCAACCAGAAGGTCGCTCACTCCTTCCGCGAGATGAGCCTGACCGAGCTGATCCGCCAGGCAAAGATCCTGAGCCACTCAGATCAGGTGCTTTACCGGATCGTCAGGATCGAGCTTCATAAGAAGTTTGCCATCCCGTTCGCCTGTCTGGCGTTCGGGATCGTCGGC
>JADGNX010000387.1 GCA_017883265.1 Thermoanaerobaculia bacterium
AAGCCTTGAGATCGACTCGGAACGGTGTGACCAGCCGGGAGGTGCTGCTCCGGGAGAGATCGCTGAGGTCGAACGCTTCGGTCGCGTGCAGATAGTGGCGATAGCGCACTGAGAATGAGCCGTGGCCTTGAAGATTGAAGGCTTCGAACGCTGGCCTGCCCTTGATTGAAAACAGGACCCGGCGCGATTGTCCCTGTCCGATGGGAGGCATGAGCTCCGCGCCGATCCGATCCCAGAGCCGGCTCATACGAACGCGGCCACTGCTGACGCTGATCCGCTCGACCCTCAGCGCGTGGTTCAGCTGAAATGAAAGGAATCGCTGCGGTCCCGGGCCCTCGTTTCGGATCGTCAGCTCCGACGAAGACGAGAGCAATCCGTCTGCCTCGAGGTTCGCGTCCACGATCAGATCCAGCGGTCGAAGCGACGCTGGCATCGTCTGGGGCGCGGCGGATGACTCGGAAGCGAAACGCTCGGCGGCCATCCCCTCGTAACGGAGCGAGCGCTCGAGAAGATAGGTGATCGAAAGCGCCAGAGCGACGGCGCTCACCGCGATCGCTGCGAGATCGAGAGCGTGCGGCTTCGGCTCCGGCGCATACTCCGCCCGAATGCGATTGAGCATTGCCAGGTACGTTCGCAACGGATGGTCGGGACGCACAGGCCACGGACGGACGTCTCGCCGCGTCCGCCGCAAAAACGCCGGCGCACAGGCCAGGATGACCAGAGAGATCGCAGCCGGAAGCGCGGAGGTGGGGAGCTCCTCCTCGACCGCATCGAACACTTCGAATCCGGCGTCGGTCCCGAAGCGAGCGGCTTTGCTGAAGCCTCGAAGTATCCACGTCGCTTCGTTGTATGGATCGACCTGTAACCCGATGAAGGCCCCCGGTCCTTCCAGCCTCCGATGAAATCGCGCCAGCGCATCGTTGCCGAAAGTGAGGATCACGATGACCACGAGGAAGGTGAGGATAGCGGCCACCAGCGTCCTCCCGGTGATCGTTCCGATCCCAAGTGCGAACGCGGAGATGACGATCGCCGGCGGCACGACGAAGATCAGCCACCGCAGCAGGAAAGGGAGCGGCGAGAACCCGGCATGAAAGTATTGTGCGATGCCCCAGCCGGCGATTTGAGGCAGGATCGAAATCGGCAGGATGAAGAGCAGGAGCGCGATCCACCGGCGAGCCACATAGCCAATGTTGGTCATCGGGTTGATCGAAGTCACAGCAAATGATCCGTCGTCGATCTCCCGGCTGACCGCATCGACAGTGAGCACGGCCGCATAGACCGACGTGGCCAGCGGCTGCAGCAGCAGGAGGGCCTCGGCGAAGGCCGCAGCACCGACAAAGTATCGACCCCGACTGGCCATGACGGAAGCTACGACAGAAGGCGAGCTGGAGACCAGGACATAGATCGCCGACAACAAACCGAATCGCGAAGAGCGCAGTTGCGTGTGCCACTCCTGTCGGATGAAGGTACGCAGCATCCTCACGCCACTCGCCCCTCGCCTCGCCGGCGCTGGACCAGCTCCGTATAGGCACTCTCGATCGTTGGATCGGCCTCCAGTTGCGGTAGGCTCCCGGCCAGAAGAGCGGAGGAGGCACCGTCGAACAGCATCCTTCCTTCGTCGATGACAGCGATCCGGTCGCAGGTGGCCTCGATGTCTTCCGCGATGTGCGTCGAGAGCAGGACCGCAGTCTCCTCGGCCACCTCCGCGATCAGATTGCGGAACTGGATTCGCTCGTCGGGATCAAGGCCGGCCGTCGGTTCGTCGACGACGACCAGCTTCGGCGTGTGAATGAGTGCCTGCGCAACGCCCAGGCGCCGGCGCATTCCGCCCGAATAGGTGCCGGAACGCCGCGATGCCGATTCCGATAAGCCGACGGCATCGAGCAGCATCCTGGCTCTCCGCTCGAGATCGTTCCGCGACAGGCGAACCCGTCGCAGCTCGGCGCAATAGATGAGGTACTCCAGCCCGGTGAGATGACCGATGGCGTGGAAGTCCTGCGGCAGATAGCCGATGAGCGATCGTATCCGCGAGCGGTTTGAGGCATGCCTGGCATCGAGTCCGAAGTAGGAGCGTCTCCCGCTGCTCGGCTCGACCGCGAGCACGAGAATGGACAGCAGCGTCGTCTTGCCGGCTCCGTTCGGTCCGAGAATACCGAGCATCCCCTCACCGATCTCGAGATCGATGTCGCGAAGAGCCTCGAGGCCATCGGCGTAGGTTTTGAAAATTTGATGGAGAGAAATCATCGTTGTGTATTATGGTAGTAACACACCCTGTTGGAGTCAATGCCGCCTCATCTGTGAGCGTCCGAGTCCGAGGCTGTCTCTGCGCTCGGCGCGCATGGAGAGGAAGCCCGGGCTTGGCCGCATGGGGCTCCTCGAGCTTGTGGCCAGCGATTGTTTATCGAGAAGGCGGCCGGATCATGGTGACGGCCTTGCAGGAGTGGAAATCCGATAAGGAATATTAAAACCGAACAGCCGGTATTTTGCCGTGTTCGCTGCCCGCACCATGCCCTCAGACCCAACCAGGCCATCGCGCCACGGAATCTCCGGTTGACCTTATGCAATTGAGATCCTTTCCTCGTTCTGCGGCATTGGCCGCGCTGTTTTCTCTCTTGTCGGCGTCCGCCACACGCGCCGAGGAGTTGCGGCTATCGTACGCGGAGGCCCTCCAGCGCGCTCTGTCTGCAGGAACAGCCTCGCGGCTCGCCCGATCCAGTGAGGAGCGCGCCCGGGCGGTGGTCCTGCAGTCGCGTGCGGCGCTCCTGCCGGAAAGCGAGGCCCGGCTGCTTCGGTACAATCAGTCGATCAATCTGGCGACCTTCGGCTTCGCGCAACCCGGGCAGAATCCGATCGCCGGACCCTTCAACGTCACCGACGCTCAGATCAGCGCGGCGATGAACCTCTTCGATCTCGCGTCGCTTCGCCGCTACCAGGCCGCGCGAGAGGGAATGACGTTCAGCCGCGTACAGGTGGAGCAGTCCGAGAATGACATCGCCGCCGCAATAGGGCGCCTGTACATCCTGGTGGAAAAGGCGGGGGCCGACGTCGAAGCGAGAAAAGCGAATGTGACGCTCTTTCAGGAGCTGCGAAAACTGGCCCAGGATCAGCTCGATGCGGGGACCGGCATCCGCCTCGATGTAGCCCGCGCGGACGTGCAGCTGGCGCGCGAGCAGCAGGCCCTTCTCGTGGCCCAGAATCAGCGTGCCAGTGGCCGCCTCGCTCTGCTGCATGCCGTCGGAGCCGATCAGTCGAGCGA
>JADGNX010000110.1 GCA_017883265.1 Thermoanaerobaculia bacterium
ACCTGGCGGGCTCTATCCGTATCGATTTCCTGGAAGGCAAAATGTTATCCAGTCGAGAGATTGACACCCCGCGTTGAGCCGCTTAGAGTCTGCTCATGTCGTCGACACTGCTGCGTCTGGGACTATGGATCGTGATCATCGCCCTCGCGCTGTATGTCCTTCACGACACGCTGGCAAGTTCGCCGGTGGGGGAGATCGTCAACACCGATCTCATGCAGAAGGCCTTGCTTCTCGGAGGTGCCCTGATCGCGGGCGGAACAGTCGTCCGTCTCTTCGAGCGCGCTTCCAAGCTCAAAAAACAACGTTGCATCGTCTGCAAAGCGCCGGTCGCGCACGGCGCGATCTACTGCCGTGCTCACCTTCGAAACGTGCTGCACCACGAAGACGCCAAGCTCCATATGACCCAGGAGCGTCGCCTGCCGAGTGGCCCTCGATCCTGAGCAGCCGGTAGTCGTGATCGCCGGTCCCACCGGCGTCGGCAAGACAGAATTCTCCGTCCGCATTGCCGAGGAGGCGGGCGGGGAGATCGTCAACTACGACTCGGTACAGCTCTACCGCGGTTTCGACATTGGAAGCGCCAAGCCCTCGCAAGAGCTACGCGCACGAATTCCGCATCACCTCTTCGACATCGTGGATCCGACCGAAGATATGAACGCGGCGCAATATGGCACCCTCGCCGCCAGAACCTGCTCCGAAATTGCCTCCCGTGGTTGTCGGGCCGTGCTCACCGGCGGTACGGGCTTCTATCTACGCGCATTCCTCAGCGGATTGCCGGAGATAGCGCCGCGTCACGAGGCCACTCGCGCGAAGATCCGGCGCATCCGCCAGCGCACGGGTGGCGACGTACGGCTCTACCGAATGCTGCAACGAGTCGATCCCCCGACTGCCGGCCGGCTTGCCTCAGGCGACCGTCACCGCATCGAGCGGGCCCTGGAGGTCTATGTGACCACGGGGCTTCCGATCTCCACCTGGCCACGGCCGGCCGCTGCAGGGCCAAGACGGCCCGCAATCATGATCGCTCTCACGCTCGAGCGATCCCTCCTGGTGCAACGGCTCGACGCGCGGGTCGACGCCATGTACGAAGGCGGTCTCATCGGGGAGACCCGCGCGCTTCTCGAGCAGTATCCGGCAACCTGCCGTCCCTTCAGCTCGATCGGGTACGCGGAGGCGGTGCAGATCGTCATCGGGAAAATCGATCAACCATCGGCGATGGTAGAGACGAAGCGGCGGACGCGCGCCTACGCCAAGCGCCAGATGACCTGGCTGCGCAGCGAGCCGGACATCGTCTGGCTCGACGCCGCCCGCGGAATCAAAGACAATCTCGCCGCCGCGCTGCGGCAGATCGAGCTCGATCGCTTCAAGGAGTCTCCTGCGTGAAGTCAGCCACTCGGTTCGCTTTGATCCTGATCCTGACATTGACATGGACCGTTCTGACGGGCTGCGCGACCTCCGCTCCGCCTGCAACGGCTCCCCTGCTCCCGGAAAACCGTCATCTTGTGGATCCCCGCCTCGGCTACAAGGCGGCAACCTCCGCCGTCGTCGGCAAACACCTGGATGAGGCGTGGCAAAGCTTTCTCTCCGGCGATCTGACCACCGCTCATCAACGCTTCGCCACGATCGAAGCGCAGTCCTACCCCCCAGCCTTTGTCGGCGACGCCGCAGTGGCCATCCAGGAAGGCGATCTCGACCAGGCGCAGAGGCTCCTGGATAAGGCGCGGTCGGCCGGCGGAGACTATGCCGCGGAACAGATCTACGCTGCGGAGCTGGCGCTGGCGCGCGGCGACCAGCGTCGGGCCTTCGACCTCTATACCGAAGCGCTCAGGGGTGTCGATGCTCCTGCGATTTCCCGATCCCGCCTGGCGGAGATCCAGAAAACGTTGTTCGAGCAGCTGTACACGCGGGCGCTGAGCGCTCCGGACGAAGAGGCCGTCGGGCTGCTGCGCCAGGCGCTCGGGATCCTGCCGTCCTCGGATCCAGCTCGCCTTCTCCTGGCGCAGCACGAAGTGGCTTTGCGCCGTTTCGACGAGGCAGAGCAGGACATTCAGCCGCTTCTGACTGGAACAGATCCTGAGCGTCCGGCCGTTCAGGAGCTCCTGGCGGAGATCGACGCCGGCCACGGCCGCTTCAGCGAAGCGATCGGGCGCTACGACCGCCTCTCGCGGCGCGACCCCGTTCCCCGCTATGTGCAGCGACTGAATGTTCTCAAAGCGCAGTGGACCGCCGCGAACATGCCACCGGTTTACCAACGGGCGCTCGAAAGCCAGGCGATTACACGGGCCGATCTGGCGGTGCTGATGTACTGGCAGATCGCCTTCGTCCGCTTTGCCAAGAACATGGCTACTCCTCCCATCGCCACCGACATCGATGTTCCGGGCCGGGAAGAGCTCATCAGGGCCATGGCGCTCGGTCTCTACCAGGTCGATCCGGTCATGCGCCGCGTCGACCCCGCTCGAACGATCTCCGGTCAGGCTCTGGCCAGGATTTCGGCGCGACTGCTTCTCCTCGGCGGCGCTTCCTGCAGCCATGGTCTCCAGAGCGACCCGGGCGAGCAGGCACGCGCACAACGCGTCCTCGACGCCTGCGCCATCACCTCGCCGGCTCTCGATGCGGCCGCGCTGACCGTCAGTGGTCACGACGCACGTGACCTGCTGGACAAGGTGAACGCTGCCTCAGCTGAACAGAGATAGACGCGGTAGTCCATGGCGGCTTCTCATGAGCCGCCGAAGATTCGCCTCCTCGGTCCGCAGCCGGGTCGCGTCGTCCACCTTGCCGCGGCTGCCGCGCAACGAGGCGGCCACCTCCCGCCTGACCTCCGCGATTTCCGCTTCAGTCATGGTTGCCGCCAGTTTCTCGAGCAACTCGTGCTCGATCTCCATCAATCGATCTTCGATCTTCGGGATGGAGTGAAGTCCCGATGCTCCCTCGACTGCCGCGGCGCCCTCCTCAATCACCACGCGCACGGGTTCGGAGGCCGAGGCTGCCGCTGCTCGCAGGGCGGCGCCCAATGCTTCCAGCTGCGCGAGAGGCGAGCTCTCCGGAGAGGACTCATCGCTTCCGACATAGAGGTCCCGCCGCTCGCTCCAGATCTCATTGACCGCGTGCCTGCAGTAGCTGAGGCTGGAGATGACCCGCTTCGATGGACGGGCCGCACTCTTGTCGAAACAGGAATCGATGGCCTCGATGACGATGGCCAGCGGCACTCCCTCTTCGAACCAGCCCTTCATGAGCAGCCAGTCCTTGGCCGAGAGGATGAACGGCGTGCCACGCCGGGTCGCAAAATGAGACTCGATCTCGAGAAAATAGTCGGAGGATTGAGGAGTCGGTTCCATCAGGAGTTGAGGTCACGCTCGCGTATGAGGCTGCGGAGCCGCTAAAATGAACGAAGACTCGACCGCATGCAATACCGCGATCTCGGCAAGACAGGCATCAAGGTCAGCGAAATCGGTTTTGGCGCCTGGGCCATCGGCGGCGCCACCGAGGCCTCGGGCGTGCCTGTGGGGTGGGGAGGGACGACCGACGAGGAGTCGATCGCGGCGATCCGGCGAGCCCGCGATCTCGGCATCACCTTCTTCGACACGGCCGATATCTACGGACACGGCCGCAGCGAGTCACTCCTCGGCCTGGTCCTCTCGAGGTCCCGCAACGACGTCATCATCGCCACGAAATTCGGCAACGTGCGGACTTCGGCGGGCGAGCAGAGGAAGGACTTCTCCAAACAGCATATCTTCCACGCCGTCGATGGCTCCCTCAAACGGCTGCGCACCGACTACATCGACCTCTACCAACTGCACAATCCGACCATCGAGCAACTGGCAGCGGAAGAGATTCATGAGGCCATGGACAAGCTGCAGGAGGTAGGAAAGATTCGCGTATGGGGAGTGTCGATCTCCACGCCGGCCGAAGGGATCGAGATCATCAAACGAGGCTGGGGATACACGCTCCAGGTGCTGTACAACGTCCTGAACCAGGCGCCGGCCCAGGAGCTTTTTCCCCTGGCGCAGGAGCGCGGCTTCGGAATCATCGCCCGCGTTCCTCTGGCATCCGGACTCCTCAGCGGCAAATACCGATCGGATTCGGTCTTTCCGGCCAACGACATCCGGCAGAATTTCCTGACCACCCGGCGCCTCGAGGAGGTCACGGCGCGAATCGACGAAGTGCGCGGCATCGTGGTCGGCGAATCCCGGAGCCTCAGCGAAGCCGCGCTCCGCTTCGTGCTGGCGAACGACGCCGTCTCCTCGACCATCCCCGGCGCCAAAAACGTCCGTCAGGTCGAGTCCAACGCCGCCGCATCGGGCACATCCCTCACGCCCGCCACAGTCCAGAAGCTTAAGGATCGCCTGGGCAGCTACAACTTCTACCAGCGCCATTCGATCCGGGTGTGACAGACCGCGATGCACCAGCCAAGCGCCGAATACGAGTCATTCCGAGCCGTGAGCGAGGCTGGTGGGCGCGATGGCCGAGCGTATACCACTCCAGAAACCCCTTCATCTCTCCGTCGATCACCGCCCAACCACCAGATCCCTCCCTCTCGGCGGGATGACACGCTTCAGGCACTGTTGCTCAGGGCGTTCCGTATCCGCCTCGGTGGGTTTGCTCTCATCTGTCCGCAATACAATGGAATGCATGAGACAGATCGCAGCAATCGGATTCGTCGTGATGACTTCTGCTTGCGCGTCGCAGCCGACTCCGCCGCCACCGGCGCCCCCTCTCCAGGCTCCCGTCCCTGATTCGCGCACGCCTCCAACGGTCGAATCACGGACGACTTCCCTGCAGAAGATCGATGGGTTCCTCCCTCTTTTCTGGGATGCCAACGCGGGCAAGCTTTTGATGCAGATCGGGCGGTTCGATGAGGAGCTGATCCTGCAGTCGTCGCTGCCCGCTGGTGTCGGATCGAATCCGATCGGCCTCGATCGCGGGGAGCTGAGCGCCACGCATCTGGTGAGCTTTCAGCGCATCGGGCCGAAGGTGTTGCTGGTCGAGAGCAACACGCGGTTTCGTGCGCTTACTCAGGATGCCGCGGAGCGCCGTGATGTCGAGGATTCTTTCGCCCGGTCGGTGTTGTGGGGCTTCAAGGTCGAGGCGGCCGATGCGAATACGGTCCTGGTCGATGCTACCGACTTCTTTCTGAGCGACATCCACGGCGTCATCCGGCGGCTCGCCGATCTGAAGCAGGGGGCGTTCGCGCTCGATCGCGACCGGAGCGCGATCTGGCTTCCGCGGACGAAGGCCTTTCCGCGGAACACCGAGGTCGAGGCGATTCTGACGTTCGAGACGCACGATCGTCCGGGAACGCTCGTCAGCGGCGTGACTCCAGTGCCGCAGACAGTCAGCGTCCGCGAGCACTATTCGTTTGTCGCTCTTCCGGAGCCGGGATACAAGCCGCGGCGCGTCGACCCGCGCGTCGGCGTCTCGGGGATCGAGATCTACGACTACGCTTCGCCCTTCAGCGGACCGCTGGAGAAGCGGTGGATCGCACGGCATCGGCTGGAGAAGGCTGACCCCACCGCGGCGATCTCGGAGCCGGTGAAACCAATTGTCTACTACGTCGACAACGGGGTGCCCGAGCCGATCCGCAGCGCTCTCATGGACGGAGCGTCGTGGTGGTCGCAGGCGTTCGAGGCTGCCGGCTTCAGCAATGCGTTCCAGGTCAGGATCCTGCCGGCGGACGCCGATCCGATGGACGTGCGCTACAACATGATCAACTGGGTTCACCGCTCGACCCGCGGCTGGTCGTACGGCGAGAGCGTGCTCGATCCGCGGACCGGCGAGATCATCAAGGGAAACGTCCGTCTCGGATCGCTGCGAATCCGCCAGGACGTGCTGATCGCAGAAGGGCTCATCCCGCAGTTCGATGAACGGAACGCCAGGAACTCTGTGCGTTCCGATCCCGACACGGACCCCTCCATCATGGCCCTCGCACGCATCCGCCAGCTGGCCGCCCACGAGGTCGGACACACCCTGGGCCTCGATCACAACATGGCCGCCAGCAGCTACGGCCGGGCTTCCGTCATGGACTATCCGGCGCCGTACGTGAAGATCACAGATGGCCGCCTCGATCTCTCCGAGGCTTACGCGAAAGGGATTGCTCCCTACGACAAGTTCGCCATCCGCTATGGCTACACGCAGTTCCCGCCGGGCTCGAAGGAAGACGCCGAGCTCAATCGGATGGTTCGCTGTGCCGCCGGCGATCCCGCCTGTCCGGAGACGGACCGCGCCAATCCGCCGATGCTCTTCATCAAAGACTCCGACGCCCGTCCCGTCGGCGCAGCCCACCCGCTGGCCTCGGTGTGGGACGCCGGCAGCGATCCGGTGGCCATGCTGGCCCACGAGATCGAGGTCCGGCGCATCGCCCTCGGACAATTCGGCCTGCGGAACCTGCCTGTGGGCGCGCCGCTCTCTTCACTCGAGGAACGGCTTCTGCCGCTGTATCTGCACCATCGCTACCAGCTCGAAGCGGCCTCGAAATCGGTGGGCGGCATGTATTACACCTATGCTGTCAAAGAGGCTGACGGAATCGTTCCGCGCGAGGTGCGGCGCATCGTTCCTGCGGCGGAGCAACGCGCCGCACTCAAGATCGTGCTATCGACGCTCGATCCCGGCTTTCTCGAGATTCCGCAGCGGATTGTCGATCTCATCCCGCCTCGCGCCAACTCGACCGAGGGCGGCATCGCCGAACTGTTTGCGAAGCGGACAACTCCGGTATTCGATCCTGTGGCCGCAGCGACGGTGGCAAGCGATCTGACCATCTCGGCCCTGCTCGATTCGAATCGCGATGGGCGTCTGGCGCAGTTCCACGCAGAAAACGCCGACAACCCGTCGCTGACCGAAGTGCTTTCGGCCCTGAGCGAGGTGGCACTTCGACGCGAGAACGGCTACCGGGCTGCCATCACTCGCGCCACGCGGTCAGTTCTGGTCGGCCGGCTTTTCGATCTGGCCGCAAATCCGGACGCTGCCTTCGAAGTCCGCGATGAGGCGACCGAGGCGTTGCGCCGGCTGAGCGCGAAACTGGGTGACGTATCGGGCGCCGATTCGAGCGAGATCGCCAGTCGGCACGCCGCGCGCGAGGAGATCGAACGATTTCTGGCTCGGCCGGCGGCGACGCGGACGAGACCGCACATGCTGGAGATCCCGCCGGGACCGCCGATTTAGGAGCCGAACGGCATTGGGAAAAGCCGCGCCGAACGCGGCCAACCACCCGCCCAGCACAGACAGAAGTGTCTGTGCTACAGCGACAGAAGTGTCTGTGCTACAGCGACGAGGGCGCCAAGCTCTGCTATCGGTGGTTGGCCATTGAGGCCCAATGACGGAACGAGCGGATCTGAGTGCGGAACTGCGCGTTGGTGGGGGCCAGGCGCTCCGCTGTGTCGTAGTAGCGACGGGCTGAGGGAAGATCAACGAGCGCCTCGCTGAGCGCGCCGAGATCGAAGGCCAGGGCAGCAGAATCACCGTGCCGGGCGAGCTGCTGCTCGAGGATGTGTCGCGCGCCCTCGAGATCGGCAGCCGAGATTCGGAGCGCGGCGGCATCGAAGTCCGGCGCGGAGCCGTCGAGATCGATCATCTCCCGCACCTTGCCAGGAGCGATGCTCTCGGCGGCATTGAGCGCCGTATGCCTCGCGGCGTTCCATGCCGATCGCTCGTGCGACTCCCGAGAGCGCGTTTCGGAGGGGGGAGAGCTGCCATCTCCGAAGATATGAAACGAGTCGCGGCGCTTGCCGGAATGCCCGTCGATCACGTCGACGCGCACTGCACAGCGCGTCTCCACCCAATGTTTCGTCACCGCGCTCTTGACGCCATCGACATCGCGCTCGACGCCGGCAGCGCTCTTTTCGGTCTGCGCGCATGTGAATAGATTGAAGCCGAGATAGACGTCGGCTGGATATTCACCACGGAGCTTGCGAAAGACTGAGCCGGCCGTGTTCGGACCGTAGAGGTGCTGCTCGGCTACGCTGAGATCCTGAACTTCATCGAAGTCTTCGGAGCGCCTGCTCTGTTCGACGAAGACGTCGACAAACGTTCGCAGATGCTCGCTGTCGCCGAGCGCGTACACCACAGCGATTCGATCGGCGTCACTGAGATCGTGCGCGGCCGGCAGCCGGCGCCAGAACGTGAGGCGCACAGGAGGGTCGGAAGACGCTCTGGCTGGTAGGAAGCCGAGCGCCATCGCCAGCGCGGTGACGATGACGGCGATCGGTGCGTGTTGCCGCATTCGGGACTCCAATAAGTTTGGGGATCAGCGTTATTTTACTACGTTCGCCATAAGAAAGAGAGTGAAGGGTGAAGAGTGAAAGGTGAAAGAAAAGCGGCTAGAACCACTTTCACTCTTCACTCTTCACTCTTCAAAACTTGCTATGGGCGCGCTCTTTGGCCGGGAGGATCTCGAGGCAGGTCGTCCACCAGCCGGTCTCGATGGTCTCGATGAACTCGGCCGGGAGGTGCTCGGCTCGCATTTCACGCGCCAGGGTCTGGTGGTCGTAGTCGATCGGGACGAATTCGACTGACACCTCGCCGCGCTCGACAGTCAGCAGGGTGTACCAGACGTTGGTCCGCCCGTCATTGGCAGGGCGGCCGATGACGCCGGCGTTGACGACGTGGCGGTTCCGCTCGAGCCGCCTGTGCCACTGGAGGCCGCTGTGCGTGCAGAGGATCACGTCGGCCCGGCTCTCCTCACACAGCCGCTCGAGGAATGGCTCTGAGGAGGTGGAGTGCCAGAGAAATTCGTTGATGCGGCGGGGGGAGCCATGGGAGAGGAGGATCCGGAGACCGCCGATGTCCATCCGGATCTCGCGCGGAAGGGTTCCCATCCACTGTTTGAGCGCGTCGTCGGTGTTGGCTGCCGTGTAATCGTACGAGATCTGCGCGTAAGCGTTGTCGCGCGGATCGGTGTAGCCGCAGTTGCAATCCGTGGCACCGGAGGAGAGCGACTCTTCGTAGTTGCCCTGGATCCCGGGAATCTGCTTTTCGATGAGAAGCTCGGGAACACGGTTGGGGTGAGGGCCAAAGGCGCCGAGATCGCCGAGGAACCAGGAGCCGTCGACGCCTCGCCGCTCGATGTCGGCGAGGGTGGCCACCAGCGCCGGATAGTTCGAATAGATCCCGCCGATGAAAGCCAGCCGGGTCATGTGCGGCAGTTGACTCCATCGACCCAGCAGGTGTGACAGGCGCCGTAGCGCAGAGCGAAGGGACGCAGCGTATCGGCGATCGTCTCTCCCATCCGCGCCGCCGGCTCCGCGATGAGGATGGGGCACACATAGACGCCACGGCTGGTGACCATCCGCGAAGACGAGCATTGCAGCGTCGCAGCATCGACCGGCGTGAGGCCGTCCATCGACAGCCGCTCCCACTCTTCATAGCCGTGTGAGCGCGTTTCCTCGGCACCTATCCGGAAGAGAGAGAGAACTTTCAGACGGGGTCTGGCGAAGCCAAAACCGCGGATGACCTCGAGAAATCGCGTTCTTCCCTCAGCGCTACCGACGCCTTCCGCCGCTTCCGTCACGGTGATCACCGGATTCAGCCCCACGCCCGCCAGGTTGCGGAGACCCTTCATCACCCGCTCCCACACGCCCTTCCCGCGAATGGCATCGTGACTCTCAGCGTCGAAGCCGTCCAGGCTGACGCGCAGATCGAGCGAGTATTCACTGCGGTCGAACAGCTCGCGGAGCTCACGACAGAGCTCGGGGCGCAGCAACATGCCATTCGTCAGAACGGTAGCCGGTCCCTGCTTCAAGGTGGTCTCGAGAATCGCCAGCATGTCGCGATTCATGAACGGTTCCCCGCCGGTGAAGTAGTAGTCGCGTACGCCGAGTCGGCGAGCCTCCGCCAGGCGGATCTCGACGTCGGCCAGCGTCAACATCTCGTGAGAACGGTTCGTCGGGGAGGAGGAAATGAAGCAGTGCGTGCATTCGATGTTGCACAGAGTGCCGGCGACCTGGAACCAGAGCGTATCGAGCGCCAGAAGCGGAACGTCGGGTGCGGGGAGAGGTTGCTGGTGTGGGATGGCCGTCACGCTGTCTGATTCTCTCCATCCGAGAACGGGTTTCAAGTTCGCCGCATTGCGTATGGCGTCAATTCGATGGTAATAGCCGGCCACGGGTGTGTACCGCGCGTTGGACCGACTGTCCCGATCGTGTTTCAGGACGCCGCCCGGCTCGACGCCGAGCGGTCGGCGGCCGAAGCGGCCGCCGCTCCACTGCGGCCCCGGTCAGGCCCTAAAACGGCATGGGATAGAATTCCGGCCGCATGAGACTGGACGTTACGAACGAGATCGGCCGCCTCCATAGCGTCCTCGTTCACCTGCCCGGCCGTGAGATCGACCTCATGGTTCCCCCGATGATGGCGCAACTGCTGTTCGACGACATTCTCTACGGGCAGCTCGCTCGTGAGGAGCACCGGCGGTTCCAGCAGATCATCCGCTTCGTCGAGGAAGCCCAGGGATCGAAGCCCCAGGTGCAAGCGCTCGCCGACAAGATCGCCGCCGTCTT
>JADGNX010000388.1 GCA_017883265.1 Thermoanaerobaculia bacterium
TCTGTGGGGCCTCTATCATGGCGTAATCCTGAGCCTGTATCACGTGATCAGGCTGAAGACTCCCCCCTGGCTCGCGGGCCATCTCTGGTATCGGTCCCGCGCTGCCGATGCGTTGCGTGTGGTCGTGACATTTCTCTGCGTAACGGTTGGATGGGTTCCGTTCATGCTTCCCCTCAAGGATGCCGAGAGGGTCCTGGCGCTCATGTTCGGGTTCTGAAGTGAGAGGCCTGGTCAAGGATCTGGTGATCGGCCTCGGCCTGGCCCTGCTGGTCGTTGCGTTGCTCCTCTTCGCGTCGTTCAACGCAACCTTCATCTACCGGGGGTTCTAAGCGCTGCGTTGCTTCTTCCGGCTTTGGACGGATCGTCTGGCCTGAAGCCAGGCTCGCGCCCGGATCGCGCCTCTTCTTCCGAAATTCGAAAGCGGTGACGGGGTGGTCCCTGCGCACTTACAATGGCGCTTGTGGCGGAATCCAGCGATCGACGGAGGTTTCAGAGGATCGGGCTGCCACGGCCTATCGGTGGGCGTTCCGGCGCGGCCCGCGTTTTTCTCGTCGATCTCTCGTTGGGAGGGTTTCGCGTAGCCCATCAACTGGCTCTCAAGCCGAATGATCCGTTCGAGCTGTCATTCGAGTGGGAGGGGCAGCGCATCACCATGCGTTGCACGGTCATTCACAATGTCCTTTTCCGGCTGGCCAAGACGTCGGCCGAGAAGAGCATCTACCATGCAGGCTTGCGGATCGACGAGGCCACCGTCTCCAGCCGTTCGGCCCTCCGCGAGATGATCGCCTCGTTCATCGCCCGTGCTCTCGACGAGCAGAAGGCCAACGCCCGCGGCATTCCTGCCGTGGCGGCCGATTCGTTCCAGACCGGGAAGGGGACGCGCTACCTCCGCTGCGAGCTCATCGACGGCACGTGGCGGAAGAGCGAGACCGAGCGCCCCGATCAGCCCCCCGTCGGCTTCACCGTGTCTGTGGAGGAGGACCGGCAGCAGCTCGGCCTTCTCTGCGAGAGCTTTGAGAAATCCGACGCTGAAGGGCGGAAAATGATTCAGATGCTGGCCGAGATGAGCATCAGCAAGGCGGAGGGGATTCCGACGCGCCGGTACACGCTCTAAGAGAGGCCCACGCGCCAGCGATGGTGGCATCGCGCTCGCTAGCTCTCGGTGTAAGGTCGACGCATTCTTCAGTCTACCGCAAGAAACCAGGCAGGATCTCGTCGAACGAACCTGGCGTTGCGCAGTCGAGCCGTTGGACCTTCTCACAAGCCCATGCAATATCTGCTGCTTCCGCCGCCGCCGAAAGGGTCGCGTCTGACGCGTTACGCCGTGGCTGTCGCGGTGAGCGCCCTGGCCACCCTTCTGACAGCCTCTCTCGGTGCCTTCCTGGCGCCCATGCGATTCTTCTTCTTCTGGGTCGCCGTTCTGGTCAGTGCGCTCGTCGGAGGAATGGGGCCTGCCATTCTTGCCACTCTCATCAGCACCATGGCGGTGATGCGCTTTGTCTTCGAGCCGCCGAGCTCCTTCGCTGTTGCCGATCCCTCAGACGTCGTCCGTATCGCCCTCTTCTTCGCCTTCGCTCTTACCATCGCCTGGGCCATCGCGCAGCGCAGACGCGAAGAGCAGCGGGCGCAGCATCTGCGCCGCTGGTTGTCGACGACCCTGGCCAGCATCGGCGATGCGGTGATCGCAACCAATACGGATGGGAGAGTGGTCTTCCTGAACCGGGAAGCGGAGCGCATGACCGGAATCGGTGCCGTAGCGGCCATGGGACTTCCGGTCGATGAGCTCTTTGTCCTCGAATCCCAGAAGGATGGCCGTCGCGTTGACAACCCGGTACAGAGAGTTCTTCTCGAAGATCGCATCGTGGAGCTCGGCGATCAGATGCTCATGCTTCGGCGCGATGGCGAACGGATCCCTGTCGAAGACAGTGCGGCGCCCATACGGGCTGAGGAGGGCCGCCCAATCGGGGTCGTGCTTGTCTTCCACGACGCCTCCGGCAAGCGCGCAGCCGAGCGCGTGATCCGGCGGAGCGAAGCGCGCTATCGCAATCTGGTAACGGCCGCTCCCGCGCCGCAGGCCATCTGGATTCTCGATCCGACAGGGAAGATGATCGAGGACTCGCCGACCTGGCGCTCGCTGACCGGCCAGTCGGTCGAGACGCTGATGGACGGTGGGTGGATCGACTCGTTGCATCCGGAAGATCGCGAGGCTGTCCGGGCATCGTGGCGCGAGGCGCGCGAAGCGGGGAAGCCGTTCTCCAGTGAGTACCGCGCCAGGATGGCCGACGGGAGTTATCGCTGGTTCTCCGCACGCGGCGCTCCACTGCTCGATGAAGAGGGGTCGGTGCTCGAATGGGTCGGAACGGCCATCGACATCGACGAGCAGAAGAGGGCTGTGAACCAGGTCCGTTTCATCAACGACGCCAGCGCCCTGCTCAGCTCGTCGCTCGATTATCAGACCACCCTTGCCACAGTGTCGCGACTGGTGGTGCCGCGTTTCGCGGACTGGTGTGCGGTCGATATCGCCACCGACGAGGGGGGCTATGAGCGACTCAGCGTGGCTCACGTCGACTCGAGGAAAGTCGACCTGGCCTACGAGCTGAGTCGGCGGTATCCGCCCGACCCCGATACCGATCCGGTGCTGCAGGTCCTCCGCACCGGGGAGAAGGTTCTCATCGCGCGGATCACCGACGAGATGCTGTTGGCCGGAGCACGCGACGCCGAGCACCTCGAGGTGATCCGCAGCCTCGGATTGAGCAGCTTGGTTCTGCTTCCGATGACCGCTCGCGGCCGTACTCTCGGCACCATCACCTTTGCCATGGCCGAGTCCGGACGCGTCTATTCGGATCGCGACCTGCCGCTCCTCGAAGATCTGGCGCGTCGCGGAGCGATGGCCATCGATAATTCGCGGTTGTACCAGAATGCCGAAGCCGCCAATCGGGCCAAGGACGAGTTTCTGGCCACGTTGTCCCACGAGCTGCGCACCCCGCTCACCGCGATCCTCGGCTGGGCGCGACTGTTGCGCAGCGGCGCGACCGATGCGAAGACTCAGGAGCTGGCTTTCGAGACGATCGAGAGAAGTGCCCGGGCCCAGGCTGAGTTGATCGATGAGATTCTCGACATATCGCGGATCGTCACAGGGAAATTCGAGCTGGCCGTGGGCCCGGTTGATCTGCTCCAGCTGACACGGCAGATCCTCGACTCGTTTCGTCCCGCGGCCGAGGCGAAAGAGATCACTCTGGAGCTGGA
>JADGNX010000389.1 GCA_017883265.1 Thermoanaerobaculia bacterium
AGGAAACCAGAAACTAGAAACCAGAAGAAGGCCGTTCTGGTTTCTAGTTTCTGGTTTCTGGTTTTTCGAAATGCGACTCAAAAGCACCACATTCCCCATGTTCAAGGGCTAGCGATTGCGGATCACGCGAGCTACCGCCACAGGCCCTTCGGCGTGAATGACATCGACCTGCGCTCCCTCGACAAGCGAGCGCAACTCCGGTCCGCGCTCTCCGATCCAGACCAGATGGCCCGGGGTCAGGAGGATCCGATCGCGCTGGGATGCGAGATCGTCCCGGGTCGCCATTGCCCGCCAGCCGGGGTGATCCGCCTGCTCGGCAGGAAATGCGACCAGGCGAGGCTTCCAGCCGTCACCGCGGGCGCTCCATACCTCCAGCCAGGCGTAGCCGCTGGAGGCGATCGTAACGCGCGGATCGATCGAGCGGCGAGCCCACAGCGCCGCAGCGCGATACGGGTCAGGACGCCGGCCGGCGTGATCGATTGCGCCGGCGGCGATCACCATGACGCCGATGGCCACCATACCGGTGGTCAGAATCAATCGAGCGGGCCGGCTCCAGGCATCGAGCGCTGCTTCCAGCCATAGAACGAGAGGCACTGCAATGATCGAATCAAACCGCAGCGGGAAGTAGACCGGTCGCCGCAGCGCTCCGAAGAGCACGACGATGGCGACGGGAAGAAGGGTGATCGCGGCGAAGCGCAGCGCCCGTTGCGACGATCCCGTTCGGACGACGGCGAAGGCCAGGAGCACCGCAGCCAGTAGGATGACAGCGACAGGGGGAGAAGCGAGGAGCGCAGCCGGGTAGCGGGCGGCGAATGCGAAGCCCGCCAACGGAGCGGTCGGCACCGCCGACGGCATCCAGTCGATGGCGGCGCGGGGCTGCGCCATGGCCAGCAGGAAGCCGGGGATGAACAGCAAGCCGCAAGCCGCGCTCGCGGCGAGACCCTGCAGCAGGCAGCGGCGCCTGCGGCTGAAGAGACTGACGACGAAGGGAATCGGGAAGAAGAGCACCCCGTAATCGTGGCTATAAGCGGCGAGGACCAGGCAGATGACGGCGAAGAGAAGCGGAGCGACTGTGGGAGGGCCGGCGCTGCCGGCTTCGCCGCACCAACGTTCGAGCGCGGCGATGGAGAGGGCGATGAACATGGCGCACAGCGCGTAGCCCCGGGCATCGCAGGAGGCGAAGACCGCCGCCGGAAACGCCGCGAAGAGGATGGCAGCGATGAGACCTCGGCGGCGACCCGCCGCGATCAGCGCCGCCTCGCCATCCGCCTCACTTCGCTCCGGCGTCACGAGCGCGTTTGGCATCATCGACCGGCCCGTCAGGGCCAGCAGGAGAAGGGTCAGAGCCGATGCCACGAGCGAGACCAGGCGGCCGGCAGTGACGACGTTGCCGTGTGAGGAAACGAGCCGTACGAGCTGGTAGTAGAGCGGCGGACCGGAATCGAGACGCAGCGCGGGGAGCAGACCGCCCCACGGCCTCGTGACGATCCACCGCGTAAAGAGCTCGTCGTAGAAAGGGGCCCGCGTCAGAAAAAGGGCCAGCCGGGTGGCGAGGAAGAGCAGAGCAACGCCGAGGATGGCCATGGCTCCAAAGGCCGGCCGGGTCGGCGCGGTCATGGGGCTGGCGGCCGCAGTATTCGAGTGGGAACCGTCTGAACTCGGCCCCGCGCGCTGGCCCGGCGGCTTCACACCGCGAGGAGCTCCGAGATTGTCTTGATCAGATGCGAGGACTGGATCGGCTTCGAGATGTACGCATTCGCGCCCAGAGCCATGCCCCGCTCCCGATCTTCCTCGGCCCCCTCGGTGGTAATGATGATGATGGGAACTGACTTGAGCATCGGATTCTGGCGAACCAGAGAAACCAGCTTGAGACCATCCATGACCGGCATGTTGATGTCGGTCAGGATCAGGTCGATGCGATCGGTGGAGAGCTTTTTGAGCGCGTCGACCCCGTCGACGGCTTCGACAATCTTGGCGTTCTTGAACCGCTTGAGCGAGAACGAGATCAATTGCCGCATGGTCGGTGAGTCTTCAACCACCAGGAATGTTGCATTCTGCATCCTTGCGCACCCGCCCCTACGATGTGGTGGTAAGCAGATCGAGAAAACTCTGAATGGTATTCAGCTTCCGCTCGGACTGAGAATAGAGCTTCGACGCGAAGATCGCCGTCGCGGCATGAGCGGCGAGCAGCGAGAAGAGCTCGTAGTCGACCGCGGAAAAGGAATCCTTCTGCTGGAAGAGCTTGTAGATCACGATCAGACCGATCACGTGGTCCTTGATCTTCAACGGTACGGCGGCGAGAGGGCGGTCGAGGGCGATGCCTCCGGGTGCGCTGTCGTGATTGATGTAGTAACTCTCCCCGCTACTGGCCGATATGCCGAGGATTCCCTCACCCAGTCGGGCCGAGACGCGGTCGACTCCCGGGAAGTCCTCACTACCCTCCGAGGCGATGGTCTGCAACTCGCCGTTTTTCTCGTCGAGCAGAAGGATGCTGAAGGCATCGGCGCCCACCAGATTGATGACGATCTCCTGGACGATCTGGATGACCTCGCGGAAATCGAGCGTGGAGTGCAGCTGATAGCTGGCCACATACAGATTGGCCAGATTGTTGTTCTGCTCCTCGACTTCCACGTACCTGCTGGCGAAGTCGCGGTTCTCCTCTTCGACCTCGCGGAACCGCTGCTGAATGCGGCGATATTCGTCGGCCAGAATCGTATTCTCCGTACGCAGCTTCTGCACTTCTTCGCTCGAGCCACCCTCATTCTCGAGGGCCGCGAGGCGAAAGCGCAGTCGCTGATTCTCGCGAAGGAGCTCCTCGGTAAACTCACGACCCTTGTTGAAGAGTTCGAGGAACTTCTCAGCTCTGGACGATTCGTCGCTCATGGGTTCCGAACGCGATAACAACGCGCTGGAATCTAGCATAACGACTGCGGCAGTCGAGACATTTCTCGGCCTCCGCGGCCACTGTTTTTATGAGACAGATATATATCCATATGGTATTACGGATGCATTTCTAGCCATCGTCGCCTGCCGGCCTGAGCCCGCTAAGGACCCCAGCAAAGACGCTGAATGGCCGACGGAATCTCGGCCAGAGGAGCGACCATCTCGATACACCCGGTCCGGATCGCGGCAGCCGGCATCCCGAAGATGACCGCGCTCGACTCCGCCTCGGCCAGAGTGCGACCTCCGTTCTCGCGCACCTTGCGGATCGCTCCCGCACCGTCGTCACCCATCCCGGTCA
>JADGNX010000390.1 GCA_017883265.1 Thermoanaerobaculia bacterium
CTGAGAAAGCCGGACAAGCGAAACCGAGGCCGGGCGCCGGTTCGTGTGCCCTCAGGCCTGCCACAAAGCGACGTTCCTCGGCTCAGGATGACCTGTCAGTGGGGCCAGTCCGATGAACGCGGTCGCGGATCAGACGTCTTCCGGAGTATAACGTCGGCTTCATCTTGAGGATGATCATAGGAGGTGTCGATTGCGCTATCGGCTCGTAGGGGTCCTCATGTTAGCGACGCTGTCGCTGGCGAGTGTGTCGTTCGGTCAGGAAAAGAAGAAAGAACCCGAACCGGTGAAAGTCAAGGTAGGTGACGTGGCACCCGACTTCACTCTCCTGGCGTTCGACGGCAAGGGTGTCAAACCGGTGTCACTGCATGAGTACAGGGGGAAAAAGAAGGTCGCACTGGCGTTCTTCGTCTTCGCATTTACCGGTGGCTGAACGCAGGAAATGAAAGCCTTCCAGGCCAGCATGGACAAAATGGAAGGCGCAGACACCCAGGTCCTGGGTGTGAGCGTTGACAGCCCCTTCGCCAATCACGCTTTTGCCACGCAGAATGGCATCACCTTCCCTCTCCTCGGGGACATGGACGCCAAAGCCATCAAAGAGTACGGACTTGAAAAGGAGTACAAGATCGGCGGAGCGACCATCGCCTCGGCCCGCCGCGCGACCTTCCTGATCGACAAGGAAGGAAAAGTGATCGAGGAACAGATCGACAACGACGCCATCGATCCGACAAAGATCGTCGATGCCTGCCAGTTGCCTAAGAAGACGGGAAAGTAGGGAAGCACGGAAGCCAGGCTCGGGGTCACACCTTCGTTGTTCAAGCGTTTACGAGAGTGTGATCCCGACGTCGTTCCCGGCCGTTTTCATGTCGCGACTATTCGCGGACTAGAATTACCGGTCATGAACCAGCGACACGAAACGTTGCGTACTGCCTCTCTGATCATCTTCATCATGACTGCGGCCTCGGCACTCACGGCGAGCGCCGCGACACCGGCAACTCCAGACCCCGCGGAGAGCGCTGATCTCGCTGCGGCGCGGGCGTTGTTCGAGCGCAACATGGATGCGATCCGCGGACGCGATCGCGCCACGTATCTGTCGCTTTACCTTCACACGGACAAGCTGGCTCGAACCGGAGCGTCCGGCATCGCCACCGGCTACGACGACTTCGCCAGACAGCGCGACGTCCGCTGGCCCGATACGTTCGATGCCTCGGACGTCCAACTCGTCGCGCTGCAGCCGGGCGTCGTCTACGGCACGTACCGCTACCGGGTTCGTTACGGTTCCGAAGAGCACACGGGGATCTCTGAGCGCCTCTTTCTGAAGAGCGGTGACGGGTGGCGGATCGCGGTCACCGGAGCGATCGATGCGCCGGCGGGGACTCCGCCGCCACCCCGCGCAATCATCGGCGCAACGTTGATCGACGGGCGTGGCGGCCCTCCAGTGCCTGGCGCGAACATCGTCATTCGTGACGGAAAAATCGATTGCGCCGGGACCGATTGCCAGGTACCGGAAGATGTCGCGCGGATCGACGCCCACGGCCTATGGGTCACCCCGGGACTCATCGATGCGCACGTTCACTTTTCGCAGACCGGCTGGGCCGACGGCCGCCCCGACTCGCTCGACGTCCGGGCCTCGCATCCGTATGAGAAGGTCGAGTCGGATCTGAAGTCGAATCCGGAGCGATTCGCAAAGTCCTACATCTGCTCCGGCGTGACGTCGGTTTTCGACGTCGGTGGTTATCCCTGGACGCTGGGCCTCGAGAAGCGATTCGCCACCGACTCGTTCGCGCCCCACGTCGCCGCAGCCGGGCCGCTTCTGTCGACGCTCGATCACTGGCTGAACCTGCCGGCCGAACGGCAATTCATCCACCTCACGGATGCTGCGTCGGCTCAGAGCGGCGTCGACTATCTCGCCGCGCATGGATCGAAGGCTGTGAAGGTCTGGTACATCGTCCGACCACCCGATCTTCCTGTCGAGGCATCGGTCCCCGCGGTAACCGCCGCCGGCGAGGCCGCCAGGAAACACAACCTGCCGCTCATCGTTCACGCCACGGGGCTGGCGGAGGCGAAGGCTGCGCTCCGAGCCGGCGCGAAGGTGCTCGTTCACAGCGTGTGGGATCTCCCGATCGACGACGACTTTCTGGCGTTGGCGAAACAGAATGGAACGGTGCTGATCCCGACCCTCACAGTGGCCAGGGGGTATGTACGGATGTTCCAGTCGGTGGTGGATCGCAAGGTGCCCCTCGTCGACGATCCGAACCACTGTGTCGATCGAGCCACGATGGCGAAGGTGAGCGAGACGGCGTCGCTCGATCCCTCGATGGTCAAGGCCGAAACGGTAACGCGCCGCAACACATCGACAGCAAAACTCGAAGAGACCATGGCCGGGAACCTGAAGCGTCTGGTGGCGGCCGGAGTTCCGATCGCTACCGGCACCGATGCCGGCAACCCGCTGACTCTGCATGGGCCGGCGATCTACGCCGAGATGGATGCCATGCAGGCTGACGGCATGAGCCCGATGCAGGTGATCGTCTCGTCTACCGCAACCGCCGCCCGAGCCATGGGGATCGACTCCCATACCGGCACGATCGAGCGCGGCAAGGACGCCGACCTTCTCGTCCTCGGCGCCGATCCGTCACGCGACGTGGCCAACTTCCGAAAGGTGCGCTATGTCGTCCGGGGCGGCGTGGCGCGAGGAATCGAGGAGCTCAGCGCGATGGCACAGTAGGCTCTCGTCTTATACTCGCGCCATGCGAATGAAGCTTGCCGCTCTGATCCTTGTCGCCGCCTCTTCCGTCGTCGCGCAGACTCCGCCCGCTGAGCGCGGGGTGTTCGTTGAAGACATCGACAAGCAGGTCAACGCCTGCACCGATTTCTTCGGTTACGCCAACGGGGCCTGGAGGGCCGCCAATCCCATTCCTGCCTCGATGCAGCGCTGGAGCCGCCGGTGGGCGGCGGGGGAGCAGAACAAAGAGCAGCTCCGCGTTCTGCTCAATGACGAATCCGCGCGCAAGGACTGGCCGAAGGGGACCATCGATCAGCAGATCACCGACTTCTATGGCGCGTGCATGGATGAGGCGCGTATCGACGCGCTGGGGACGAAACCCGTTCAGCCTCTTCTCGACGAGATCAAGGCCATCAAGACTTCTGCGAAGTTGCAGCAGGTGATCGCCAGGCTCAACGAGCTTCAGGTCAACGCACCATTCGGAGTCGCATCCGCGTCAGACAATCACGACCCCGGCAAT
>JADGNX010000391.1 GCA_017883265.1 Thermoanaerobaculia bacterium
AAGTGGAGGGGTGCCCGCCCTCGGGCACCCGCGCGCTGAATGGGGCCAGCCGCCCGCCCCGGCGGCCGAGGCGACCGCCGCTCCACTTACGCCGGGACCGGCGCGGGCACGGCTCGTGGCGGAACAACCGTCATGAGGAGCCAGTGCGTGATTGCCGAAACACCGAAGCCGACGAACCATGCGTAGTCGTAGAGTGGACGCAGCACGGGAACGAGGAGTCCGATCCAGGCCAGCGTACAACCGGCCAGCGTTGCAATCACGGCACGCCAGTTCCAGCCGCCGGCGTAGCGGTATTCTCCGCGCGTCAGGTAGAGATCACGGAGGTTGAGCTCCTTTCGCCGGATCACCCAGTAGTCGACGATCATGACGCCGGCGATCGCGCCGAGGCCGCCTGAGTAGCCGAGGAGCCAGTTGAAGATGTAGCCCGAGGGATCGGCGAGGAGACGCCAGGGCCGCATCACGATACCGAGAATCCCGGTGATGAGGCCGCCGGTACGGAAGGAGATCCACCCCGGGAAGGCGTTGGCGAAATCGTTCGCCGGGGAGACCACGTTCGCCGCGATGTTGACGGAGATGGTGGCCACCACGACCGTGAACATCGAGATCGCCACGACCCACGGCTCGCGGAATTGCGCCACCAGCTTCACCGGATCCCACAACTCATTCATCTTCATCTGTGGATAGATGACGACGGCGGCCGAAGTGATGATGACGCCCATGGCCGCGAAGATCGTCATGGTGGTCGGCAACGCGATGGCCTGACCGACAGCCTGTTCGCGCTGGCTGCGGCCGAAACGGGTGAAGTCGGGCATGTTGAGCGAGAGGGTGGCCCAGAAGCCGATCATGGCAGTGAGCGAGGGGAAGAAGATCTTGCGGAACTCCGGCCAGCTCTCGAACTTGCCCTTCTCCTGCAGGAGGTAGCCGAGGCCGTGTGCCCGGTAAATGGCCCAGCCCAGCAGGAGGGCGGTCATGAAGAGGACGAACGGCGCGGCCCAGTTCTCCACCTTGCGCAAGAGGTCCATGCCTCTATAGATGATGATGATGTTCAGAGCCCAGAAAATCAGGAAGGAGATCCACAAAGTCGGCGCGTGTCCGCCGACCGCGGCTCCGAGGAGCGTCGGCCACCTCGGGACCATGGCCGTGATGAGGGTGTCGAGCGCCTGGCCGCCGATCCATGCCTGAATGCCGAACCAGCCGCAGGCCACTACGGCGCGCATGAGGGCCGGCAGGTTCGAGCCCAATGTGCCGTAGCTGGCGCGCGCCAGCACCGGAAACGGGATTCCGTACTTCGTGCCGGGATGTGAATTGAGGAGGATCGGAATGAGGACGATGGTGTTGCCAAGAAGGATCGTGACCAGGGCCTGCCACCAGTTCATGCCGGCGCTGATGAGACCGGACGACATCATGTAAGTGGGGATGCAGTGCGCCATGCTGATCCAGAGCGCTGCGTAGTTGTAGGTCGTCCAGTTGCGCCGGGAGACCGGCACCGGGGCCAGGTCGTCGTTGTAGAGCGGACTGGAGCGGATGACTTCGTCGCTGCGAAGCTCGACCCGTCCGTCGGAATGGCGGATCAGGTTGTCAGCTGCGTCGCCGTAGATGGTCATTATCGTGGAGAATTGAAGAGTCCTCTTTTCAGGAATTGTCCCATGCCCGGTTTGCCCACGTACTGGCCGTTCTCGATGACTGCTCGGCCCCGCGACAGCACCGTCCTTGTGACGCCCTTGATCTTCATCCCTTCGTAACATGAATAGTCAACGTTCATGTGATGGGTCTTGGCGCTGATCGTCATCTCGGCGTTCGGATCGAAGAGGACGATGTCGGCGTCGGAGCCGACGGCGATCGTCCCTTTCCGCGGGAAAAGGCCGAAGATCCGCGCGGCGTTCGTGGAGGTGATCTCCACCCAGCGGTTCAAGGTGATGCGTCCGGTAGCCACGCCGCCGTTGTAGACGAGGCCCATCCGGTGCTCGACACCCGGTCCGCCGTTGGGGATCTTCGTGAAGTCATTGAGACCGAGCTCTTTTTGTTCCTTGAAGCAGAAGGGACAGTGATCGGTCGAGATCACCTGCAGGTCGTTGAACTGCAGACCTCTCCAGAGTTTGTCCTGGTTGAACTTCTCACGGATCGGTGGAGTCATCACGTACTTGGCCCCTTCGAATCCCGGCTGTTCATAGACGCTGTAGTCGAGGAAGAGATATTGCGGGCAGGTCTCGGCGTACGCGGGGATGCCGGCGTCGCGCGCGGCCGTGACTTCGCGTAGCGCGTCATCGCAGCTCAGATGAACGATGTAGACGGGGGAGTGCGCCATCTCGGCGATGGCGATGGCACGATGAACGCCTTCCGCCTCGGCCTTCGTCGGTCTGGTCAGGGCGTGGTACTTCGGAGCGGTCTTTCCTTCGGCCAGAGCGCGCTTGATGATGGCGTTGATGACGATGCCGTTCTCGGCGTGCATGCAGATCAGACCACCCGCTTCGGCGGCCGTGGTCATGGCGTTGTAGATCGTTCCGTCGTCGACCAGAAAGACGCCGGGATAGGCCATGAAGAGTTTGAAGCTCGAGATTCCCTCACGGATCATCTGCTTCATCTCCGGGAGGCGCTCGTCCGGCAGGTCGGTGCAGATGATGTGGAACCCGTAGTCGATCGAGGTTCGTCCCTCCGCCTTCTGATGCCACGTGTCGACCGCCGCTGCCAGAGCCTGTCCTTTCGATTGCACGGCGAAGTCGATGATGGTCGTCGTTCCGCCGAATGCCGCGGCGCGGGTACCGGTCTCGAAGGTGTCGGAGGCCGAGGTGCCGCCGAACGGAAGCTCCATGTGCGTGTGCGGATCGATCCCGCCGGGGATGACCAGGCAGTCCTGAGCGTCGTACGTCTTGTCGGCGTCGATTTCGAGGGTCTTCCCGATCATGGTCACAATTCCATCGTCGATCAGGATGTCGGCGCTGTAGTCGTCGACCGCTGTGATGATGCGACCGTTCTTGATGAGACTGTTCATTGAACACCTCTCTGCTGACAGTTGCGCGGACCCGAATTGTAGATGAGTTGGCGCGGAGCAAGTGGCGCAGAGGCCGCCTCGTAGCCCAGCGCGGTCAGCGTTGAGCTGCAGGCTCGATCCTGGACAACGTCAAGCCGCGGAGCGGCGACATCTCGGTAGCCCAACGCGTGAGCGTTGGGAGGCGCGTCGCATTCGGAAAAGTGTCAAGCCGCGGAGCGGCGACATTTCGCC
>JADGNX010000111.1 GCA_017883265.1 Thermoanaerobaculia bacterium
CCACGCACAAAAACCCGAGGATCCCCACCCACCACGTCCGCACCCCAGCCTCCGGAGAAGGGCCCTGCCCGACCGCGGATTTTAACATGGGCGTTGATCGATTGTCCGGACTCCCTGAGCGGAGCGAAGGAAAGTGGAGCGGCGGCCGCCTCGGCCGCCGTGATGGGCGAGTGGCCCCAGTTCCCGTGCGGGTGCCCGAGGGCGGGCACCCCTCCACTCGGAGCGTCTTGAGCGCAACGGTCCGAACTGTGACGGTTGAGCTGTCCGTTCCGCCTGCCGCGCTGGTAGTGTGGCGCCGTGAGTTATTGCGTAAAGTCGCTGGCTGCTGCATTCGTCTTCACCGCCGCTGCAATCGCCTCCGCCGACGACGGCTCCCTCCACATTGCAACGATTGGCGATCTCGCGCTCGACAGCGGCCAGACCATCCGCAACTGCCGGATCGGCTACCGGACCTGGGGGACGCTCGATGCCTCGAAAGGGAACGCCATTCTGGTACCGACCTGGCTCGGATCGACCAGCGACACGCTCGGCACGTGGATTGGGAGCGGGAAGCTCTACGACACCTCTCGCTACTACGTGATCGCCGTCGACGCTCTCGGCAATGGCGTCTCCTCCTCCCCTTCGAACAGCGACGATCAACCCGGCACCGCCTTTCCCCGGTTCACGGTTCGCGACATGGTTCACTCGCAATACGAGCTGGTCACCCGCACGCTGCACCTCGGACACCTCTACGCTGTCAGCGGCATCTCGCTCGGCGGCATGCAGACATTCCAGTGGGCCGTTTCCTATCCCGAGTTCTTCAGCAAAGCCGTTCCGATCCTGGCGACGCCGCGTCAGAGCGCCTACGACCTTCTGCTCTGGAAGACCGAGCTCGACCTCATCGACTCCCTCCGCGACAACCCCCACTCCGCGGCAGCCGTCATGAAGGCGGTGGCCGGGATCCAGGCGCTGGAGTTGCGAACGCCCTCCTGGATTGCCGGACACCTCACTCGCGAGACCCTCCCGGCATTCCAGCACGATGAGGAGGCTGCCATCGGGCGGCTCGATTTACGCGACTACGCTTCACAACTCCGAGCCATGATCGACCACGATATCTACCGCGACTCCGGCGGCTCGCCCGAGGTGACTGCCAGAACCATCAAGGCCTGGATGCTGGTCGTAATCTCCGATCAGGATCACATGGTCAATCCTGCCCCCGCGATTCAACTGGCCCGCATCACCCGCTCGGAGATCCTCGTGCTGACCGGCGACTGCGGCCACCTCGCCACCGGCTGCGAGCAGGCCAGGCTGCTCCACGAGGCCGGCCGCTTTCTTGCGGAACGATAGATTCCTGCAGCCCGACGTCTGAGGATTTCCTCTTTCAGAGCTTTAACGACAAGAGCCGGGCTCGGGCCAGGGCTCGGGCCAGGGTGGATCATTCGGTGAGGCGTCGGGACTTGATGAGTTTCGTGAGCATCTCAGCGATGCGTTCAAGAAGAGCTTTGTTGTGATGATTACGGCGGCAATGATCAGATTGGCGTCTGCGAGTCTTTCGCGGGCCCGAGCCCGAGCCCGCGCCCGGTTTTTGACTCTCAGATTTCAAACATGTTTGGGGACGCTTGGGTTCAACCCTCTTCACCCTCCTTTCTTCTTTCACACTTCACTCTTCACTCTTGTCTTCAATGGACATCCGTCCCATCATGACGCCCACGTAATTCAGGAGGGCTTCATGAGACGGATCGCCATCGCAATCATCGCGGCCGGCATCGCAACAACCCTCGGCGCCGCCGACAGCCCGGACCTCGGCATGGAGACGCGCATCCGTCAGGAAGGGTTCCGCAACTCCAGGGTGATGGAGCTCGCCACGGGGTTGATCGATGGCGTGGGCGCCCGGCTCACCGGCTCGCCCAACATGAAAAAGGCCAACGAGGGGACGCGCAAGCAGCTCGAAGACTTCGGCCTCTCCAACGCCCACCTCGAGAGCTGGGGACCGTTCGGCCGCGGATGGTCCTACGACGTCTCGTCCGTGAGGATGGTCGCCCCTGACACCGCCGAGCTCCTGGCGCTTCCGACCGCCTGGTCACCGTCGACCAGCGGAGTGCTTCGCGCGAAGGTGGTCCTGGTCAAACTGGAATCCGACGACGATCTGTCGAAGCAGAAGGGAAAACTGGCTGGGGCGATCGTGATGATCGGCACCCCCGTCGACGTCAAGCCGCAGGACAAGCCGGCGCTCTCCCGCTACGACGACAAAGGCCTCTCCGATCTCGAACGGTACGAGATGCCTGAGGTTCGGACCCCCGCCGCGCGCGCCGAGGCCATCAAGCGACGGGCCTTCCGGCGGAAGCTGCTCCCCTGGCTGATCAACGAGAAGGTCGCGGCGATCATCGAGCCGGGCGCCGGCAATGACGGCGGGACCTTCCGCGTTCAGGCCGGCGGTTCGTACAAGCCGGAGGAATCGGTCGGCGTTCCTTCGGTCGTCCTCTCGACCGAACAGTACGATCGCATCGCCCGTCTCCTCGACCGAGCCGTCCCGGTGGAGTTGGAGATGGACATCCGCACGCACTTCTACGATCAGGAGCCCAACGCCTGGAACACGATTGCCGAGATCCCCGGCAGCGACAGGAAAGACGAAGTGGTGATGATCGGCGCTCATCTCGACTCGTGGCATGGCGGGACGGGTGCGACCGACAACGGCGCGGGAGTGGTCGCCACGATGGAGGCGGTTCGCATTCTCGAGGCCCTCGGCGTCGCTCCGCGCCGCACGATCCGCATCGCGCTCTGGAGCGGCGAAGAGCAGGGCCTTCTCGGATCGAAGGCGTATGTGGGCGAGCACTTCGGCTCGCGTGCCGAATCGACCGATCCGAAGGACAGGGACCTCCCCTCGTTCCTCAGGGCCACGGGACCGCTCACGATCAAGCCGCAGCAGGCGAAGGTCTCCGCTTACTTCAACATGGACAACGGAACGGGCCGGATCCGCGGCATCTATGCACAGGAGAACGCCGCCGCCCGTCCGATCTTCGAATCGTGGATCGAGCCGCTCCGCGACCTCGGCGTCACCACGGTGACCATGCGCAACACCGGCTCGACCGATCACATCTCGTTCGACAATGTCGGCATTCCCGGCTTTCAATTCATCCAGGACGAGGTCGAGTACATGACCCGCACGCACCACACGAACTACGACGTCTACGAGCGGCTGCAGCGTGACGATCTGATGCAGGCAGCCGTCGTCATGGCCACGTTCGTATGGGAGGCCGCCAATCGGCCCGAGCTGATCCCGCGCAAACCACTCCCGAAACCGACGGCTGCACCAGCGGCCACGCGGTAGGTAGCACCCCGCCAGGGAGGGCGGCTGTGTGGAGGGACGCACGCTCGCGGGCGCCCCTCGCGGAAATCGTGGCCAGCCACCCGCCCCCCGGCGGCCGAAGCGGCCGCCGCTCCACTGGGCGGCGCTCACAAGGTTCAGGGGTCTTCTGGTTTCTGGTTTCTGGTTTCTGGTTTCTGGTTTCTGGTTTCTGGTTTCTGGTTTCTGGTTTCTGCTTACATCTGCGCTGTCGGGAGAAACCGCGGCGCTTTTCGCGCTTTTGTGGCCTGCTCGAACGCGTAGGCGAACTTGATGAGGCGACCCTCGCTCCACGCCCCTGCGAAGAACGAGAGTCCGACAGGCAGTCCGAAGACGAATCCCGCCGGCACCGTGACATGCGGATAGCCGGCTACGGCGGACGGCGTCGAGTAGCCGCCGGTGAAGTGGTCGCCATTCATCAGATCGGTCGGCCAGACCGGTCCGCCGGTAGGAGCGATCAACGCGTCCAGTTTGTGCTTCGCCACGACGGCGTCGATCCCCTCGGCTCGCGACATCCGATGATTTCTGGCGAGCGCCTTCCTGTAGGCGGCGCTCGTCAGCGGTCCCTTTTTCTGCGACTGTTCGAACAGCTCCTGGCCGAAGTACGGCATCTCGCGGTCGCGGTTCTCTTCGTTGAATTTGATGAGATCGGCCAGCGTACGATTCTTCACATTCGGCGCGAGGCCGGCCAGGTACTTGTTCAGATCGGCCTTGAGCTCGTACTTCAGCACCTCCGTTTCGGTGTCGTCGTACTTGCCTGTAGTGGCCATGTCCGCCGGATCGACGATCGTCGCTCCCAACCGTTTGATCACGTCGATGGCCTCGGTCATCAACCGATCGACATGATCGCTGAAGCCGAAGTACTTCCTGGCCACCCCGATGCGCGCGCCGCGAAGACCGCCTGCATCGAGAAACTTCGTATAGTCGGTCTCGGCCTTCCCCCGGCTTCGCGTCGTGATGGGGTCGCGCGAATCGACAGCGGCAAGAACGCCGAGCAGGATCGCGGCGTCGGTGACCGTCCGGGCCATGGGGCCGGCCGTATCCTGGCTGTGCGCGATCGGGATGATGCCCGCACGGCTGATCAGTCCGAGGGTCGGCTTGATGCCGGCGAGGGCACTGGCTGAGGAGGGGCAGACGACCGAGCCGTCGGTCTCGCTGCCGACGCCGATGGCGGCGAGGTTCGCCGAGATGCCGGCGCCAGTGCCCGAGCTGGAGCCGCAGGCGTTGCGGTCCAGGACGTACGGGTTATGCGTGAGACCGCCGCGGCCGCTCCAGCCGCTGGTCGAATGCGTGGAGCGGAAGTTAGCCCACTCGCTGAGATTGGTCTTGCCGAGAATGACGGCGCCGGCCTCACGTAGGCGCTGCGCCACCATCGAGTCGCGCAAGGCGATCGAATCGGCCAGCGCCAGCGAGCCGGCCGTGGTGTGCATCCGATCGGCGGTGTCGATGTTGTCCTTGATCAGCACCGGGATGCCGTGCAGCGGCCCGCGCGGGCCCTTGGCCTTCATCTCGGAATCGAGGGCGTCGGCGATCGATGCCGCGTCCGGATTGAGCTCGATGATGGCGTTGATCGACGGGCCACGCTTATCGATGGCGTCGATGCGAGCGAGATAGGCGTCCGTCAGCGACCGAGCCGTGAATCGTCCCGCCCGAAGTCCATCGCGCAGGTCACCGACCGCCATCTCCTCCAGCTCGAACGGCGGTACAGAGGCTGGCGTTGGAGCCGCGGCCTGGTCGGCAATCGAGGTCGGGCCGGCACTCGACGCCGAAGCCAGCGGTCCGGCCAGCGCTGCCGCGGCCGTGCCGATCGTGGCGTAGCCGAGAAATCGTCTGCGATTGAGCGTCGTGTCGTCGTCCTGTCGTTCAGCCATGCGCAGTTGATACCCCGTGACAGCGAGCGGAGTCAAGAAGCCTGTAGCCGTGGCATCATTCACATTGCAATGCAGACTGCCGACGTAGTCATCATCGGAGGAGGCGTCATCGGCGCCAGCGTCGCCTGGCATCTCGCCTCCGCTGGTTGCCGCAACGTCGTGGTCATCGATCGCTCCAGCGAACCGGGCAGCGGCAGCACTGGAAGGGCCACTGGAGGATTTCGCGCTCAGTTCGGAAGCGCCATCAACATCCGCCTCTCACTGATGGCTCGCGAGAAACTCCTTCACTTCGAGGAAGAGACCGGCGTCGATCCCGGCTTTGAGCAGACCGGATATCTCTTTCTCACCTCGTCACCGGCGCAGCTCGATCGTCTACGCCTGGTGAACGATCTTCAGCGCCACCACGGCGTCGGTGAAGCCCGAATCATCGATGCTCGCGAAGCGGCCGCGCTCAACCCCGCCATCGACGAAGGGTCGTACATCGGCGCGGCCTGGTCGCCATCGGACGGCTTCTTGAGGCCGCTGGAGATCCTGCGCGGCTACAGCGAGGCCGCCGTCCGGATGGGCGTGCGCTTCGAGAGCGGGACCGAGGCCATGGCATTCGAGAAACAACGCGGACACCTCGTTGCCCTTCGCACTAATCGCGGCGAGATCGCCGCCCACACCTTTGTCAACGCCGCCGGAGCCTGGGCGGCCCGAGTCGGAGAGATGGCCGGCGTGGACGTTCCGGTTGTTCCGGTCCGGCGGCAGGTGGCAGCGACCGTTCCGACAACGGCTCTTCCCAGCGACATGCCGATGACGATCTTCGCCGACGACGGTTTCCACCTGCGCGTACGCGACGGGAGGGTCCTGCTGCTCTGGCCGGATTCAGCGAGAGTCGAAGATCCGTTCGAGACGGAGGTCGATGACCTCTGGCTGAAGGAAGTCCGCAGGAAGAGCGACGCGCGAGTCAGCCTGTTGCGCGACGTGCCGTTCGACCGGGAGGCCTCGTGGGCCGGTCTCTACGAGATGTCACCCGACAGACATGCTCTCCTCGGGACGACGTCCGATGCCAGCAATCTCATCCTGGTCAACGGCTCGTCCGGACACGGTGTCATGCATGCTCCCGCGCTCGGCCAGCTCGCCTCCGATCTCATCCTCGGGCGCCCGCCGCAGCTCGATATCGATCCGCTCCGACCGTCGCGATTCGCCGAAGGCAAGCCGGTGCAATTGATCGAGCTACTGTAGTCCGAATTCGGACTGTCTTGTCATCCCGAGCGACAGCGAGGGATCTGGCGGGCGGGTGGGCGCGATGACGTTTCGTGAAGGGCGCGGATTCGCGGAAGGACTACCCGCCCAGTGACGCGAACGTGTCGCAGCGCTTCATGTCGCCGCTGCTCCATCCTTCCTTGAACCAGTGCACGCGTTGCTCCGAGCTCCCGTGAGTAAAGCTGTCGGGGTTCACCCGGCCGGTCGTCTGTTTCTGAATGCGATCGTCGCCGATGGCGCTGGCGGCGTTGAGTGCCTGCTCCAGCTCCCCCGGTTCGAGGATGTTGCGCATCTTCTGGGCCCTGTTTGCCCAGACGCCGGCGTAGCAGTCCGCCTGCAGCTCGGTTTCCACGGAGAGGGCATTCGCGGCGCCCCGGGAGCTGTGGGCCCGGCGGCTATCGACCTGGTCCATCGTGCCGATCAGGGTCTGCACATGGTGCCCGACCTCGTGTGCGATCACATAGGCCTGCGCGAAATCGCCGGGAGCCTGAAAGCGATCCTTCAGCTCCTGATAGAACTCCAGATCGATGTAGACCCTGTGATCGTTCGGACAGTAAAAGGGACCGGAAGCTGTCTGGCCCATGCCGCACGCCGATTCGACTCCGCCGCTGAAGAGGACCAGCTTCGGAGGCTCGTACTGCCGTCCGAGGTCGTCGTGGAAAATCGTGGTCCAGGTGTCCTCCGTATCGGCGAGGACTTTCGAGACGAAGACCCCTTCCGCGTCGGTCGGCGCAGCGCTCGGCGCTCCGCTCCGGGCTGTTGCGGGTGCCTGCCCCGGCGAGAGAACAGCGCGCGGATCGATCCCGAAAAACATCGCCACGAGCGCCAGCACGACCGCTCCGATGCCACCGCCGGCCATGATCGGAATCCCCAGCCCTCGACGGTCCTCTACGTTGTCGCTCTCGCGTCCCAGGCGCATGTCAATCCCTCCGCGGCCTGATCTGCAATCCAGCAGCCAGTGGAGCATGCAGCGAGTGAGCCTGTGGACGGGCACGCGTGTGGAGGGGCGCGCGCCGTCGGGCGCCCGCGCGCTGAACGGGGCCAGCCGCCCTCCCCCGGCGGCCGAGGCGGCCGCCGCTCCACTTAGGGCACGCGATTCACTGCGCCGCGCTAAAGTTTCGCCGCCATCTCGTCGACGACGGGCCAGGTCGCCTCCCGCCATTTGTCGCCCATCAGGAGGCCGGCCGAGGCCAGATAGAGCGCGATGTCGCGCGGTTCGAAACGGCTTTGCAGCTCGGTCACCGCCTCCCGAACCTGATCGGTGGTCGGTGTCTCGTATTCATCGGTCTCGATCGCTCCATTCTCGTGAGGAACCCTCCACCGGTCGAGAAACGCTCCCATCATCTCGGAGGCCTCGCTGGTGTGGTACTGCATGATGGCCATCTCCAACGCCCGCTCCATCTCGGGCTGCTGGAAGCGGGCCACGAGCAGCTCTCCCTTGCGCTGGAGCGGAAGCTTGCGAATCGACTCCTCGCGAAAGCGAAGGGCCTTTGCCAGTTGCGCCGTGGCCAGGGCCTTGCTCTGCGGATCGGCTGCCCGCCAGAACGAGGTTCCGATTCTCTGCCGCCGCGCCGGATCGGCTAGCTCTTTCATGATCCGTCTGCTGTCCCATGTCGTCATGACGCGAGAATTTACCATGTGTCGAAAGGGCCTGTTGCCCAACGTCGGTTTGGCTGGTGTCACGACTACACACCCACACAACGAGCACGCTGAAAGGCGTGCCGGAAATTAGCCGGTGGCAAGCGCCTTTGGCGCGCCGCCACCGCAACCGAGCGGCAAGGACAGTCGACCCCGGCAGGGGTCGCGGAAGGTCTCCGCGTGTGCGCGCGGAAAGAGTTGGGCAACACGCCCTCGCGCGCTGGGCTACGCCCGATGTCGCCGCTCCGCGGCTACCAGACCCCTTACCCGATCGCGCGGAGCTTGTCGATGATCTCTTTCTCCGTCGGGAACCGCCCCTCGTCACTCTTCGAGAAGATCATCTGATCCCGGACGCTGACGTTGAAGACCCCGCCGCTGCTGCGGACGATGGTCGGTTCGACGTTGAATTCCTTCCTGATCTCGACCGCCAGACTGGCGGCTCGGGGGAGGTAGTTTCAGACGCCGCAATATTCAATCGTGACTTGCAAAGGCCCTCCGACTACTCAGCCCGCACCAGAATCGCCGTGATGTTGTCGAGACCGCCGTGCTCGTTGGCCGAGGCGATCAGGCTCTGACAGGCTCCATCGAGGTCCTCTTCGTACTCCGTGACCACCTTCAGGATCTGCTCTTCAGAAACCATACCGGTCAGCCCGTCCGAGCAAAGCAGGAAAACGTCGCCCGGCTGACATTCCACTTCAGAGGCATCGGGAACCACCGACAACGCCCCGCCCAGTGCCCGGGTGATCACGTTGCGCAGCGGATGCTTCTCGGCCTCTGCTTCCGTCAGCATGCCGGCCTGAACCTGCTCGAAGACCCAGGAGTGATCGTTGGTGATCCGCGAAAGCTGGTCCCCGCGGATGAGATAGACGCGCGAATCGCCGACATGCGCTACGGACATGGTCACGCCGTCCGCCATGCAGGCCACCACGGTCGTTCCCATGCCTCGAAGACGGGAATCCTTCCGCATGGCCTCGAGCACGCGGGTGTTGGCCAGCTTCACCGCGGCCATGAGGCGGTTGGTCGATCGCTTGTAGCGCTCGTCGTAGGCGTGCGGCCAGGTTCCCTCATCCTCTTTCGTATGGAGGATGAACTCCTGAATGGAGTCGACGGCGATGCGCGAGGCGATCTCACCGGCCGCATGTCCCCCCATACCGTCGGCTACCACGAACAACCGCGCGTTGTCCTCAACCAGGAACGAGTCTTCGTTATGTTGACGCTGACGGCCGACGTGCGTGAGGCCGCTTGCCTTCACCTGCATCGCGATCAGCCTTTTTTGAAGAGGGAGAAGCCACGGCTTCCCTCTTTCGACTCGCCGCGGCCCTGCCGCAGTTCAGCGAGCGCCCCCTGAATTTCGACGTTGTCCTTGTCCCACTTGAGGGCTTCGTCGAGGTAGCGCTCCGCTTTCGCCGTCAGGCCGGCGCGCTTGCACAGGAGGCCGGCGTCCTTGAGAAAGACCGGGTTGTAGGGCTCCAGCTGCACGGCCGTCTCGATGGCCTGCACGGCCTGCCGCATCAGCGAAGGGGTCTTGGCCGAGGCCAGCGCGAGATAGTGGAAGGCCTTCGCGTCCTTCGGGTTGTGCTTGACGGCCATATCGAAATTCTCACGAGCCGTGTCGAAGTCGGAATCCCGGTAGGCCTTGATTCCCTTCGACATGTAGACCTTCGAGAGCTGGCCGGGTTCGGATTGGCCGCGGCTGAGGCTGGACAACTCGGCATCGTGGTTCTTGCGCCGCGCCGGATCGGTCAGCACGTTCATCGCTTCGGTGAGCGTCTGGAACTTGCGCTCCGCCTCGGCTTTTTCCGTTCCCCGATACCGATCGGGATGGCGCTCCCGCGCCAGCTTTCGGAACTTGTCGCGAATCTCCGAATCGCTAGCTCCTCGCTCCACTCCGAGAACCTCGTAGTAGTTGATTCTCATCAACCGGCCTCGCTCAGGAGAGGGGGTCTCGATGTTATCTGAGGCCTGCCTTCACCCATTTCGATCGGCTCAAAGCGAAGCGGATGCCATGATTTTGAAGGTCTTCCCACCCCTGTGGCGGCTCCGGCGAAGGTGGCGCGGGGGAAGCAGCAGCGGACCGCAATGCTGTTTGCGGTTGATTTGCTCTTGACCAATCCCCGTAAGATTAGCCCATCACCCGCCGGAATGACAGTCCCGCGGAAGTGCGTATGGCCGGCTAAAGCCGCCGGTTCCCTCTCAAAATGCTGGCAAACCACGAACGCCTGGCCTTGCGCGCGAAGCAAAACGTTGCGAGATTGGAACGACCGGCCTGGTGGTCTTGACATTTCCAAACCAGAAACCAGAAACCAGAA
>JADGNX010000392.1 GCA_017883265.1 Thermoanaerobaculia bacterium
CATCGCTCTGGCCATCCTCGTCGAATGCCACGGCGGCGCCGGTGATTGGCGTTCCGGCGCTTACATGTTTGAGGGTGAGGGGATCGCGTGTCATGTCGGTCGAGTAGGGAACGCGGCGAATCCCGAAATAGAAGCTGCTGTTGACCAGAGGACCGTTCGCTCCGCCACCGAGGGCATAGCCGGCCACCGGATAGGAACCGTTGAACGAGTTGTCGGAGGCTACCGCGGTGTCTTCCGGCCGAGCCGTGAGGAGAAGGGCAAGGAAATCGCTCCAGCCCTCGCCCATGCCGCGCGACTGCTGGCTGGCCAGGCCGTTCGAGTCGCCGATGAGCCGGTTGCTCAGGTAGTGACCCCACTCGTGGGCCACGATCTGATTGTCGAGTGCGCCGTCGCGATCGGGAGCGAAGTCGCGGCGGATGGTGGCGTGGAGGGCGCCATTCGCAAGCTGCGCCCGGAGATTCTCGGAATCGGGCTCGGGCACGAGCATGGACGGGGGCAGCGACTTCTCGAGGCTCGAGCAGACCGCGCCGAGACAGCCCATGGTCGATCGAGCCGTGGGGCTGGGAGTTGCAGGCACGTTCCCGATCACCATGGCCATCGCGCCGGCTGCCTGAACGTTCGCGGCTTTCACGACGAAGTTACACGTGCCTCGATCGACGAACGCAATCTTTCCGCTGAGAGACATGGTGAGGGGGGTGCAGGCATCGGCGGGGGAGGAGGCGGCGACCTCGCCGTTGAGGTTGAACGTCTGCGGCCCGAATTGGGCCGTGCCGGTCGCGTAGTCGCTGGCACTGGCGGACGGAGAGTCGATCTTCAGCGTCCTAGCGCCGATTCCGTCGAAGATGTACATCTGCATTCGCGGGTGTCCACCGTCGGCCGGCGTCGACATGTTGGCGTTGTTGCGCCCGGAACTGTCCTGGGCTTCTGCGTGAATGTTGTCGCCCGGCTTGCCGCCTCGTCCGTAGTTGTCGGTCTGCGCATTTCCGGCGGCCTCGTCGAAGCCGGAGTCGTAGTACCAGTCGTGGAAGAAATTGACGTCATAGAACATCTGGGTGATGACCGCCTGCTGCTGCGCCGAGGTCGAGACCGGCTGACTGGCCATGTCGTAGGTGCGATCGAAATGGCCGATGCTCGTACTGGTCGCACGAAAATCGCCTTTGGTCAGGCCGTCCGGGGGCGAGAGGTCGACATAGGCATCGACGTTATTGCCGTTCGTTTCGGTTGCGCCGGCTGGAAGCCACCCGTCGGCCGTGCTGATAGGACCCGAGCCGAGAGTCAACAGCGCCGGAGCGACGAAGTCAGGTTGAAAGCCGTCGTTGGTCCCGCTCGGGTTTGGATCGCCTCCGAATCCCTGCGGTCCATTCAGCGGACGATGCTGGCCGGTGGTGTCGGCCCAGACCCGGTAAGCGAATGGAGACGGCGTGGCGGCCGGAGCCGCCTGATCCTCGGTCAGATTCTTGCGAAAGAGGATCCGGCCATCGATGGCTGAGATGACGTAAGAGTAGAGCTGAGAGTCTGTTGTCGAGCGCCATCCGAGATCGATCTCGATATGGTATGCCGGCTCGAAACCGGCCGGCAGGTGGAACCACACCCGCCTGGCTCGAATGGGGCGAACGATGGCGTCGTCGGTTCGCTCCTGGTCATCGACATAGAGAGAGTAGACACCCGTCGCCTCTTTGACGCGGAGTGAAGCCGTTGAGAGGGCCTGCGCATCGGGCGCGAGGTCAGCGAAGGCTCGCATGATGGCCGCTCTGGCAGGAAGGGCGAAGGGCGCCGTGGCAGCATCCGCGGCGATCTTCCTTTTCAAGGACAGCTGCGTCGAACGGCCGGAGGGAGAAAGATATCCGGCAAGAGCGACCAGCGATCGGTCGCGCGCCATGACTACGTTGAGCTCCTCGCGAAACACGTCGATCCCGTCGATCTGCTGGCGAAGCTTGATGACGATGGCGCCGCGGCCGGTGTCGTGGACGCCTGCGACCACGGCGTTGGCGACGTCGGCAAGAGTGAGACCGTACAGAGGAGCGAACTGAGCGACGTGGCGCCGCGCCGCGAGGTCGGGCGCTTCAAAGGCGAGATCCGCGACCGGTTGCGCATCGTGCGCCGGCCAGACGAAGGAGGGAACACCGAAATGGCTTTCCCATTCGACCGGAATGCCGGGGCGGGCTAACTTCGCCGCCAGGTCGCTCTGCCGGGCTGCGGCGCTTTCAGAAACCGCGAGGGCGTCGTAATTCGGAAGATTGAGCACCGCCGCCATGGAATTGGCTGCGGGAAGCATGAGCAGTATGAGCGACACGGACAGACGAAGAGCGAAAGTTCGCATGGCAACCTCTGGATGCGCGGGTTGTAAAGGCGGAATGATATCGCCCTTTCCCATGCGACGATCGATCGGTGGCTGGCCCATGACGGCTCGGCTCGCCCACCGGCGTGCCCAACCCCGCCCCTCGCCGCCTTACTGTTTGACGACTTTCACGCCGTCGGAGTCGCCCACGATCGAGACTTTCTGACCCCGGCGGAGGGGCGCGACGGATGGGGGAGGACCGAAGGAGCTGTTGTCCACATTCGATGCGGATGACGTGGTGGCGGGAACGCCGGCGGGGACGGAAGGTGATGCGATCGGTGACTCAGAAGGCTTGTTTTCGGTGCCGAGGTACTGCGATCTCGCAGCGGCGTCGAGACGGAGGGCGTCGGCGCGTTCCTGCTCGGATACGGGAGCCGGCGCCTCGGTGACGATGGCCGGATGAAACGCGGCCTTGGCACCCACCGGCTGCTGCTTTCCGTAGAGGCTTCCGTACTGACCCGGGGTCGACTTCTTGAAGTTGGAAGCCACGGTCAGGGCGACGAAAAGAACGATTCCGGCCAGTAAGAGGCGCCAGAAGTTCTTCAACGTGATGATTCGGCGGCCACGGCGGCGATCCCGAGGCGGTAGGTGGGTAGCCAGCGGCCGGGACAGAGCGTTCATTTACTCAGGAATATCTGCAATGTTCCAGCCATCTTTGCCCCTGGATCTACCCCGAGGCGAACCAGATTTCGAGGTCGTCGCCAGGTTGAACCAGATGCCGGAGCAGGAGACTGCGAGCGTCGTCGGCGAGGGAGGTCGGACGGACGCGCATGACATCGTCGGCAGAGCGGGCGGGAGCAGGCTCGACCTTGCCGTAGATGTTCTCGGCCAGCATCAGGTCGCTGGCGGTGAGGAGCTCGAGAAGAGTGAAGGGTGA
>JADGNX010000014.1 GCA_017883265.1 Thermoanaerobaculia bacterium
CGAACGGGACGTTGTAAGCTTTCGGCCATGGCAATCCGTCATGATCGAAGAGTCTCGATTCTCGACGTCATGGGTCCGGTCATGGTCGGACCATCCAGTTCGCATACCGCAGGCGCGGCCCGACTGGGTCGAGTTGCGCGGGAGATCCTCGACGAGGAGCCGGTAGCCGTCCACTTCTATCTGCATCCCCCGCTGGCCGCGACCTATCGCGGGCACGGATCGGATTTCGCCCTGGTGGGCGGCTCGATCGGGCTCAACGTCGATGACCCCCGGATTCCCGAATCGATCCGGATCGCCGAACAGATGGGAGTGGACATCGAGTTTTCCGAAGAAGACCTGGGCGACGTTCATCCGAACACGGTGCGAGTCGAGATTCGTGGGACGAGCAGGCAGGCAGAGGTGGTCGGCTCCTCGATCGGCGGAGGGGTCATCGAGGTCTTCCGGATCGACGGTTATCAGGCTCGTCTGCGAGGCGATTCGCCGACTCTCCTCATGTTCTATCGCGACCGGCCGGGGATGATTCACCAGACGACGAAGATCATCGCCGACGAAGGGATCAACATCGCAGCACTGGTCTGCTCGAGACGGCAGCGCGGCAAGGAAGCATTCATGCAGATCGATGTCGACTCGCCTCTCTCAGCCGAAGCCCTCGGCCGCATTCTGGCCCTCGACGACGTCGACCGGGCCCAGCAGCTGGACCGTATCCCGTAAGGACCTTCGTTCGCGGAGCGAGCCCATGCTCGGCTGCGCCAGGCGCCCGAGAGCGGGCGCCTCTCCACTCGAACCACGGATGCTTCTGTGGAGCGGCGGCCGCTTCGGCCGCCGGGGGGGGCGGGGGCCGCGGAACAGACGTCGCGTTCGCGCGCGTTGTAGCGCCCATGATCGAATCATTCAATCAGCTCGAAGAGCTCGGCCGCGATCGCGATCTGGCCGAGGTTTTTCTCGAATCCGATTCAGCCGACCACGCCGTTCCCGCGGCCGACATTCTGGAGACCCTCTCGCGACGCCGCGGCGTGATGCGCGACTGCATCGAGCGAGGGAAGAGCGGCGGTCTCTCGATGGGGAAGCTGGTCGGGAATGAAGCTCGTCTGCTCAATGATGCTTTCCTCGCAGGTAAGACCTTTCTCGATCCGCTCACGGTGAAGGCGGAGATCTACGCGCTCTCCGTGATGGGGGAGAACTCACGAATGGGGGTGATCGTCGCCGCTCCGACTGCCGGGGCCGGCGGCGTCGTGCCGGGCATGCTGCTGGCGCTGGAGGAAGAGCGCAACGTGCCGCCGGAGAAAACCGTGCGGGCCCTGGTCGTGGCCGGTGGAATCGGCTCGATCATCGCGCTCTCGGCTCACATCTCAGGCGCCGCCGGCGGCTGTCAGAACGAGGTCGGCGTGGCCGCTTCAATGGGCGCCGCCGCCGCTGCCTACATGATGGGCGGCAACACGAAGGACTGCATCCACGCCGCCGCCCTGGCCCTCAAGAACACCCTCGGCCTGGTCTGCGACCCGGTCGGCGGACTGGTCGAAGTGCCCTGCGTCAAGCGCAACGCTATCTTCGCCGTTCACGGCCTCACCGCCGCCCAGCTGGCCCTGGCCGGCGTCACTTCGGTCATCCCGATGGACGAGATCGTCGAGGCCATGGTTCGCATCGGGCGATCTCTTCCGCGCGGCCTCAAGGAGACGGCCGAAGGTGGCCTGGCCACGACAGTCACCGGCTGCGAGATCGGCCAGCGGATCAAGGACGAAGCCAACGAGCGCCGCGCGCAGCGCGCCGCCGAGCGCGAGCGCACAGCGCAGGAACGGAAGACGTCGGTCAGCCAGTGAGCGCACAGACAGAAGTGTCTGTGCTACAGGGAGAGACGCACACACAGAAGTGTCTGTGCTACAGGCTCGCGGCGATCAATCAGCTCACGGATAGTAGCCGCGGATCGTCTTGGCCCTTCCCTGGTCCACCTGCACGGTGACCTCGTGCCATTTGGAGCCCGGCTTCTGGTCGATGGGGGGATAAAAGCCGAGGAGGTATTGGGAGCGGAGCTCGTTCTGGATGTCGCTGTAGATGCGCCGGAGATCCTCGGCCCGCTCGATGTAGTAGACGTTGCCGCCGGTCTCGCTGCAGAACTTGCCGAACTTGTAGCGGACATCGATCTCGGTCGGTTTGATGCCGATGCCGATGCCGTAGATCGGTACGGCCGCGCGGCGGGCGTATTCGACGGCCTGGTCCCAGCTGAACTTCGATGATGTGTCCTTGCCGTCGGTGATCACGACGAGAGCTCTCTGGCCGCGGACGCCGAGGAAGTTATAGAGGGAGTAGACGATGGCGTCGTACAACGCTGTCGATTCCTCGGCGCGCAGCTTGGAGAGGCCGGCGTTGAGATCAGCGAGGTGCGTCGTCCACTTCTGCACGATCTGAGGCTGGGTGTCGAAGGAGACGACGAAGGCCTTGTCGCCGTTGCGGATGGTCTTCTGGAAGAACTCTGCGCCCGCTTTCTGCGCCTCCATCATCCGCGGCTGCATGGAGCCGGAGGTATCGATGGCCAGACCCATGGAGAGCGGCAGGTTCTTCACATATTCGAACTTGGAGATCTTGACCGGCTTCCCTTCATCGAGCACCTTGAACGAGGTCTGAGGCAGATCGGTGACCGGCTTGCTGCCGCTGAGGACCGTCGTCGGCAGTTCCACGAGATGCACGTCGACCTGCTGCATGAACTCCGGAGAGTTGATCATCACCACGTCTTCGATCGGAGGAGTGGAGTCGTCCTTGAGCGTAGCCACCGCGCGCAGGTAGGCCACGCCGAGCGACTCGGGAATGTCGACCATCTGAATGAATGGGGGGTCGTACATGGTGGCGATTGGCGTCTCGTTGAGAAACAACTGGACGTTGTCGAGCTTCTTGCCTTCCGGGATCTGCGCTGATACCAGGACGCGCGTACGGCCCCGCAGCTTTGCCGCGACCCGCGGGGAGTCGATGCGGACGCGGAACGGATCGGTGCCGGTGTTCACGATGATGTCGTCGCCGGTGATCATCGCCCCCTTCTCGTCGACGCCGACGGCGCGGACTTTGTGAACCTGCGGCACGTCGCCGAAATCGAGGTCGAGGGTGTAGGGCGGCTGCCGCTTGACCATGACCTTTTTCGAATCGAGATAGAACTCGACGGCTTTGATCGAGTCGCCCGTAACGATGGTCTCGATGTGCTGAATCCCGTTCAGAAGATCGTCGGCCAGAGGGACGATCCGCAGCTTCGCCCCTTCGCTCACGACGTCCGCCTTCAGCTTCGCCACGGTGGCATCGGCCGCCGCCTTCCCGGCAGCTTTCTCCGGTGAGTCGAAAACCTCGGGAACTGTGAGGTCGTTCTCGACGATCGCTTCGGCCCGGGAGTTGACGTCCCTGACCTTGATGCGCGCCTTGTAATCGGCGGGGCGGAGCAGACGATCGATGACCAGGACCAGTTGCTTCTGTTTCGGGTCATAGGGAAAGTCGTAGCGGTATCGGTAGTTCTCGAAGAGCTTCTCCTCCTTCAGCACCTCGCCGGTCACGTCGATGTTGAAGGTCTTGGTGCCGGCGACCTCGCTCGTGGCGAGGTCGGCCGTCGGGACGATGAGGGTCATCTCGGCGTCGGTCCGGCCGCCCTCTTTCGCAGGGTAGCGAACGGCAAACGATGTCGTCAGCTTTGTGGCACCCGGGCTGGCCAGCACGACCGAGCGGAGGATCTTATGCACGTCCTCCTCGTTGACGGCCGGGGGCTGGAAGACCTTCGGGAGATCGGTTTTGGCCTGCTGCATCCAGCTGATGGCGCGCAGCAGTTCGTCGCCGTTTTTGCACTCCACTTCGAGCTTGCTGACGAACGTGCCGGGAGCGGCGGAGGCGAAGAAGACTCCCTGTACCGCGGCCTGTTCGCTGCCGTACTGGCCGATGGCATCCTGGGAAACCAGCTGGGCCAGCGAGTCGTTTCCCACTCCCATGGGGCTCCAGAGCTCGTAATCGCGCCCGGAGTAGCGCGGCGTGAAGAAGAGGAGGCGGACTTCGTGGCCGAGGCCTGGAATCTCGTAGTACTTCCAGATCTGGATCGGCTGCACGAAGCGGTCGCAATCGACGGTGACGATGTCGGACGGCTCTCCCTGGATCAAATAGGTCTTGGCGCGGTCGGAGGAGACGAACTTGAACTTTTCCCTGGCATCGGAGAGCCGCTCGTAATAGAGATCGCGGTAGGTGTGATTCGTCGTCTGCTGCGCCACGTCGCGCCGGCGCCAGAACTCGGTGATGTAGATGTCACGCTGCGGATCGGTCTCCAGTACGAGGAACGTGTCGAGCTCGGTCGGCAGCATGATCGGCTCGACGTCGCGCAGGAACTCGCGGTAAGCGTCGGACAGCTTTGCGATGCGGTCCTTGCGCTCCCGCTTGGACAGTTTGCGGACTCCCGGATCGGGCGCATCCTTCCGCTGTGGAGTGGCTGGTGCCGGGGCCGCAGGAGGGGGCGGCTGTTGGGGATCGGCTGCCGCGGTGGAGGTCGAGGGTGGTTGAATCGGGGGGGTCCCCCCTGCTGCCGGAGGGGACGGTGGATTAGACTGAGCCACGATGTTGGATACTGCGAGACAGAGTGACGCCGTGATTGAGAGACCCGTTTTGTTCATGGCAGACCGTTAGGCGCTCCAGGATGCGAATCTACCTCGACAACAACGCCACCACTCCCATTGATCCAGCCGTGCTGGATGCCCTGCAGCGCGCGCTGCGTGATTCGTACGGTAACCCTTCGAGCATTCATAAGGAAGGGCAGGCGGCGCGCCGGACGCTCGAGCAGGCCCGCGAAGAGGTGGCCGCGCTTCTCGGGGCCGCAGCCCGCGAGATCGTTTTTACGAGCGGCGGCACGGAGGCGAACAACGCAGCATTGTTCGGCGTCATCGGATCTGCGAAGGGGAGCCACGTCGTCACGACTGCCATTGAACACCCGTCGATTCTCGAGGCTGTCAATGTTCTGAAACAACGGGGAGCCGAGGTGACGACGGTGGGCTGCGACGGGAGCGGGCGTGTTCGAGCCGAGGAGATGATCGCCGCGATCCGGCGGGAGACGAGCCTCGTGACCATGATGCTGGCGAACAACGAGACCGGTGTCATTCAGCCGGTGGCCGAGGTTGCGCGGCATTGCAAGACGCGCGGCGTGTCGTTCCACTGCGACGCCGTCCAGGCCACCGGCAGGATCCCGGTCGACGTGAAGGCTCTGGACGTCGATACGCTTTCCGTCTCCGCTCATAAGTTTCACGGCCCGAAGGGAATCGGCGCCCTGTACGTTCGCAGCGGCACGACCCTCGAGCCATTCGTGGTCGGAGGAGCGCAGGAGCGGAGACGGCGCGCAGGAACCGAGAATGCTCCGCTCGCCGCCGGGTTCGGTGTGGCGGCGACTCTGGCCCGCAACGCTGCGGATGGCGCTCGAATGCTTGCCTTGCGCGACTCCCTCGAGGAGGGTCTTCGGGCGGCTGGTCTGCCGGTCGCGTTCAACGGCGCGGCGGAAGAGCGGCTGCCCAACACCAGCAGCGCCACCTTCCGCGGTGCCGACGGGGAGGCGCTGGTGATCGGACTGGATCTGAATGACGTAGCCGTGTCCACCGGATCGGCCTGTTCGTCGGGACGGGTGGAAGCGAGCGACGTACTCCTGGCCATGGGGCTCCCCGAGCCGGTGGCCCGCGGCACGATCCGCATCTCCCTGAGCCGCTTCACAACGGCGCAGCAGATCGAGCGGGTCGTCGAACTGATCACGATTCTGCTTCCGAAGACCATCGCCGCTGCCGCGATGGGCCCTTGATCGCTTCCCGGCGGCGTGTCATCCTGCGCGCGGCGAAGAGGCCGGGACCCTGACTCCTGGCTGCCGCCGAATTCCACTCCGACCATCATGACCGACGCGCCGAACACGAAGACTGTGCTCGAAGGCGACCTGTCCGCCATCCAGTTGCCGGACATTCTCAGCTTTCTGGCGATGATCCGCGCGACCGGACGCCTGGTCGTGCGGCATGACGAGCTCGAGCGATCGATGCACTGGAGGGACGGCGAGGTCATCTTCGCCACCTCGAGCTCGTTCGAGCACACCCTCGGACAGTTCCTGCTTCGCAACGGGAAGATCAACCGCGAACAGTTCGAGGAGTCGCGCAGACGGGTGACCCCGCAGATGCGTCACGGGAAGGTGCTCGTCCAGATGGGGGCCATCTCGCCCAAGGATCTCTGGTGGAGTGTGAAGAATCAGGTCCTGGAGATCATCTACTCGCTCTTCGCATGGAAAGAGGGACATTTCCGCTTTGATCAATCCACGGAAATGATCTCGACCGAACAGCGCATCGTTCTGCAGATGAGCTCATCGAGCATCATCATGGAAGGGGTACGGCGGCTCGACGAGTCAGCCCGCATCCGGGAGAAGATCACCAGTCTGGAGATGATCTTCGCCCCGGTCCATGGTGTCACTCCCGACTTCGAGGAGCTCGATCTGAGCGAGCCTGAGATCCTCCTCTTCCAACAGATCGACGGCAGGCTGACCATCCGCGAGCTGATCGGCCGCTCGGAGATGACCGAGTTCGAAGTAACCCGCATGCTGTTTCAGCTGGTCACCGCCCGCCTGGTCGAGGTGGTGGCGGAAGAGAAGTCCTACCGGCCGGTCTTCCTCGACGTGGAGGACTCGCCCGAGCTGCTCAAGATCGTCTCGAGCTACAACGGAATGTTCGGCCGTCTCTACCAGGCGCTGCAGAAGGCGGTGGGAGACGATCAATCGCGTGACATCTTCATGACCGTTTTTCAGACCGCGGATGGGAACGAGCTGTGGTCCGGAGTGTTCTTCGATCAATTCGGCCGCTTCGACGAGAACATGCTCATCGGCAACATCTCCGAGCTGCCGTTCGAGCGGCGACGCTCGGTCCTCGAGGAAGGCCTCAACACCCTGCTGTCGATCCAGCTCTTCGAGGTCTCGCAACACCTCGACAGCGCCGCCAAGATGGAGATCTTCGGCTTCATCGCCGAGCAGAAGGCTGTGTTCGACGCCAGCTAGTCCAGCCTCACCGGCGGGCGAAGTCGATGATCAACTTGTTGACGATCTCCGGGGCATCGGCCTGGACGAAGTGGCTGGCTTCGGGGATCTTCTCCAGCCGCAGATCCGGGACCCACTGATCGAAGTCCTGAAACACCTCCGGGACGAAGACCGGATCGCGCTGACCCCAGATTAGAAGTGTAGGACAGCGGATCGGTTGTATGGCCGTACTGCTGGCCGGCCTCACCCGCATGGCGCGGTAGTAGTTGAGCATCGCGGTCAGCGCGCCCGGCTGGCGCCAGGCCTCAACGTAACGAGCCATCTCCTCCTCGTTGAATGCGTTCGGATTTGAGGAGAGGGATTTCAGAGCTCTCCGGAGCCTCCGGAAGTCGAAAGCGCGCATCATCAGCTCCGGAAGCCACGGGAGCTGGAAGAAGGCCATGTACGACGATTTTTTCTTTTGCGCTGGAAGCTTCAGCTCGCGCCGGAACGGCACAGGGTGCGGGCAGTTCATGACCACCAGCCGCTCCACCAGTTCCGGATGCGTCATGGCCGTGAACCACGCCACCATCCCTCCCCAGTCGTGCCCGACCAGGATGCAGCGCTGCTGGCCCAGGGCGTGGACGAGATCGACTACATCCTGGACCAGCGCTTCCATCCGATAGTTGCGTACCCCGCCAGGTCGCGAGGAGAGGTCGTATCCCCGCAGGTCGGGAGCAGCGACGCAAAAGCCGGCTTGGGCCAGAGGTGCGATCTGATTGCGCCAGGAGAACCAGAACTCAGGAAAGCCGTGAAGCAGCACGACCAGCGGGCCGGTGCCGGCGATCACGCAATGGAGATGCCCGGCCTGAATCGAGATGTCGCGTTCTTCGGATCGCATGCGGCCTACGTTACACGTTGTCAGGCACAGGTTGCACGCATGGCCATCCCCGGTCCTGACAAGTGGAGACCATGGACTCTGCCGGCCGAGCCTATTCGCTCATCCCCTCGGCTGCCAGGGAGTCTTTGAACTGGCTCTTGTCGATGGCCTTGTCGTAGGCGGCGCGGGCGGAGATCTTCTTCTCGTCGTAGAGGCGCCTGATCGAAGAGTCCATATCGATCATTCCTTCCTTGATCCCTGTCTGGATGGCAGACGTGATCTGTGAGGTTTTTCCCTCCCGGATCATATTGCCGATCGCCGGGGAGCCGAACAGGATCTCCAGCGCCGCTACCCGCCCTCCGCCGAGCTTCGGGAGTAGCTGCTGCGCCACGACTGCCCGGATCGTCTCGCCGAGGACATTCCGGATGCTCTCCTGCTCGCCTGAGGGGAAGACGTTGATGATGCGGTCCATGGTCTTGGCAGCATTGTTGGTATGGAGAGTGCCGAAGACCAGCGTCCCTCTTTCCGCTGCGGAAAGAGCCATGGCGATGGTCTCGAGGTCGCGCATCTCTCCGACCAGAATGATATCGGGGTCTTCCCGTCCGGCCGCTTTGAGAGCCTCGGCGAAGCTCCGCGCCTGCGATCCGATCTCACGCTGGTGCACCAGACACTTCTTGTTCGGATGGACGAACTCGACCGGATCCTCGATGGTGATCACATGCAGGCTGCGCGTCTCGTTGATCAGGTCGATGATGGCGGCGAGCGTGGTCGATTTACCCGAGCCGGTGGGGCCGGTCACGAGGACCAGGCCGCTCTGCAGGGCGGCGATCCGGCGGATCGGCTCCGGAAGGCCGAGCTGCTCGATGGTCATGATCTTCGTCGGGATGACCCGAAAGACGGCGCCCGCGCCTCGCTGCTGCCGGAAGAGGTTGACTCGGTAGCGGGCCATCTCCGGAATCTCATAGGAGTAGTCCACATCGCCGTTGGTGACGAATTCGTCCCACAATTTTGGCGGCGTGATCGGTTGCACCATATCGGTGAAGTCGAGCTCCGTGACGACGCGGTATCGGACGGTCTCCATGGTTCCCGAGGTGCGGATCATCGGCGGCCGTCCGACGGTCAGATGAAAATCCGACGCGCCCCGGTCGTTCATCAGCTTCAGAAAACGATCGATCCGTTGCATCAGAACGTTTTCGCCTTGAGGAAGTCGGCCGACACGAGCTGCTCGAACTCTTCCTTCTTGTTGGCTGCCATATACGCGGTTTCCGGTGAGATCTGATTCTTCTTGACCAGGTCCTTGAGCGCCTCGTCGAGAGTCTGCATCCCCTGGGAACGGCCGATCTGCATGGCCGAGTAGATCTGAAAGGTCTTCTCATCGCGGATCATGTTGGCGATGGTGCTGGTTCCCTTGAGGATCTCGAAGCAGGCCACCTGGCGGCGTCCTTCCTTCGCCGGAAGCAGCCGCTGGGCGATCACGTATTTCAGCGCTTCCGAGAGGCCGGCGCGGATCTGCGGCTGCTCGTCGGACGGAAAACTGGTGATGATCCGGTCGACGGCTTTCGGCGCGCTGGTCGAGTTCAGGGTTCCCATGACGATGTGGCCGGTCTCCGCGGCCGTGAGGGCCAGGGAGACGCTCTCGTTGTCGCGCAACTCACCGATGACGATGACGTCCGGATCCTCACGCAGGGCGGCTCGCAGGGCGCGGGCGAACGAGTTGGTATGACTGCCGACCTCGCGCTGATTGATCAGGCAATTCTTGAACGGATGGACGAACTCGACCGGGTCTTCCATCATCAGGACGTGGTCGTTGCGCGTCTCGTTGAACAGGTTGACCAGAGCGGCCAGCGTCGTCGACTTTCCGGAGCCGGACGGACCGCAGATGAGAACCAGGCCCTGATGATAATCGGCGATCTCCGCGAGATGGGCCGGAAGACCGAGCTCGGTGATGGTCGGCGGCTTCTCCGGGATGACCCGGAAGACCGCGTTGTAGCCTTTCTGGTCGAGAAAGACGTTGGCGCGGTAGCGGCCGGCCTGGGGAATGAAGTAACAGAAATCCAGCTGAAGATCCTGCCCCAGCTGTTTCCACTGATGTTCTGTGAGAATCTCGCGTAGCAACGCTTCCGTCTGTTCGGGGGTAAATGGAGCTCCCTGTGCGCGAAGCAGATCCGAGGCGACGCGAATGACCGGCGGTTGGCCCACGGAGAGATGAAAGTCCGACGCTCCCTGATTGCGGGTGGCGATGAGCATGGCGTGGAGCCTCGGATCGTCACGAAGAGCGTGTGCCGTCAGCGCGGCGGTTCGCAGACCAATTGCGTCGGTCAGGTGGGTCTTCTCGCGCTTTGCTACTTCCTCGGCGATATCGAGCGCCCGGGTCCGGACGGTCCGGTTTGGATCGCTGGTCGCTACGCGCTGCAGGACCTGCAGGACCTGGGGGTGGTTGAAGCTGCGAAGGGCCTGCATGACCTCGATCCGGATATCCGGGTGGGGATCCGCCAGCAGTTTGCCGAGCGCCGGCAGGGCCCGCGGATCGCCGATGCGGCCCAGAGCCTCGATGGCTGACCACTTCAGCTCGGGCTCGGCCAGAGCTGCGATGAGAGGGTCGACCGCGCGCGGGTCCTTCAGGCGCCCGAGGTTCTCGGCGGCCGTCACACGGATCCACCAGTCGTGATCCTGCAGCAGGGCGATGGTAGCCGGGACGATCCGCGGATCGTCGAAGGAAGCGGCCACGGTCATGACCGCAGCGCGGATCTCGGGGTCCGGGTCGTTGATCAATTCAAGTGTCGGCTCGAGGAGATCGTCGCCAAAGGCCCGCATCGATTCGAGGGCCCGATCGCGTGCGAATGGCAGGAGGGTCTTGGAGAAGGTGATGTAACGCTTCACGAGGGCGTTGCGGTTGGGCATCCCCAGCAGGATTTTGAGGATGGCCGAGCGAGTGCCGGCCTCGCCCGAGGCGATGAGAGGGAGGATGCGGTCGGCGAAATCGACCCCCTGGCCGGCCGCGGCCCTGGTCAGAGCCCCGACGATCAATTGCTGGATGGAGTAGCCGACCAGCGGCAACTGCTCGACGAGGAGATCGACAGACGATGCCGGCGCTCGTGTTGCCAGCACCTCGAGCGCCTTCTCACGGGCGATCTTGTCGCCCTCGCGAGCAAGCTTCTGCCAGCGGGCCGCGCTCTGCGCGTCGAGCTCCAGAGATCCGAGCCTGTGCAGGAAAGGGATGCGATCCTCAGGCCGCCCAACGGTAGCCAGTTGCCAGAGGACCGGCTCCAGGATCTTCGAGACCGGAGCCTCGAGAAGAATCTTTCGGACCGCGTCGTGAATCTCCCGGCTCTCTTTTGTATCCTTCTCGGCCGATGTCAGAAGCTGGATGAGCCGGTTCTCGATTCCTGGAACGCCGAGGGAAAAAAGGACTCCGCTGGCCGCCCGCACGCTGGCCTCCGCTTTGTTCTTGCACTCGGCGGCGAATAGATCGACGGTCTCCGGATCGCGCATCTTCTGCAGGATCCGGACGCCGGTGTCGCGTATTGCGCGATCGGGGCGGAAAAGCATCCACACCACGTCTCGCGCTCGCAGTCCATCGCCCTGGACGAGCCGGGCCAGGAGATGGTCGCGCTCCTCGGTCGTGTTGAACTCTTTGTTGGAGAGCTTCCGAACGACGTCTTTGAGGTCGGATTGAAACAGCGCCACGGGTCGCGAAGTATAGCCGTTCTCAGCGAGTTGGTGATCGTGCGGGAGTGCGCTCCCGTTCGTCTTTTGGTGAGCCGGGGCCGGCGTAACCTCGAACGAGAGACAGCGGGACAGCCACAGTTGCGGCTGCCCCGCGGGGAGGAATTACTCCTTGTCGCGATTCAGAGCGCTGATCAGAAGGCCGGCGCCGACTGCGAGCACTGCAACGCCCGCGGCCACCTTGCCGGGATTCTCTTTGGTGAATGTCTTCGCTTTTCCGCTGGAGTCCTTGAGGTAGTCGCGGGCCGTGTTGAGGTACTCCTCCACATCGACGTTCTGCATCGACCCCTTCAGCTTGTCCAGCATGTCGTCGCTGATACCGATCTTGCCGAGGAAGGCGTCGAGGCCATTGCCGGCGTTGTCATTCATCGATCGCCCGCAGCTCTTGCAGGTCTCGCCATGATCGGTGGACTTCGAAGTTCCGGTCGATCCACTCGTGCCTGCCATCGACGAACCGCTGTTCGGGGTCGACCCACTTCCAGATTCATTATTGGGGCTTGTCATGAAAATCTCCTTAGTCTCCGTAGAGAACACTGCCTGAATCATTGCGAGTGAGGTGCCACTGGACATTCTTCGGGGTTGACTCGAGAAGCACCTCAGACTCTGAAGGTGCCGAGGTCATTCGGGTTCGAAATCCTCGTCATCGTCACTTTCAGCTCCCCCCCGGGCGGGCGCTTCTGCCGGCTCGTACGTACGGTTGTGTGTACCGATGCGCGGGTCATGCGAGTGGTTCGTGAAGCGGTCCTCGTCGCTGAAGCGGCCGTTGGTGCTCATCTCGGTCGGAAGCTCGTCGTCGACTTCGGCTCCCCCGCCGCGGAACGGTGCCTTACTGCTCAGCTGGTGGGGGGTGTAGTCGTCCTCCTCGTTCCGGGTGGCCAGAGCGCTCCCTCCGAGGGGTAGCTGCTTTCCGCGGATCGCGGCAATGTCGGCCGTCTTGTTCGGCCCGATTGCCTTCGGAGAGGCTGTTGCGCGTCCTGCTGCTGGCTTCCGGGATGGCTGCTTCCTTGTTGCTGTGGACGTTCCGGTACCGGCGCCCTTCTTCGCGCTCCTACCTCGGGCGGCGAGCGATTTCTTCGTGCTTGTGACCGCGGTCTGAACCTTGGAGGCCGCCTTCCTGACACCGCTGCCGACGGACCGCGCAGCCTTTCGAGCCTTTGGCTTCAGCTGAACGACAGCCCGGCCGATTTTCCTGGCTGTCGTTCCAGTTGAGCGTGGCTTGCTGCGCCGGCTTCCGGAAGCTGTAGTTCCCCGTTTCGCAGCCGGCTTCTTCGTCGCACCGGCTTTGCTCGTGGAACCAGCTCTCTTCGTCGCGCTCTTCTTCGTAGGAATGCTCTTCTTTGAACCGCGTTTCGCGGCGCCGGGCTTCGAGCTCTTCTTCGCAGGCGTCATGCGGCTCGGGGGTTTGGTTCGGCGGCGCTGTGCTGAGGCGCCACTGCGGGCCGATTTCCTCGCATTTCCATTTGATTTGGTCGACCGGGCCTTCGCTTTCGTCTTTGCTTTCTTTGTGGCCATACGCGTCCTTTCCTCCGCATTTCGTCCGCAGCGGAGATCGTTACTGTCAGGCACAATATACGTTGCACGCTGCGCGCCGCACGCAAGCTCGATCTGCTTTGCCGTGGAGAGAATCGGAGCGCGGGCTGAGGAACCGGGTCAGGGGTGGTGGAGCCGAGCTCTTCGTTCCACGAAACGGTCGAATCCGGCCGCCGCGGCGAGGGCGTAGAAGGGGACGATCGGCACTCGAAAGCGCGCCTGGGACTCGCCTCCCGCCGAGATGAGCAGATAGTAGGCGCAGGTGAGAACGATGAGGGTGGCCAGATTCCGGTTGCGTCTCCACAGGACGATGAGACCGGCGATCGCGGCGGGGAAGAGGGTGAGAGTGAGCGCTCTCATGGCCCATTTGATGAGCACGGGAGGAACGCGGCTGACCACAGCGAGGGCATCCCATTCGGTTTCGAAAAGGTTGCAGGCGACACCGCGCGCGGCCAGCAGGACATAAGCTCCAGGATGCGCCAGGATCACAGGGCCGGCAGCGCGTGAGTACCACTGGGCGACCACGGCATGCGGCAACTCGTCCGGGTCCACCCCTTTCGCCTTCCGGATAGCGCCGCGAACCGGACCCTCCAACTGTGCCTGCCTCCGCCGGAGGTTGTTCGTGAAATCGCCCGCATCGGCGATAGCTAGCACACCGGCGGCTCTGTGGAGGAGCATGTTCGTCCCGGCGATCGAGGCGATCGTGAAGACCCCGGTCTCCCGTTGGTTGCGCAGCCCCCAGCCGACTGGAATGAGGAGGGCAGCAGCGAGGAAGGCCGCAATCGCTTTGATCCTGGAAGCGGGTCCGGGAGCATGAGTTGCCGGGGCGGCGACGGCGAAGAACAGGGCAAGGACTGCGGCATAGGCGATGGCCACCGGGCGGATCATCACCAGCGATCCGCTCAACAGTCCCAGGATGACAAACCCAGCCGCCGACGGCCTCGGCGCGAGACGGAGAGCGAGGAGCACGATACCGAAGAGAACGACCGTAAAGAGATTCTCCGTCAGCACCTTATTCGCGTAATGGATGGTGAGGGTGTCCAGGGCGAGGATGATCGATGCCACCACGGCGATGCGGCGGTTTCCGGTCTCGCGGAGCGCGAGGAGGTAGAGCGCGGCCGCCAGAAGGCATGCCAGGAGGTGCTGTGTGAGTACCACGGGGAAGGGATTCAGTGTCACCAGATCGAACGCCGCGAGAAGGAGTGGATAGCCGGGAGTGCGCATCGTCTCGGGCGTCTCAGCATCCTCTCCGAAGCCGTGGCCTTCGCTCAGCATTTTCGCCGGAGCCATATAGGTCGCCGAGTCGGGGAAATAGTAGTCGCTGCTGCAGGCGAGGTAGGTGAAGTGCGTTGCTGCGCTCAAGAGAACGACAGCGATCAGACCAACACGGTCAGTTCGGGAAAGCACGGGCCAGAGTGTCCGGTTTCGTCCACTCAGTTTCAAGAGGCAAGGTAGCTTCGGATGAAAGGGGCTGATCTGGCCTCAAGGCGCCTCAGGTATAGGGCTTGCTACTTCTGTGGCATTGAAGGAGGAGTTCCTGATGAATCGAAAACTAGCAGTTCCCGCGGTGGTGATGATGCTGCTGGCTGTCGCCTGCGGCTCGATGAACCGGATGACACCGCGGCAGATGGACGACACCGCAATCGAAGCAGATGTTCGCGGCAAGATCGCCGAGGCCGTCCCGAGCAAGACCTTCGCGGTCGAGGTGAACGTCGATCACGGCGTGGTCACGCTGAAGGGAGATGCCGCCAACGAGACCGATATCCGCGCGATCGAGAAAGCCGCAAACAGCGTCCATGGCGTCAAGAGCGTCATCAACAACATCCACGTCAAGATGTAGAAGGCTGGCGCCGGGCCGTTTTGGCCGCGATGCCAGGCGGCCGAAGCGGCAGGTGTCAGACTCGAAGGCAATCGACCTTCAGCCAGTGATCAGAGGCGGAGGAGGCTCTCCAGCTCATCGGGGCGCGTGGCGCGTACGCGAGCCTCGTCGAGGCTGATCAGACCCTGCTGAATCAGACGGACCAGGGAATCCTCGAGCGAGATCATTCCCTGTCGCCGGCCGAGCGTGATCTCCGTCGCCAGATTCTGGAGCTTGTCGTTCCTGATGTGATTTCGGACCGGCGTGTTGGCCAGGAGCACCTCGACCGCCACCGCCCTCCCTCCGCCGCTGCTGCGCGGAATGAGCTGCTGGCAGACGATGGCGTTGAGGCTGAGCGCCAGTTGCTGGCGGATCTGTGTCTGCTGCGCCGGGGGGAAGACGTCGATGATCCGGTGGATGGCCTGCGTGGCATCGCTGGTATGAAGGGTCGACAGGATGAGATGGCCGGTCTCGGCCGCCGTGAGCGCCGTGGCTACAGTTTCCAGGTCCCGCATTTCACCAACGAGGATCACATCGGGATCCTGACGCAGCGCAGCGCGCAGAGCAGCGGCGAACGACGGGGTGTCGCGTCCGACTTCGACATGTTCGATGATCGATTTGCCGTTTCTATGCTCGTATTCGAGCGGATCTTCGATGGTGATGATGTGGCGCCCCTGCGTCCTGTTGATCTCGCCCACCATGCCGGCCAGAGTGGTCGACTTCCCCGAGCCGGTCGGACCGCAGACCAGAACGAGGCCGCGCGTCGGCTTGACCAGTTCGGCCAGGGCGGCCGGCAGATTGAGCTGGTTGAGAGAGGGGATCTCCAGCGGCAGCGCGCGGATCGATGCGGCCATCGTTCCTCGCTGCCGGTGGACGTTGACACGGAAGCGCCATGCGGCTCCCCCTTCCTGGGGCCCGGACAGCCGGATGGAGAAGTCAGCGCATCCGGCGGCTTCGATCCGCTCTCGCATTTTCGAGGTCACGAAAGCACCGAGAATCCCCTGAATGGTGGAAGTCTCGAGGGGAGCCGACTCCGCCGGCTGGAGCCGGCCGCCGATTCGGAAGATGGCAGGGGTACCGGCGAGCAGAATCAGATCGCTGGCCCCTTTCTGCGCCATCTCGATGAGCAGTGCCTCCAGTGGATTGCCCTCGGGCACGCTGGCTGGCGGCCATGAGGCCTGAAGAGAGGACCGGTCACCAGCAACCTCCGCGACGCCCTCGGTTGCGGCCTCGGTCCGGTTCAACTGCTGAACGAGCTGGTCCAGCTGCGGATCGCGCGTGAGTTTGCTCATGCAGTACACGGTAGCAGGGGGAATGGACGAGGACCAGCGGACGGACGCCCTGCAGTTTGGAGACTCTGCAATACGAATCCGAGGCTGGGCCTGGGGAGAGCTCGGCTCCATCCGCGGGGTAGGGACGCGATACGGAGCCGCGTCCCTCGAACTCCAAGGTAAAATGCAGCGAGTAACTCTTACCATCCCGAGGCCTGATGTCCTTCGCTCACCTTCACCTGCACACTCAATATTCCCTCCTGGACGGTGCCAACCGGCCGCAGGAGCTCGCGCGCCGGGTCTCGCAGCTCGGCATGCCGGCCTGTGCCATCACCGACCACGGCAACATGTTTGGCGCGGTCGAGTTTTACGAAGCGATGAAGAAGGAGAAGGTCAAACCGATCATCGGCTGCGAGATGTACATGGCTCTCGGCTCCCGGTTCGACAAGGCCGGCGTCGAGGATCAGAACGCAGACGCCGGATCGAACAACCACCTCATCGTCCTGGCCGCGAACGACCAGGGCTACAGGAACCTCGTCAAGCTGGTGAGCGCCGGCTACACCGAGGGGTTCTACTACAAGCCGCGCATCGACCGGGCTCTGCTTCGGGAACATCGCGAAGGGCTCATCTGTCTCTCCTCCTGCCTCAAGGGGGAAGTCTCCCAGGCGCTGGCTGGCGGCAACTACACGAAGGCGAAGGATGCCGCTCTGGCTTATCGCGAGATCCTCGGCCCGGACAACTTCTTCCTGGAGATTCAGGATCACGGCATTCCGGATCAGCAGAAGATCATTCCGATGATGGCCAAGCTGGGCGACGAGGTGGGCCTGCGTCTGGTGGCCACGAACGACTCGCACTACCTGAACAGGGACGATTCCTTCGCCCACGAAGTGCTCCTGGCCATCGGAACCGGCAAGACGCTGAGCGACGACAAGCGGATGAAATTCTACTCCGACGACTTTTACGTGAAGTCGCCCGGGGAGATGTCGACGATCTTCGCCGCCTATCCGGAGGCCGTGGCCAACACGGTGGCCATCGCAGAGCGGGTCAGCATGAAGCTCGACGTCTCGGGACACCACCTGCCGAAGTTCCCGGTACCGCAGGGGTTCGACAGCGCCGGATACTTCGAGAAGGTGGCGCGCGAAGGACTCCGGAAGCGGCTGGAGAGGATGGCACCTCTGTTCGAGGCCAAACGAAAGAAGCATGAGCCGCAGGCCTACTTCGATCGCCTGGAGCGGGAGATCGAAATCATCAAAGGGATGGGTTTTCCGGGCTACTTCCTGGTGGTCTGGGACTTCATCAAGTTCGCCAGGGACCACGGTATCCCGGTCGGCCCCGGTCGCGGCTCCGCTGCAGGATCGCTTGTGGCGTACTCGATGGAGATTACCGGCGTCGATCCGCTCGATTACGATCTCCTGTTCGAGCGCTTCCTCAATCCCGAACGGATCTCCATGCCCGACATCGATATCGACTTCTGCATGAACAATCGCGGACGGGTCATCGAATACGTCCGCGAGAAATACGGGAAGGAGAACGTCGCGCAGATCATCACCTTCGGCACCATGGCAGCGCGCTCGGTCGTTCGCGACGTCGGGCGCGTTCTCGGCCATCCGTTCGGCTTCGTGGACAAGATCGCCAAGACCATCCCCGGCGGACCGGACGTCTCGCTGCCGGAAGCGGCGAAGAGCTCCCCCCTCCTGGTCGACGCCATCCGGAACGACAAAGAGGTAGCTCGCATCGTCGAGATCGGCACGCGGCTGGAGGGACTGGCACGCCATGCCGGAGTGCATGCCGCGGGCGTGGTGATCACCCCGGAGCCGGTCACGAACTACGTACCGTTGTATCGGACGAACAAGGACGAGATCGTCACCCAGTACGACATGCGCATCGTCGAGAAGATGGGTCTTCTCAAGATGGACTTCCTCGGACTGCGCACGCTGACGGTCATCGACGACGCCATCAAGTCAGTGCAGTTGCAGGAGGGCACGGCGATCGAGATCGAGAAGCTGGAGCTCGACGATCCGGAGGTCTACCGGCTGTTCCAGGACGGGCGGACCAAGGGGGTCTTCCAGTTCGAGTCCGGCGGCATGGTGGACCTGCTGCGCAAGGCGCGCCCCACCCGGTTCGAGGATCTGGCCGCGCTCAACGCTCTCTATCGGCCCGGCGCGCTCGATGCCGGGATGGTCGACGAGTACGTGAAACGGAAGAACGGTACCTCGAAAGCGAGGTACATCGTTCCGGCCATGAAGGCCATCCTGGAGGAGACGTATGGGGTCATCGTCTACCAGGAGCAGGTGATGCAGATCGCCCAGCTCATCGCCGGCTTCTCCCTGGGGCAGGCAGACCTGCTCCGCAAGGCCATGGGAAAGAAAGACAAGGAGGTCATGGAGCAGCAGCGCGAAGGCTTCGTGGCCGGAGCCGTGGCAAACGGCTACACCACGGAAAAAGCGAACCACGTGTTCGATTACATCGAGCCTTTCGCCCGCTATGGCTTCAACAAGTCGCATTCAGTGGCCTACGCTCTGGTGGCGTATCAGACCGCCTGGCTGAAGGTGCACTACCCGCTGCACTTCATGGCCGCTCTGATGACCTCGGAGATGGACAAGACGGACAACGTCGTCAAGTTCATCACAGAGGCCTCACAGATGGGCATCAGGCTACTCCCTCCGGACATCAACGAATCGAACTACTCCTTCACCGTAGTGGGGAAAAACATCCGCTTCGGTCTGGGGGCGGTCAAGGGAGTGGGGGGGAGCGCCATCGAGTCCATCCTGGCTGCGCGACGGGAGACCGGCCGCTTCACCAACCTGCATCAGTTCTGTGAGCGGATCGATCTCCGCTCCTGTAACAAGAAGGTTCTGGAGGCGCTCATCAAGTCCGGCTCGTTCGACTCTTTTGGCACGACCCGTAAGGCGCTATTCGACGACCTGGAGCGGACTGCGGACAGCGCCCAGAAGGTGAAAGAGGAGAAAGACCGGGGACAGGTCTCGCTGTTCGGCGGCGGCATGTCCGCGGGCTCCGCTCAGACCGCGCGCAGCAAAGCCTCGATCGAAGAATGGCCGGAAGAGGAGATGCTGCGCTACGAGAAAGAGACCCTCGGGTTTTACATAACCGGGCATCCTCTCCACAAGTTCGAGGGCGAGCTGAAGCTCTTCGCCAATGCCAGCACGGAGACGCTTCATCAACATATTGACGAAATCGTGAATATCGGCGGAATCGTCGGCCAGCTGAAGAAGTCGAAGATCAAGAAGGGGCCGAACGAAGGGAAACTGATGGCCAAGTTCGTCCTCGACGATCAGTTCGGAAGCGTGGATGTCGTGGTCTTCAGCGACCTCTACGCTCGCTATGCGCGCTGGCTGGAGAACGGCGTGGCCGTCCTGCTCACCGCAGCGGTCAAGGACACCGGTGGGATACCGGGGGGCCGTAGCGCGGCTCTGGCCCAGGCCGAGCAGCAGGCCCAGCAGATCCACGACGAATACGGCGGCCATCCGGAAAACGATTACGCCGGCGTGAGCGCGTATCGCATCGCTGGGGACGACCAGGAGGCTCCGTCGCGTCGTCGTCGCAGGAATGGCGGGAAACCGGAAGTCTCCGGATACGACGTGACCGATGCGGAGACGGCGGAGGACGACGGCCGAAGCGATGCGGAACGGGAGCGCCAGCGCGTCGGAACCGACGTCGACCGTTTCAATCTCGAGCTCTTCGCTGGAACCGCGGTGCCTGCTGGTTCAGCCCGCGGGCGCAAGACGATCGATGAGGGAGGGGCTGGCCTCTCATCGGACGTCCAGCTCAGCGACGCGGAGCCGGAAGCGACGGACGTTGTTCTCGAGACGGCCTCCGAGGAAGCCACTGACGATCCGGAGGTTCAGCTCAACGAAGCGATGGCCGCTGCAGCGTCCGATCCAGTCGAATTCGCGACGCATGCGGCTACCTTTCACGAGGCCGTTGTCACTCCGGAGCTGAACGCTCTGGAGATCATGCCGCTCGAGGGGATTCGGGACAGGAAGGTGAGGGAGATCTCGCTCGAGCTGGCCTATCCGAAGATGAGCGAAGAGTCGGTCAAGAAGATCCGGGAGATCTTCGAGGAGCATCCAGGCGAAATCCCCGTCTCTATCACTCTGACCGAGGTTCCGGACGCCGTTGGCAACTCCGTGCCTCACCTTCGGATGAGATTGAATCATCACTTCCGGGTTCAACCGGGGCCGGAGCTCTCGGGAGCGCTGGAGCAGATCGAGGCCACCGTAGTTTATTCGTTTTAATGCAATGGATAATGCACAATGGATAATAGATAATAGATAATGGACGTGGTTTAAATTATCAATTATCAGTTATCCATTATCCATTGTCTTTCAGAACGGCAGCGCCGAACGCGAGATGAGCTGGTCGCCGGTCTCCACCAGCATGCGTTGTAACTCCGCGGCGGGAACAGGAGCCTTGACGAAGAAGCCCTGCATCTGGTCACAGCCGTACTCCTTGAGCAGGTTGGCCTGCTCGGCATACTCCACTCCCTCGGCGATCACTTTGAGACGCAGACTGTGGGTCATGGCGATGATGGCGCTCACGATGGCAGCTGTGTCGGGGTCCGTAATGATGTCTCGCACAAAGCTCTGATCGATCTTGAGCGTGTCGATTGGAAAGCGCTTCAGGTAGCTGAGCGACGAGTGCCCGGTGCCGAAATCATCGAGAGAGATGCGCAGCCCCAGTTTCTTGAGCTCGACCAGAGTGCGGGCGCTGAGCTCAGGGTTCTGCATGGCGCTGCCTTCGGTGATCTCGAGCTCAAGGAACTGGGGTGGGAGCTCGGTCTCCACGAGCACCTGGCGCACCCTCTCCACCAGGTCGGGCTGCTGGAGCTGAGTGACCGAGAGGTTGACCGCAAGGGAGATCTCGTTGAAGCCGCGGTCGTGCCAGGCCTTGGTCTGTAAGCATGCCGTGCGAAGAACCCAGAGGCCGATCGGCGGCATCATGCCGGTGTTTTCCGCCAGGGCGATGAAATCGGAGGGAGGGATCAGTCCAAGATCGGGATGCTGCCAGCGCAGGAGCGCCTCGAGGCCGGTGATCCTGAGGGTTTGCAGGTCGAGGATCGGCTGGTAGTAAACGACCAGCTCATCGTTGACCAGCGCGCGACGCAGTCCGTGCTCGAGTGAGATCCGCAGCAGGGCCTTGGCGTTCACGACGGCATTGAAGAGCTGGTAGTTGTCGCGTCCTTCCGCTTTGGCCTGGTACATGGCCGTGTCGGCATTCTTGATCAGGGTCTCGGCATCCTCGCCGTCTTCGGGGAAGAGGCTGATGCCGACGCTTGTGGTGATGAACAGCTCGCGCCCCTCGACGGTGAAGGGATGCTGCACGGCCTGCAGAATCTTCTGAGCCACGCGGGCGGCATCCTCGGAATGAGTGAGCTGAGGCAGGAGTAGGGTGAACTCGTCGCCGCCGAGGCGAGCCACTGTGTCGCTTTCGCGAACGCAGCTCTGAATCCGCCAGGCCACGGCCTGCAGCAACTGATCTCCCGCGGTGTGGCCGAGGGAATCGTTGATGACCTTGAAACGATCGAGGTCGAGGAAAAGGACCGCCAGACGCTCATGTGCGCGCTGGGCATGCGAGAGAGCAACGGTCAGTCTGTCCTTGAACAGCAGGCGATTGGGCAGACCGGTCAACGCGTCGTGATATGCCAGGTGCTTGATCTGTTCTTCGGCGTAGGTCCGCTCGGTTACGTCGCGAACGACGCAGACCATCCCGCCCCGGTCGATGGTGGTGATGGAGATCTCCTGAGGGAACAGAACTCCGTCGCGCCGGAGGCCGTTTGCCTCTCCGCGCCACCGTCCGCGCTCGCGCACGGCGGGCAGGATCGTCGTCTCGAACTTCTCGAATTCCGCGGTGTCGTAAAGGATCGATAGGTGCTGTCCGAGGAGTGGCTCCGCCGATGGAAAACCGAAAAGCTTGGCCATGGCGTCATTCACATAAGTGAACGTGCCATGCTCGTCGACGATGGCAATGCCGTCCATCGAGGCCGTCATGGCTGCCGTCTGTTTCCGCAGCGTTTCCTCGGCCTGCTTTCGTTCGGTGACGTCGTTGGCGACCTGCAGGAAACCGGTCAGGGAGCCGTCCTCCGCGCGAAGGGCGGTGACCGAGAGATAGACGGTGCGATATTCACCGCTCCGGGTGACGTAGGTCCACTCGCCCTCGTCGGCACCACGAATCGCGGCCCGGCGAATCAGAGCGTCGAAGCCCTGAACGGTCTCACCAAGTTCTTCTGACAACAGGGCGGCATGACTGGCGAGCTCACTCGGCAGGTGGAGGATGAGCGGCGTCTCCCTGCCGATCATTTCCCGCGAAATGTAGCCGAGCATCCGCTCAGCGCCGGAGTTGAAGACGGTGATGATTCCGGTGGCGTCCGTGGCGATGATGGAGACGCGGGTGGCAGCATCGAGGACGGCCTTGCGCTGGGCATTAGCCGAGGCAAGCGAGGCCTCGGCCTGCTTTCGCTCGGTGATGTCGAAGACGAAGCCTTCGAAAAGGTAGTCTCCCTCCTGAGACTGGATGGCATGGGCGCTCAACTGAACCCAGATCGTCGATCCATCCTTCTTGCGCCATTCGAGCTCATAGTCTCCTGCGAAGCCGCTCTGCAGGTACTCCTTGACCGACTCGTCGCGATCCTCGGGCCGGAGGTAGACATCGCGCATGGTCAGGTTCAGCAGCTCCTCCGGCGAGGCATAACCGAGGATGCGGGCCAGGGCCGGGTTTGCCGTCAGCATGATCCCATCGGTCGTCGATTGATAAATGCCGACCGGAGCGAAGTTGAAGATGTTTCGATACTTTCCCTCCGAGCGGAGAAGGGCTCGCTCAGCCTGCCGCCGCTCGGTGACATCGTGGATGATCGAATAGAGCAGCCGTTTGCCATTGACGTCGAGCGGCCCCGAATGAACCTCCACGTCACGGATCTGGCCACTGGCCAGGCGGTGGCTGAAGACGAAGTAGCTGCGAAGCTGTGCCGCCGCTTTCTCCATCTCGCGCTGCACCTGATGACGCGGCATGCTGTTGACGTCCCAGATGTACATCGACCGGAACTGCTCGATGCTGTAGCCGTAGAACTCGGCAGCGGCCGCGTTTGCATCGACGATGCGTCCACTCTGGGGATCGAGCAGCAGTTGCACGGCCCGGTTGTTCTCGAACATCTGCCGATAGCGCTGTTCGCTTTCCCGGAGGGCGTCATCGACGCGTCGCTGCTCGATGGCCGTAGCCACATGTTGAGAAACGAACTGCAGCACCTCTTTTTCCTGCTCGCCGAAGCGGGTGGCCTCGTCATAGGTCTGCGTAGCGAGGACTCCCCATGTGGTTTCGCCCGTGCGCAGGGGGGCGCCGAGCCAGTCGACCGACGGTGCCCCGACGTCATCGACCTCGCCCCGAGCGACCATCCTCGTGACCGTGTTCCTGTCGGCCAGAAGAGCCTTGCCGGTCCTCATGACATATCCGGTGAGGCCGCGGTTTGGATCCAGCGGCTCGGTCACGGTATCGACTTCGTCGACGAAGTAGGGAAGGGTCAGGACGTTCCGCTCGGGGTCGAGAATGGCGATGTAAAAGTTGTTCGCCCCCATCAGGTCACGAACGATCGCGTGAATCGCCGCGTAGAAGTCGTCGAGTTGCCGCGACGATCGGGTGACCTCGGCGATGCGGAAGAGGGCCGCCTGCAGCCGCTCGGCTTTCCGCGATCTCGTCTGATCGCGGAAGTACCAGGCTCGGCCGGTGAGCTGGCCGTCGTCGGAGATCACCGGAACCGACGTGCGCGACAGAACGCGGCCGTCCGTCAACTCCACGATGTCATCGGTGCGCGGCTCATGAGGGTTCTTGTAGAAGTGGTTGACCAGTCCGATGAAGGCTTCCCAGTCGCTCACCAGCCTGCGGGCATAGGAGAGCAGATCGAAGACATCGGCGTCGGACGGGACAGACTCCGGGATCCTCCAGATCTCGCGGAAGCGGCGGTTGTGAGACATCACTCGTCCCTCGAGATCGACCACCAGGATTCCGTCGAGGGTGGCCTCCTGCTGTGCGCGGAGGATGGCCATGTTGGTGCTGGCGGGGCCCCGGTCGCCGGGCAAGCCGGTCCGCGTACCGATCACCTGCCGAAGCAGCCGTCTGGCGCGGCTGAGACGACCTTGTCTGCTGGAGATCTTTTCTTCGGAATCAGAGGGTTGCGTCATGGCAAGGCGCGCATCGGCCCGGACGGCCTGGCGGCTCGATTATAAGCGGGTCCGCGAATGGAAACTAAGGGGTCTCGGGCTTCACTCCGACCGGCGGAAGGCTTTGTATATCTGCCACTGCTGAAAGTTCTGACCCACCATCATGGCTACGACGATGGCCAGAAAGAACCAGCCGCGGAGCAAGGCGATGACCGCGATGGCAGCTCCGATGGCCATGGAGCTCCAGATCGAGATCAGAAATGAGCGCCGCTCGCTGAGGAACGTGCGCAGGATATTCCGTGCCGTCTGGCCGCCGTCCAGCGGATAGACCGGAACCAGATTGAAGATGCCCCATATGAGGTTGGCGGAGGCCAGTTGCGGAAGAAGAGCCGTGAGCATCCTGTCGGTCCGGGCGACCGCCAGGTTGCTCGAAATGAGCGAACAGATCCAGGAGAGCAGGAAGCTTCCCACCGGTCCTGCCAGGCTGATCAGCAGATCCTGCCAGGGGCGCGCCTTCCGCTGGTTGACAGTCACCCCTCCCATCCCGCTCAGGAATACGCGGCTGGGACCGAAGCCGAGGAGGGCGATCGTGGCGGCGTGAGCTAGCTCGTGAAAGAGGACGCTGATGAGAAGAATCGGCACCCACAGGAGCGCGTACTCGAAACCGAGGTGCTGATCGAGGTTCAGGAACACGAAGAAAACGACGAGGATGATGAAGCTCGTCTCCATCTCGATGGTCGTCCCCCCGATCGAGCCGAGAGAGAACCCGCGCCGCTGAGGTATCTCTGACATCGCCGGACGAAACGGCGCGGTGACCGATACAATTCTCATCATGAGATTTGAGACCAGAGCCATCCATGCCGGCGGCGAGCCGGACGAAGCCACCGGCGCCATCGCCCCACCGATTCACCTCTCGACCACGTACGAGCGAATGGCCGGCGGAGAGACTCCCCGCGGATACGGATACATTCGCGAGGCCAATCCGACGCAGACGCGTCTGGAAGCGGCTCTGGCATCCATCGATGGGGGAGAGGCGGCTCTGGCTTTTGCTTCGGGCGTGGCCGCGGGTGCAGCGATCCTTCAGTCTCTTCCCCGCGGAGCGCACGTAGTCCTCCCCTCCGATTCCTACTATGGTTTCCGGGCGATGGCCTTCGATTTCTTTGAGAAATGGGGCCTTACGTACGATCTTGTAGAGACCGATGATCTCCGCTCGGTCGGCCAGGCCGTCCGCGAAACGACCAGGATTGTCTGGGCCGAGTCTCCATCGAACCCGCTGATGACCATCGCCGATCTGCCAGGAATCGCGGAGTTGACACGCGCGCATGGTGCACTGTTCGTGGTCGATGGCACCTTTGCCACGCCCGCCCTCCAGCGGCCGCTGGAGCTCGGTGCGGACCTCGTTCTTCATTCGACGACCAAGTATCTCGGCGGCCACAGCGATGTGCAGGGAGGTTCTTTGGCTTTCAGGCGGCGCGATGCATTCTTCGAGGCCGTTCTGAATACGCGGAAGGTCCTGGGAGCCGTCGCCTCTCCATTCAATTCCTGGCTGGTGCTCCGCGGCATCCGCTCGCTCGCCTCACGGATGCGCGTCCACTGCGCCAATGCCGGCCAGGTGGCAGCTTTCCTGGCAGCCCATCCATCCGTGCGAGTCGTGCACTACCCCGGCCTCCCCTCGCATCCCGGTCACGCCATCGCTGCGCGCCAGATGTCGGGGTTCGGCGGGACGCTGTCGTTCGAGATTCGCGGCAGCCGCTCCGATGCGATCGCCATTGTGGAGCGAGCTCGCCTCTTCATCCGTGCTACCAGTCTGGGCGGGGTCGAGAGCCTGATCGAGCACAGGGCGTCGAGCGAAGGGCCGGGCTCGACCACGCCGCCGAGTCTCATTCGTCTCTCGGTGGGTCTCGAACACCCGCAGGACCTCATCGACGACCTTACCCAGGCCATGGAGTAAGGCAGAAGGCAGAAGGCAGAA
>JADGNX010000112.1 GCA_017883265.1 Thermoanaerobaculia bacterium
GCGAAAGAGGATCGAAACGATGATTGGACAAAGCGGGCGCTTTCAGGTGCTGGATCGTGCCATCGCCAGCGAAGGGTCCAAGATCGTATTTCTCATACGGCTGGCGCCAATTTTTCCTTTCACCTATGTCAATTACGCATTCGGCCTGACCGCCGTCCGTTTCATTCCGTATGCCGTGGCGACTCTCATCGGAATCATCCCCGGTACGTTCGCCTTCACCTACCTCGGCTATGCGGCCGCCGGGGCCACGACCGGAGGCTCATCGACCCGATCCATCATTCAGATCGGTGGAGCCGTGGCGGCGCTGATCGTAACGCTCTTTGTGGCTCGCGTGGCCACCACAGCCATTCGGCGGGCCGGCGTGAGCCAAGTCTCCGGGGGGTGACCCTCTACTGCTCTACCCCCTGCGGCTCAGTCACAAAGGTGCCGTTTCCGAAGACGATGTCGCAGTCAAAGCGCTTGATTGTTCCAAAGGTGTAGCTCGATTTGGTCTTCCCGCCGTTGTCCAGAATCCCGTCTCGGCCGCGCGACCGGATGGAATAAGCCATCGCCTGCCCAGATCCCGGGAGTGCGTCGATCCAGAAGTCGAGCGGATGCCCCCAGCCGTCCGTGGTCGGCAGCAACCTGATGTAGGTCGGCGTAAGCAGCGAGGTGACCGCGCCCGCATCGATCTGCGCTGATGGGAGGGTGTACTTTGTAGCCGCGGCGTTGTACGACTTCGTCTCGGTGGCCCTGGCCTCCCAGGCGAAGGCGATCGAGCGCATCGTGGCCATGGTCGTCTTCTGCTTGGCCCGATTGATGGCGTTGAGATAATTCGGGATGACGATCGCGGCCAGGATGCCGATGATGCCAAGGACGATCAACAGTTCGAGTACGGTGAATCCCGAGCCCCGGATAGCGTGATAGCCGGGAGCTTTCTGCTCGAACTCTTTTCTTTCCATGAATCGTGACCTCAGTCAAGGATTGCGAGAAAGATTGCCGCATTGAGCGCCACGTAGAGCAGGACACCGACCACGATTGCGATGACTCTGCCGCGTCCCTGCAATCGTGCCAGGTTCTTGCTGAAAAGCTTGTTGATCGGATTCTGGCGCTTCAGAAACGTCAGGGTCGGCGCCTCACGATAGCGGATCTCCTCGCGCACCTGCAGAAGCGCCGGGTCATTTCGCAGTTTCTGCAGGCCACGCTCCAACACCTCGACCGCCTTCCGGCGGTTGCGTCCCAGGATGTAGACGCGCACCAGGTTGGCCCAGTGCCGTCCTTCGTAATACTGAAGTTTGATGGCCCGGTCGCACAGTTCGGCGCCCTGTTTGTACTTCCTCTCAACGTGGACGAGACAAAGGCCCCAATACGACAGCCCCAGGGGGTACTTGTCCGGCGGAACCTTCTGGTAGAGCGAGGTGAACATCGGAAGAGCGCCTGCATAATCGCCGCGCTCGACCGCCGCAGCGCCGACGTTCAGGATCTGAGAGATGTCATTCGGGAGGAGCTCCTCTTCCATCGAGACCTCGTTTCTGCGTCGGCTGAGCCTTGCTGGCCAGGCACGCGCGATTATAGCTTCTGCCCTCCAGCCACAGGACGGCCGGACTCATTGACCTTCCACATACGGAGAGCTGCGATTCGAAACCTCGCGGCGCCCCTGGGGTTGCAAAGGTGACGCCGCGCCATTTTGCTGGCCGGATGGTTCCCGCTCGCGTCTGAAATCTTCCGAGGGCCGGCAGGGTCCCCTTCCGGCTCGATCAAGACGGTTATATGCTTCTCGATCGTCGAGACGGCGCGAGGCCTTGAAAAGCGGCGTGACTCGGGAGGCAATGCAAATGAGTTCCAATCCTCTGGTGGAGCTGGAAAAAGCCGGGCAGAGCGTCTGGTATGACCAGATCGAGCGCAAGTTGATCACGACGGGAAAGCTGAAGGAGCTCATCGATCAGGACGATCTCCGCGGCCTGACGTCGAACCCGACAATCTTTGAGAAGGCCATCAGCGGCAGCCGTGACTATGACGATCAGCTGCGACAGCTGGCGACGGCCGGCAAGACCCGCGACGAGATCTTCGAAGAGCTCGAGGTCCAGGACCTCGGCGATGCCGCCGACCTCTTCCGGCCGGTGTACCACAAGACCGGAGGCGACGATGGCTTCGTCAGCCTCGAGCTCGTTCCGGGAATCGCTCACAACACTTCGAGCAGCACGGCGGAAGCCAGCCGTCTCTTCGCGAAGATGGGCCGCCCCAACGTCATGATCAAGATTCCGGCGACGCCCGAAGGCATTCCGGCCATCGAGGAATCGACCTTCAACGGCGTGAATATCAACATCACGCTGATCTTCTCGAACGACGTCTACAGAAAGGTGGCAGAGGCCTACATTCGAGGCCTGGAACGCCGGGTGGAGAAGGGTCTTCCGATCGGCGACATCCGTTCGGTGGCCAGCTTCTTCGTCAGCCGCATCGACACGCAGGCCGACAAACAGATCGAAGAGAAGATCTCCCAGACCGCGGATGAGGGAGCGAAAAAGGAACTGTCATCGCTGCTGGGACAGGTGGCTATCGCGAACGCAAAGCTGGCATATCAGGCCTACAAGGAGATCTTCAGCAGCCCCCGCTTCGAGAAGTTGCGGGCCCAGGGAGGCAGACCGCAGAGACAGCTGTGGGCTTCGACAGGCACGAAGAATCCGAAATACGGCGATGTTTACTACGTCGAGTCCCTCATCGGCCCGGACACCATCGACACCATTCCGCCGGCGACTTACGACGCGTTCAAGGACCACGGAAAGGTAGTCATGACCCTGGAGAAGGACCTGACAGCGGCGACGGACGTGATGCGGCGCTTCGCTGCGGCGGGCCTCAGCCTGGAAGGCATCACCACTGCGCTGACGGTTGACGGCATCAAGTCGTTCGCCGCGTCGTTCGACTCGTTGATGAAGACCATCGAGGCAGGGCGTGATGCCGCTGTCCGCAAGCTGAGCGAGCGACTCACGGTGCACGCCGGAGCCTCCGGGCTGCTGATCTCTCAGGCCATCCAGCAGGCCGGCAAGAACAAGCTGGTGTCTCGAATCTGGGCCAGGGACGCCACGGTCTGGAAGTCTGACGAAGGGCACAAGAAGATCATCGCTAATGCTCTCGGCTGGCTGACGGTCGTCGATCTGCTGCGGAGCAAAGCCGGCGAGCTGGTGCAATTCGCGGAAGAGGTGAAGAAGGACTTCGATCACGTCGTCGTGCTCGGCATGGGTGGATCGAGCCTCTGCTCGGAGGTCATCCGCCGGCTGTTCGGCAGGCGAAGCGGTTTCCCGGAGCTGCTGGTGCTCGATTCCACGGTCCCCGAAGCCGTTCGCAATCTGGAACAGCGGATCGACCTGGCGCGAACGCTCTTCATCGTGGCCTCGAAATCGGGCACGACGACCGAGCCGCAGATGTTTCACCACTACTTCTACGATCGTGTGAAGTCGGTCAGGGGCGATCGGGCCGGCGAGAATTTCATCGCCATCACCGATCCCGATACCGCGCTCGGACGGGAGGCACAAAAGGACAGATTCCGGAGGACTTTCATCAATCCTGCCGACATCGGCGGCCGTTACTCAGCTCTCTCCTACTTCGGGATGGTTCCGGCGGCGATCTCCGGCGTGGACGTCGAGACCCTCCTGGATCGAGCGGTACACGCCGCCCACATCGCGACCAATCCAGCGGCAGAGGCGAACCCTCCCGCCATGCTTGGCCTCGTCATCGGAACCATGGCCGGGCAGAAGCGCGACAAGTTGACGCTGATCACGCCCGCGCCGCTCGACACACTCGGTCTTTGGATCGAGCAGTTAGTGGCCGAGAGCACTGGCAAGGAGGGGAAGGGCATCGTCCCCATCGCCGGCGAACCGCTGGGGACTCCGAGCCAGTACGGCAACGATCGCCTCTTCGTGGCCGTCCACCTGCGTTCCTCCGACGTTCGGTCCAGCATCGACTCGCTCGTGGCTGCAGGTCAGCCTGTTGTCGATCTGGTTCTGGAGGATCCGCTCGATCTCGGGGAGACTTTCTTCATCTGGGAGTTCGCAGTGGCAGTGGCAGGCTCCCTGATGGGCATCGATGCCTTCGACCAGCCCAACGTTCAGGAATCGAAGGACAACACGAAGCGGATCCTCGAAGAGTACAAGAGCAGCGGATCGCTTCCGAAACAGGCCGCGGTCGGCGCCCCCGGGAAAGTCACCATCTTCTCCTCGGGCGGGAGCCGCGGCCCCGCCGGAAGCAGCAATCCAAATGACACGCTGGCCACGCTGCTTTCGATGGTCACTCCGGGCGACTACGTTGCGCTGACGGAGTATTTCGCTCAGACGCCGAAACGAGACGAGTTGCTGGCCGAGATCCGCGCAGAGATTTCTCAGAACCTTCGCGTAGCGACCACGACCGGCTACGGGCCGCGATTTCTCCACTCCACCGGCCAGCTCCACAAGGGAGGCTCCGATGCGGGAGTCTTCATCCAGTTGACCTCAGATGACGCGCAGGATGTGCCCATCCCTGGGGAAAAGTTCGGATTCAGCGTCCTGAAGCAATCGCAGGCTCTCGGCGATTTTCAGTCGCTGGCCAGCCGCGGCCGCCGGGCCATTCGCATCGATCTGGGCCGCGATATCGACGGCGGGCTGCAGTGGCTGCTGGAGACGGTGAAGCAGAGCGTCGGGAGCCGGGTGGGGGCGGCGCGGTAGTCAGTGAGCTGCCATCGGCGGATCCAGCGGCTCACAGCTGCCGCTTGAAGAGATCGGCGAAGTTCTCCTTGAGGCGTGAGAGCGCCGGTCTCTTGTACCAGCGCCCGAGGGAGATCTCGCGCGAGCGCGCCAGGTCGTCCTCGAACATCACCTCCATTGTCGCGGCGATCCCTTCGTCGTAGATATTGACGTTGACCTCGTCGTTCAGGCGGAAGCTGCGGTCGTCGAAGTTCGACGACCCGATGGTCGACCAGATGCCGTCGACGATCATGGTCTTCGCATGCATCATGGTTTTCTCGTACTCGTACATCCGAATCCCCTTCCGCAGAAGCATCTCGTAATGCCAGCGGCTGGCCTGCCGGACGATCGGCACGTCGGTAAACTCGCCGGGCACGATCACCCTCACGTCCACTCCACGGCGAACCGCTCCCTCCAGGGCGCGAATCGTGTCGCTGTCGGGGATGAAGTAGGCGTTGTTGATGTGGATCGAACGGACGGCGCTGACGATGGAGATGATGTAGAGGAGCTTGACTGTGGAGCTCCCTTCGGCCGGCGACGATTTGATCACCTGAGCCAGATGCTCGCCGCGCGGCTCGATCTGCGGGAAGTAACTGAGGCCGGTCAGAATCTCGCCCCGGCTCTTGACCCAGTTGTCCATGTAAGCGAACTGCATCTGGGTCACAGCTGGCCCTTCGACGCGAACCTGAGTCTCCCGCCAGTGCGTCGGCCCATCGGCGTCGCCCAGCCATTCGTCGGCGATCCCAACCCCACCGGTGAAACCGACCTCTCCATCGACGATCAGCAGTTTCCGGTGTGTGCGATGGTTGGCTCGCGACAGCGAATACCAGCGTACCGGGTGATACCACTCCACGTCGATGCCGTTGCGCCGCATGAACTCGATCAGGTCTCTGGACATCTTGGCCGAGCCGATGGCGTCGAGGATGACCTTGACCTCCACTCCTGCACGGGCCCGCTCGGCCAGCGTTTGCGCGAACGTCCTGCCGATCTCTCCGTCCCAATAGATGTAAAACTCGAGGTTGATCGTCTTTCGCGCAGCCCTGATGGCCGCCAGCATGGAGGGGAAGATCTGAACACCGTTGCGGAGGATGTCGATCCGGTTGCCGGGAATCATGGCGGCACCGGTCAGGGCATGCATTGTTTGTAGAAAAGCCAGGTCCCGCACGCCGAACTGATGGCGCATGTGATACCGCATCGGGAGCTTCCGGCGGACGATCGGAAGAGTCGGTCGACGCGGATAGCGTAGAACTTTGTCGGACCTAAAGAGCACCACGATTCCGTATCAGCCAGACGATGGCGATGATGACCATGGCCGCGATTATGATCGAAGCGCCGACGATGAGAGCGACCAGGGCCGCAGCGGCAACGGCGATCCCTCCGAGAGTGCGCGGCGGCCGCGTCCGGTCGCGCGCCCGGATGAGGATCTCCACGTTGGCGATGTTCTCTTCGAAAAACAGGTCGAAAATGTCGCCGAAGATCGGAATCGATCCGAGTGCGACGTCGGCCAGGATGTTCCCGACCATCCTGAGCACCCGCGGCATCGGCACCCGGTACCGCAACGCCTCGACCACCACCCATGCCGACAGAGCTCCTCCGATGACGTCGCCGAGACCAGGGATGAGGCCGATGGCGGCGTCGAGTCCCATGCGGCGTCGTGTCCCGGGGATCGGCACAGCGGCGTCCATGAGGACGGCGAATCGACGAAGGGCCACGAGGTCCATCGGGATTTCTGAGTCAGCCTCGACAACTTCGGGAATGAGGACGCGCGTCGCAGGCATGCGCCGGCATTATGAAGCCAGTGGAGCGATGGGTCGCCTCGGCCGCAACGGTTGGGCGATTCCGCGGGCGATATGGACCACTCGGAACGCCAACGACGACCCCCTCCGGGACATGCCTCCCTCTGGGCCGTGGCTTGCAAGTCGAACAATAGAGTACATTTGAGCCATGACTGACGACGATCCGCGGGATCCGCGATCCAGGCCCACGCTGCAGCAGCGTCTCGTACGCGTGCGGAACTTCGTCTGGTCGAATCTCACCGACCCCGCCATCCTGGTCTACCGCCGCTCGGCACAGGGGAAGGACAAGGCTCGCGTCCTGATGGTGGAGTTCTTTCTTTTCGTCCGCGAAGTAACCCGCGAGTTCTACGACATTGAGGGAGCATCCGCGGCCGCTGCGCTGGCCTACACCACGCTGGTCTCACTGATCCCTCTGCTCGTCGCCTTCAACCAGGTCCTTCAGCAGTATTTCAAGTCGATCTTCCCCGATTTCCGGACTCAGGTCGACACGCTCCTGAACGTGGTCATCCCCTATCAGTCGCCGCAGCTCGCCTACCATCTGGAGCGCTTTGCCGAGAACGCCGCTGCTCTTTCGACCCTCGGGGCAATCATCTTCATGGTCGTGTCCTTCCGGCTCTTCCTGGCGGTCGAGACCACCACGAATCAGATCTGGAAGGTGCGGAGCGAACGTGGATACCGCAAGAAGATCATGGCCTTCACCATGCTCTTCTTCTGGGGTCCGTTGCTCATGGGTCTCTCGTTCACCACCACAGCCATGCTGCAGCGGAACAGGTACCTCCGAGTTCTCTTTCAACCTGACTCGGTCATCTTCGTCATCGTGCCGGTCGTCGTTCTCCTCGTGGCCTTCACCATGCTCTTCTGGCTGGTACCCTCGACGAAAGTCCGTTTCAAGGCCGCTGTCATCGGCGCGATCGTCACCACGTCGCTTTCCTCAGTGGTTCGTTTCGGCTTCGGCTTGTATGCCAGCTACCTCTTCCACGGGAAGTTCAACGTCATCTACGGCACCGTCGGGCTGGCGCTGATCTTCCTGTTTGCCATCCAGATCATGTGGGTGATCATCCTCCTGGGCGTGGAGATCAGCTACGTCTATCAGAATTTGTATGGCCTGCTGCGCGCGTCCGAGCATCACATCCTCGACGAACCGCAGTACGACCTCTATTTCGCGCTTCGGGCGATGATCGAGATCTCGCGCCGGTTCGAGCGCCGCGAAGAGGCTGCCTCTTCCTACCGGCTGGCCGAGGAGTTCGGGGCCACCGACCCGCAGATGTTGCGCCTCCTCAGAAAACTGGAGGATGCGCATCTAGTCAACGAGATCGGCGGTGACTGGACCGGTTTTCTCCCCGGATGTGATCCCGACCGGATCGCCGTCGAGGAGATCGTCCGGGTAGTCGAAGGAGGGGGAAGACGCGTTCCAGATCCCCGCGGCTCGGATGAGGAACGGAATGCCATTGCCGCCATTTTTGAGAATCTGGATCGTTGCACCTCCTCAGCGCTGGAGCATCGAACAGTAGGCCATCTGGTTCGCCAGCTCTATGGGCAAAGGATTCCATCCCGCATCGAAGATCGTTTCGGGCGTTAGGATATTGAGACCTCAGGTCGAGCCTCATTAAAACCAACTGAAACATGTCATCTTCGAGCGTAGTGCGCTCGACCCCCGGATGACAGCGGAGGCCACATGCTCATCGGACGATCAATCCTGACCCTGGCCCTGTCGCTTGCAGCCTGCAGCACGACGCCCTCCATCGCACCCAAACAATCCGCCATGCCGGCCGCAGCACCTCACGTTGTAGCCCGTATGTGGCACGGCCGCGTACTCGAAGCCAGGCGTGCGGAGTACCGCAGCTATCTGATCGAGAATGGCATCCGCAAGCTCGAGCAGATCCCGGGGAACCTGGGGGCTGACGTTCTCGAGCGCACTTCCGATGGCGTGTCCGAATTCACGGTCATCAGCTACTGGCCGTCGCTCGATGCGATCCGGGCGTACGCCGGATCCGATATCGAGAAGACCCACAACCTTCCACGCGATCCGGACTTTCTGCTCGAGCTCGAGCCGCACGTCAAGCATTTCGAGGTCGTGCTGAGCGACCGGAAGTAAGGCCATGCCGGAAACCACGGTTGTCTCGATTCGCCCCTCGAGCGTAGCGGACGTGCCGCTGATCCTCTCGTTCATTCGCGGGCTGGCAGAGTATGAGCGGCTGGCGCATGCCGTGGTCGCCACCGAGGATATTTTGAGAGTATCTCTCTTCGGCCCGCATCCGTCGGCCGAGGTTGTAATCGCCGAAGTCGATGGAAACGCTGCCGGATTCGCACTCTTCTTCCACAATTTCTCGACGTTCATCGGGAAGCCCGGCATCTATCTGGAAGATCTTTTCGTCCTTCCCGAAATGCGGGGCCGCGGCATTGGGAAGGCCCTGCTGCAGCATCTCGCATCGCTGGCAGTCAAACGGGATTGCGGCCGGCTGGAGTGGGCGGTTCTTCACTGGAACGAGCCGGCAATCGGCTTCTACGGATCACTCGGCGCCGTCGCGATGACCGAGTGGAACGTCTACCGCCTTGCGGGAGAGGCGTTGATGCGGCTCTCCGGCAACGGGCGTGATCTCGAGGAAACTCGCCCGGCGACGGATTGAGGATGTTCGAGGAGCGGTCGCGATACAGCGCTCTTCGATTCTTGCAGGTCTGTAATTTGTTCGGGCTTTTCTGCGCTAAACTCCGCTGCGCTCGGAACGACTACGAAATCGGAAACGACTAACTGAAAAGGACGACTCCACCATGAAGATGTTCGCCCTCGCCGCAGTCACTCTCGTTCTCGTCGCTGGCACACCGATGTACGCGCAGACGAATCCGTCGCCTTCGACCCAGACATCGCGACCTGATCAGAGGAGCGGTCCCGCTCCCACCCCGTCGAACATCAAGTTGCTGACCGGTATCAGTCAGGCCGAGCTGTTGCGCGATATGAGCTTCATAAGCGCTTCGCTCGGCGTCAGTTGCGACTACTGCCATGTCAGGAGCGGCGAACATCTCGATTTCGCCAGCGACGGGAAAGAGGAGAAAGGTTCAGCTCGCGAGATGATCGAGATGGTGTTTGCGGTCAACAAGTCGACGTTCAACGGCCAGACGGTCGTGAGCTGCTACACCTGCCACCGCGGATCGGCGCACCCGGTCAACATGGTGTCGCTCCCCCTGCCTCCCCGCGCACCGGCGACTGGCACAGCCGCTGACGCCTCTGCAAAGCCTGCGCGTCCCTCACTGCCGGCAGCCGAAGAGATTTTCTCCAGATACGTCACCGCGATCGGGGGCCCCGGTGCGTCGGCCCGGCTGAGAGCCGCACACAGCTACTCCATGGTCGGTACCCGGACGGGCGGAGAGGGCAAGCCGCTGTCGATCCGGATCGATCGCTCTCTTCCATCTCAGGTGATGATCAGCATGGACCGGCCTGACGGCACGCGGGTCGAGCAGGTGCTGACGGAGACCGGTGGCTGGATACGCAATGGGAAAGATACGCACGACCTGCGTCCCAACGATTCGGAGCGGATTCGCGACACCGTGCGATCTCTCGATGACATCTTCCTGCCGGCCACCGATCCCGCCGGCTTCCGCGTCCGCCGCAAGGACAAGATCGAGGATCGCGAGGTCTGGATAGTGGACCGGAATCTGTCGGACACCAGACGGCAGTCTCTCTATTTCGACGCCCAATCCGGCCTGCTGGTGCGCGAGGTGATTGTGACTGACCAGAAGATCGGCCGAGTCGCTGCGCAGATGGATTTCAGCGACTATCGCGACGTCAACGGCGTCAAGCTGCCGTTCGTCACCAGGACGTCGTCGATCGATCCCAGGAGCGACGGGACGAGCCTGGCCACGGAGATCCTGCTGGATC
>JADGNX010000393.1 GCA_017883265.1 Thermoanaerobaculia bacterium
TGAAGGGTGAAAGAAGGGTGAAGGGTGAAGGGTGAAGAGTGAAAACGAAGAGTGAAGGGCGAAGGGTAGTGAAAGGCGAAGAATAGTGAAAGGCGTGAAACCCTTCGCTTTCAATGTTCCTTTCACCCTTCACTCTTCACCCTTCCCTCTTTCTTTATGCGCATAGAATTACGTGTATGAGACGACCGTACATCGCGCTTCTGGGCTTGTCCCTGCTGATCGCGGTAAACGCCTCGGCGCAGCGGCTTCCCGGCGATGTCATCCCGACCCACTACCGGCTCCGATTTGCTCCTGACTTTCACACCGACGACTTCGCCGGGGACGAGACGATCGACGTGCGGCTGAGAAAGCCGCTCACCTCGATCACGCTCAACGCCGCCGACATCGCATTTCACGAGATCAGCATCGAGTCGCACGGCTCGGTGAGGCATCCCGACATCAGCCTCGATCCGAAGCGCGAGATGGTCAGGCTATCCTGGCAGAAGCCGCTCCCGGCAGGTCCGGCCACCATACGCATGGCCTTCCGCGGCGTCCTCAACGATCAGCTCCGCGGCTTCTACCTCAGCAAGGGAAACAGCCGGAAATACGCCGTCACCCAGTTCGAATCGACCGACGCCCGCCGCGCATTTCCCTGCTTCGACGAACCGGCCATGAAGGCGACGTTCGACATCACCCTTGTGATCGACAACGGCGACACCGCTATCTCCAACGGCCGCATCGTGGCCGACACGCCCGGTCCGGGCGACGGGAAACACACCCTCCGCTTTTCGACCACTCCAAGAATGTCGACCTATCTGGTGGCCATGTGTGTCGGCGACTTCAAGTGGATCGAGGGCTCAGCGGACGGAATCCCCATTCGCGTCATCACCACGCCGGGGAAGGAGCAGCTCGGAACGTTCGCACTCGAATCGGCCCGGCAGATCCTGATGTTCTACGACCGTTACTACGGCATCAGGTATCCGTTCGGGAAGCTCGACATCATCGCCGTCCCCGATTTCGAAGCTGGAGCGATGGAGAACACCGCGGCCATTTTCTATCGCGAGGCCGCTCTCCTCATCGACGACAAGAACGCCTCCCTGGAAGCACACAAGGTAGTGGCCGAGATCCTGGCGCACGAGATGGGTCATATGTGGTTCGGCGACCTGGTGACCATGGCCTGGTGGAACGACATCTGGCTCAACGAAGGGTTTGCCACCTGGATCACCTTCAAGCCGATTGCGGCCTGGAAGCCGGAATGGCACGTCGAGGTGGATGAGGCCCAGGAGACCCAGGGAGCGCTCGTCCGGGATGCTCTTCTGACCACCCGTCCGATCCGTTCGACCGCCTCCACTCCGGCCGAGATCAACGAGCTCTTCGACGGCGTGGCCTATGAGAAGACCGCCGCGGTTCTCCGAATGATCGAGTCGTACGTCGGTCCCAAGACCTTCCGCCGCGGAATCAACAAGTATCTCGCCGCGCACGCCTACGGCAACGCCACCGGCGAGGATTTCTGGAACGCCATCACAGCCGTCTCCGGACAGCCGGTCGATCGGATCATGCGCAGCTTTGTCGACAATGCAGGCGCGCCGCTCATTCACGTTCAAACGGCATGTGAAAACTCCGCCACCACGGTCACGCTCAAACAGGAACGCTTCTATCTCGATCCGGTCGCCGCGAAGCAGAGGAGCGCTCAATCGTGGGTCGTTCCCGTCTGCCTGAAGAGCGAGGGAGCTGTCCGTTGTGAGCTCCTGTCGGAGCCCCAAGCGGTCTTCCATCTTCCGTCCTGCGACGCGGAAGTCTTCGCCGATGCCGACGGCCGCGGCTACTACTACTCTCAGTACGAGGCGAGCCACCTCCAGTCGCTGGCCAGACACGCCACCACGACGCTCTCGGCGCCCGAGCGAATCGCTCTTGTCAGCGGCACCTGGGCCCTGGTGCGCTCAGGACGGAGTCCCATCGGCGACTTCCTCGATCTGGAGGAGTGGTTTCGCAGCGAGCGTGATCCCGCCGTGGCCGAGGTGATCAACGGGACGCTGGCAACGATCGCCGATACCTTGACCACCCCCGCCGGCGAGACGGCCTTTCGCGCCTGGGTGCGTCAGGTCATCGCACCCGCGGTCGCCGACGTCGGATGGAGCGCCACGCCCAACGAGTCCGACACTGCCAAGCGCCTCCGAACTACCGTCCTCGGGACGGCGGGATACGTCGGTCGTGATCCGGCAGTGCTCGAGCGGTCCCGAAAACTGGCTTCGGATTTCGCGAACGGAAAGTTCGATCTGGATCCGTCACTGCGAGACACGGCGATCGGACTGGCCGCGTTCTCCGGCGATGCCACGCTCTACGATCAATTCAAGGCAAAAACCGATGAGTCGAAGAATCCCGAGGACTACTACCGGTATCTTTTTGCGCTGACCTCTTTCCGCGATCCCGCACTGGTCAGCCGCAGCCTCGAATTGTCGACTACTGCGGCGATTCGATCGCAGGATACGGCAGTCTTTCTCGGCCTCATCCTCCGCCATCCCGACCCTGCCGTTCGCCGGGTCGCCTGGAGTTACGTAAAGGCGCACTGGAACGACATCCACAACAAGCTGACCATGAGCTCCGGCTCCAATCTGGTCCGATCCAGCGGCTCTGCCACCTGCGACGAGGCCACACGCGATGACATCACTACGTTCTTTCGCGATCACCCCGTCGTTTCCAGCGAGCGCACCCTGAGGCAGACCGTCGAGCGGATCGACAACTGCATCGTTCTCCGTTCCCGCCAGGAAGCCAACCTCGCCGCCTGGATCGCGAAACACTCCTGAGAGAGCGCGACAAAGCCATCAGAGAAGCGCGCAGTGGAGTGGCGGCCGTCTCGGCCGCCGACCGCCCGGCGTCGAACCGGGTGGCGTCCCGTCGAAATCGCGTGCTGACTCGAATAGCCGGGCCGGCGTCGCCTGGCCCGAGCCCGAGCCCGGCTCTTGTCGTTAAGCTCTGAGAGAGGAATCCTCAGACTTCGGCTGCAGGAATCTAAAAGATATACACGTCCGTCCCGACCCTTGCCGACTGATACACCGTCCGGAGCGTCTTACTGCCCAGCCGCACGCATCCATGGGACGCGTGTCGTCCGAGCGAGTCGATCTCGTCGGTGCCGTGGATCATGATGCCGTCGCCGAGGTCCAGTGCGTACTTGCCGAGGTGACCCTTGACCAGGCGTTTCGGGGAGTCGGGCGGCGGAAT
>JADGNX010000394.1 GCA_017883265.1 Thermoanaerobaculia bacterium
CCGAGCGTGCCGGCCTGTGCGTTGACGGCTCCATCGTTCGTCAAGCTCGGAGAGATCGTCTGGCTTCCGGGACTGGATCCGCCCGTTTTCCTGATGTTTCCGCCGGGCAGGTTGTGGATGACTCCAGGCGCTCCAGGCCCGCTACTACCAATCGGCGCGTCATTGAGCAGATTGAACGTGCCGCTGTTGTTGAGGACGGCCGATGTAGCCATGGAGAGGCTGAAGCCGGGCTGAGGTTGGTAGTTGATCGTGCCGGCGTTGTTGATAGTGGCGCCGAGAAATGTGTTGCTGCTCGACGAAAAGGTGAGAAAAGCCGGAGCGGCCATGGCCATCGAGCCAGGGCCGTTGACCGTACCGCCGTCGAAGTTGAAAGTGCCTCCGACGGTGATCGCGTCTCCCGACGAGCTGTTCAGGGTGATGATCGATCCCGCCAGGACGCTCAGGTTTGCTAACGGATTCGGAAGTGTCGAGTTGACGTTGGCGGTCCCGCCGGTATCGAGAATCGCCGTATCGCCTGGTTGCGTTCCCGGATAGTCGACTCCGTTATTGGGAGTCCACGACGCGGAGGTGTTCCATGAGGCCAGCGTGCTGCTGCCGTTGAAGAGGTAGGTCGTCGCCGCGAAGCCGTTGGCGTCGATCGAGAGGATCGCCGCCAGGAGGACGAACGCGCCGAGCATGATCGATAAGGTCCGGACGAGCACGGCGTGCTTTGCCGCGCGGACGGCGCCACGGCGGGTGCGTGAAGAGATCGACGTCGAACGGCCGGGGGTGGTATGGGTCATCAGAGTCTCCTGGACAGCTGTCGCCGGGCGTGGTTATCACGCCGGACTGAGCGCATCGCTCGATGGGTTCTCGGTGGAGCTTAGGATCGGAGCGCGGATTATCGCAAAATAATGAAGTGGTTGCGAGCGAAAGTTCACGAATGTGGCGGCCTCGAAAAGTCGTTGTCAGCCTCCGCCGGCCTGTGGCTGATACAAGGTAATTCCATCGCTTCCGCCAGTCATTGCGAAATCCTTGCGAAAATTCGAAGAATTGGTGCTTCACAGACGGGCGTGCAGGACGCTGAGAGCGTCGCACCACTCGCCGCCTGAGCCGAGCGGCGTCCTGCCAACGTTCCAATCAATCGACCTTGTCGCGGCGCCCGGCGGCCGAGAGCGGCTGCCGCTCCACTCGGTGTGCCGCTTCGACTTGAACCTGTCGCGGACCTCGGAAACTGCGTGCTAACCTTCGCTTCGATGCGGATTCTGGCTGGCGATGTCGGGGGAACGAAGACCCTTCTGCAACTCCTCGACGCGGACGGCGAACAGCGCAACGTGGTGCTGGAGCGCCGGTACGAGAGCGGTCTTTACCCGACCTTCGACGCCATGCTTCGCGATTTTCTGGCCATCGATGAACATCCGGTCGACAGCGCCTGTCTCGCCGTCGCTGGACCGGTGATCGAGAAGACGGCCGAGGTCACCAATCTGCACTGGCGGATGGAGGCCAAAACCCTCCGTCAGCAATTTGGAATTGGCAGCGTCACTCTCATCAATGATTTCTATGCCGTGGCTCTCGGCGTACCGCTTCTCGAAGGTCCTGACCTCATCCCTCTCAACGAGGGCGTCCGCGACGCCACAGCCCCCATCGCCATCCTCGGCGCCGGCACCGGGCTGGGGGAAGCGGCTGTAATCGCCGAGGAGGAGGGATGGCGCGTGGTGGCTTCAGAGGGTGGCCACGCGGACTTCGCTCCGCAGGGGAGGGAGCAGGCCGAGATCCTCCTGGCCCTCGAGGAGCGGTACGGTCATGTCAGCTGGGAACGTCTGCTCAGTGGTGCAGGATTGGTCAACATATTTACCTTTCTGCGCGACCGGAACTACGAGGGAGAGACTCCTCCGGCCGATCGCTCCGGGGATGTCGAGTCGCTCCCGGCGAGAATCTCGACTCTGGCTGCCGCGGGCGATCCTCTGGCCTGCCGGGCATTCGGCATCTTCGTCGATATCTACGGGGCCGAGGCGGGAAACATGGCTCTTCGTCTGCTGGCCAGGGGGGGCGTCTTCCTGGCCGGGGGGATCGCTGCGAAGAACGTCGAGCAGTTCACGAGCGGGCGATTCATGAAGGCTTTCGTGCATAAGGGCCGCTTCCAGGAGATTCTGCGCGAGATCCCGGTCAACCTCATCGCCAACGCCAAGGTCGGGCTGATCGGGGCGGCGGCGATGGCGGCCAAGGTGGGTGGAGGGAGCGGCCGATAAGACGTCATTCGCTTCCAGGCGCATTCCTGTAGCACAGACAAGCACAGACACTTCCGTCTATGCGAGTCTGTGCTACAGACGAAGAAACGGGCGCACAGACAGAAGTGTCTGTGCTTGTCTGTGCTACAGGCTGCGCGGCCGCGCGTGCGGCCGTCCAGAGTTCCGGCGCGGGCGCCGGAGAGCGGGCGCCCTCCACTGCCGAAATGAAAGCGGGACGCCCTCGGTTTCGGTCGGCGATTTCAAGGGAGCACTCGTAAACATGGGACTCAGTGTCGGTATCGTCGGATTGCCCAACGTTGGAAAGTCGACGATCTTCAACGCCCTGACGGCGGCGGGAGCGCAGAGCGCCAACTATCCGTTCTGCACTATCGAGCCGAATGTTGGAATCGTCCCGGTAGTCGATCCTCGCCTCGAGCGACTGTCGTCGATCGCCGTGAGCAAGCAGACCATCTTCACCGACCTCAAGGTCGTCGACATCGCCGGTCTCGTTCGCGGTGCCAGCAAAGGGGAGGGGCTTGGCAACCAGTTTCTGGCCAACATCCGGGAGACGGATGCCATTCTCCATGTGGTTCGCTGCTTCCACGATTCGAACGTCGTTCACGTCGAGAACAGCGTCGATCCGGCCCGCGACATCGACATCATCGAGACCGAGCTCCTGCTGGCAGACCTCGACGCGCTGACCAAACGCGCCGATCGGGTGGTGCGCCTGGCCCGCGTCGGCCAGAAGGAGGCGCAGCAGCAGATGGAGGCCTACACCCTGGCCATCGCCGCCGTCGACAAGGGGACGCCACTACGCGCCGTGATCTTCACCGACGAGCAGAGGAAGGCCATCTCCGAGCTCAACCTGATCACCATCAAGCCGGTCCTTTTCGTGGCCAATGTAAGCGAGGACGATCTTGGACAGGAGACGCCGCTGCTGATAGCCGTCCGTGAAGCTGCCCGAGTCAGGGGAGGCGACGTC
>JADGNX010000113.1 GCA_017883265.1 Thermoanaerobaculia bacterium
GAGATCAGCAGCACGATCGAGAAGCTGACCGATATCCCGGTCGACATCACGCCGGTGTTTACCGCGGCAGGGGAGAGATGAGTTGAACGGTCATTCCGGACGACGTTCCGGTGCCCCCGCCGGGATCCCGAGCTTGAAGTTGATGGTCAGGTTGAAGATGACCTGGACTGGCTGGCCATTCAGAGTGGCCGGCTTGAATGTCCACCGGCGGAGTGCGTCGACGACCGCTTCCGAGAGACCGGACGGAAGTCCTTTCAGAATGCGTACATCGCGGACAACGCCTGTCTCGTCGATCATCGTCTCGGCAATCACGATCCCCGATATTCTTGCCCTCCGGGCGTCTTCTGAATAAAAGGGCTCGACACGATGGACCACCACAGGCGCTTTCACGTCCTGTCCGACGCGATACGCGTGCGGATACGCAGCGGCCAGGGGATCCTCCCTCGGGCCCCAGCTTCCACGAAGGGAGTCGACGACCGCACCGTGGGTGTCGGTCACGGTCAGCAGGCCGGTTAGGGAAGTTCCGACCTGAGTTACCGCGACTCGGAAGTGCAAGCCATTCGCGTCGAGGGTCGACTCTCCAGGGATGGCACTGCGAAGAACTACTGCGGGGAGATTGAAAACCTGCGAGGAGGCCAGGTCGGTCACAGTCGGGGTGCAGCGATTCTCGCCGTCGCCGGCCGGTGCAACTCCGACGCTCAGCAGGTAACGCACCGAGCGCATCTCGACTGAGAATGGCTTGAGCACCTCGGCAGGGATTTGAGTCGCTGCGAGGTTGCTGAGCACTACGATCGCTATGAACAAGGACCGGCGCATGAACGTGCCCTCCGAATCGGCTCACGGAGTTTACATTTTTCCGTCACTCCAATGCGGATCGGGCCACAAACCTGTTTCCAGTTTGGACATTTCTGTCACCGCAAAGGAGGGACGCCCGCGCGGGGAAACATGGCAAGCCGCCCACCCCACGTCGGCCGAAGCGGCCGCCGCTCCACGGGACCGTCTTTGCCGCCGGAAGCGTCATTCGCCGCTCCGCCCTCGTAGCGCGGCGGCGTGGGCCACCGCGCGTGACGAAGCGACGTCTACTTGCGAAGCTTCTTTCCGAGATCGGTCAGCGCGTCGCCCGCCTTGCGCCGGACCTCGCCGACTCCGGCCTGGAATGCTCCACCGGCCTGATCATCGAGCCCCTCGCCCTGCAGATTTTCGTCGCCCGTGGCGCGACCGACACGCTCTTTGACCACGCCCTTGGCCTGATTCAATTTTCCCTTCAACTCATCGCTGTTTGGCAGTCCCATAAGTCCTCCAATGGATGAATTGAAGAGCAATCAGCGCGCCACGGACAGCGACTTCGACGCACGATTCGATCAATTCCCGCAGGGCGGATTGCGAAGCTTTCCTCACCAATTTCAAGGAGTACCGGGTCGCGGCTTCTGATAAAGATCGGCGATCCGGTGAGCCAAATCGATCGGCTCTCCCTCGTTGCGGTTCGTCAGCACCATGACGGTCAATCTCCCTTCCGGAAAGCGAAGGATCGCGTTTCGAAATCCAATCGTCTCCCCGGTGTGCCAGACCGCGTGATGTCCTCGATAGTCACTGATGCGCCAGCCGAAGCCGTAGTCGACGCTCCCAGGGAGGTCGGTACGGACCGCCGGCGCGAATGCCTGCTGCAGCGTCTCAGCCCGAATGATGTGAGGGGAGGCCAGCTCCTGATCCCAATGCACGAGGTCGTCGATCGATGTGTAGACCCCGCCATCGCCGAGGACCGAGCTGGTCATGCTTTGATCGGTGCGGATCCAGCCGCTGGCGTTGCGGCTGTAGCCGTTGGCGCGGTTCGAAACGGTGGATGTGCCATTCTCAAAGGCCACGCTGCCAGTCATTCCGAGAGGGGAGAAGATCTCGTCATGCAGGAATGTCGCAAAGTCCTTCCCGGACGCACGCTGCACGACGAGGGCGAGGAGCGAGTAGCCGCTGTTGCTGTATCGATACGCCGCTCCCGGCCTGAATCGCGGCCGCGGGTTCTGCTCGACGATCCGGAGCACATCGGCGTCCCTCAGAGGAACCGTGAGGCCTTCAGGCATGTAGTCCTCGTAGTCCGGCAGGCCCGACGTGTGAGTGAGGAGCTGGCGGACGGTGACTCCCGCGCCGTAGGGTGGAAACTCCGGGAAGAAGCGGGAGATCGGATCGTCGAGCGACAGCTTCCCCCTCTCGGAGAGGATGAGGATGGCCATCGCCGTGAACTGCTTGGTGAGCGAAGCCAGTCTGTAATTCGTACGAGGCGTCGCCGCGATCCCCGCCTCGAGGTCTGCCTGACCATAGCTTCGGCGGACGACGGTCGTGCCATCCTTCACCACGAGAACGCTGGCCCCGGGAGCATGGGGATCGCTGTATGCCTGCAACAGGGCATCGATCTTCGTCTGACGATCCGGCATCGCACCTCCGGTGGCACACGCCGCCGCAAGCAGAAGCGCAACCGACGTCCCTCTCATTCGCATGACCCGCGATTGTAATCGGGCGCCGCTCCAGGTGTTGGGGCGTCCGCTCTCGGGCGTCTCCAGTGCTGAACCCAGCCAAGCGCCCACCCGCCGGCGGTCGAAGCGGCCGCCGTTCCACCCAGGAGAGCGCGCCCCCACCACGGCGCTGCCGTACACTGTGGCAATGCCATGCGACCATCTCGGAGGTCAGGAGATCATCGAACTGGCGGAAGCTCATCTCCGCGCCGCAGGCGTTCCCCCCGGTCAATGGGACGGACTCCGTTTCCGCCACGGCGAGAACCTCGTCGGCGGCATGTGGGCCTCGGTGGTCATCGAGATCGAACGGCGTGGCGAGAAGTGGATCGTGACGCGCCTCGATCGCCAGTCGGAGCCGATCGCGCTGTCCGAGGCCGGACTCAGCGCGGTCGACTACGCCTCGAAGTAGCGACCCAGATTCCGATCACCGCTACCAGCGCCAGAAAGAAGACCGAGTGCATGGCCGCCACACGGGCCAGACCCATCGCCACGCGGGCCAGACTCCACGCTATCTTCAGGGCGAAAACCGAGAAGACGATGCAGAAGATAGCCGCGATGATGAGCTTGTTGTAGGTCGACCCGCGCATGACGGGTGGCAGTCTATCGTGAGGAGCGTCAGCGAGGTGCATGCGCAGGGAATTGGGTGTCAGGGAGGGGCGCATGCTCTCGTGCGCCCGGCCTGAATCGAGTGCGCCACCCACCCCCGGCGGTCGAGGCGGCCGCCGCTCCACTTCGCCCCCACGCGCGTTCAGCGCTTCGCTTCCAGCTCCGCCCACCGTGCGTAGAGACGATCGACCTCGTCCTGCACCGCCGACAGTTCCGCGAATCGCTTCTGGAGCGCGTCGTGGTCGGCAGCCACCGATGGCTCTTCCGTTCGCTGGCGCGCCGTCTCCAGCCGCTCTTCCGCAGCCAGAAGTTTCTCTTCCATCTCATCGTACTCGCGCTGTTCGTTGTACGAGAGGCGTTTGGTCTTCGGCTTTGCGGGCTCGCCGTCCTCGATTCGCGATCCTGCCTTTCCGGTCTTAGCCACCGGCCTGCGGCTCGACTCCCATTGCCCGTAGTCGGCGAAGTAGTGGGTGCCGCCGGCGCCGTCGAGCGCGAGGATGCGCGTGGAAACGCGATCGATGAGGTAACGGTCATGCGTCACCAGCACCAGAGCGCCCGCGAACTCCAGGAGCGACTCTTCCAGAACGTCCAGCGTCGGAATGTCGAGGTCATTGGTCGGCTCGTCGAGCACCAGGAGATCTGCCGGCTGCAACATCAGGCGAGCCATCACGATACGGGCCTTCTCGCCTCCCGACAGACGCGATACCGACGTCTCGAGCTGTTCCGGCCGGAAGAGAAAGCGCTTGGCCCACGAGGCCACGTGGAAGGAGCGGTCGCCGAAGATGACTGAGTCACCCTCCGGAGCCAGCGCCCTCTTGAGCGTCAGATTCGGATCGAGGCTCTGCCGGTTCTGCTCGAAGTAGACGATTCGCAGCTTGTCGGCCTTCTCGATGGTCCCTCCGTCCGGCTCGATCTCTCCGATCAGCATGCGCAGCAGTGTCGTCTTTCCTGAGCCGTTCGGTCCCAGGACGCCGAGCCGCATGTTCGGCGTCAGGAGGATGTCGAGGTTGTGGACGATCGGCTTCGTCCCCAGCCGCTTGGTCAGTCCACGGCCGATCCAGAGACGTTTCGTCTTGCGGTCGGATGCGGTGAAATCGATCTTTGCGGTCGAGACGGAGCTTCTGGAACGGCTGTCGTCCAGCTCGTCGATCAGTTTACCGGCTGACTGAATCCGCGATTTCGACTTGGTCGTGCGCGCTTTCGGCCCTCGCCGCAGCCACTCCATTTCGTGGCGCACCAGGTTGGCCAGAGTGTCCTGATAAGCCGCCTCATTCCGCAGCAACTCGTCGCGCTTCTCGAGAAAGTCGCTGTAGCTGCCGTCGGTCTGCAGGAGACCGGCTGGATACATCCGGTTCAGTTCGAGCATGCGGCGGGCGATATTCTCGAGGAAGTAGCGGTCGTGACTGACGACGACAAAGGCCTTCGGCTCGCTCTTGAGCAGCCCTTCGAGCCAGAGGATGGCCTCGATGTCGAGATGGTTCGTCGGCTCGTCCAGGAGGAGGATGTCGGGCGACAGAGCCAGCTCCCGGGCGATGGCCAGGCGTTTGCGCCATCCGCCGGATAGAAAATCGGTCTGCAGCGTCCGGTCATCGAAGCCGGACTTGCCGAGGGCCCTGGCGACGCGGGAAGATTTCTCGTAGTCGTCCAGGGTCAGATCGGTATCGAGCGCGTCGAGCAGAACTTCTTCGACAGACTTTCCGGGAGTGAAGACCGGGTCCTGCGGGACATAGCCGACGCGGATTCCCTTCCTGAGGGCACGCGTGCCCGAGTCGGACTCCTCCACGCCGGCCAGAATCTTCAGGAGGGTCGACTTGCCCGACCCGTTCGGACCGACCAGGCCGACGTGGTCCCCTTCGAAGAGCGAGAATGTCAGGGCCTCGAACAGGGGGCGCGAGGTGAACGATTTCGAGAGAGACTCGCAACTGAGGAGGACCGGCGGTGGCATCGCTGAGGGCTTATATCAGACGGGGGACCTTCATCAAATCTTCACCGCTTGCCGCTACCATGGCCTATGCCGTCCCGCAGGATTCTGGTAATCGAGGACGAGCCGAAGACGAGGGCCTCGATCGTGCTCTACCTCGAGCACGCCGGTTTCGAGGTGCGCGCCGCATCGGATGGGCGGACCGGGCTCGCTCTGGCTCGTGAGTCTCGCGACCGCACGCTCCAGCACCTCGCGCGACATTTCCCGGGCCCAATGCGTGGCCCGCAGCAGCGCATGCAGGATGCCCAGGTCGAGCCGGGCACGATTCGTCGATATTGTGAATTCATTCCGGCGCAGCTCGAAGTGCGTCTCCATGTCCGAAGAATAGCAACGTCGCCAGAAATCCTGGATGATCGCGTAACGCAAAGACCTCTGCGCCGCCGTTTCCGTTTTCCAGGAACGCCCGTGGTGCAGGTGCTTCTAGAAGGCAGAAACTCCACAGAGCGAACCCTAAAACCGCTATTGCGTCTCCGGGAGCGGCACTAGAATGTGGCGCGGGACCACTGAACCACCTCATGTCGAGCATGCACACAGTCATCACCGGCACCGGAAGCCACATCCCGTCAGTCGTCGTGCCGAACGCGCATTTCCTCGGCGGCGACTTTCGAGGACCCGACGGACGGCCGATCGAAAAACCGAACAGCGAGATCATCGGTCAGTTCGAAGCCATCACCGGGATCCGCGAGCGCCGCTACGTCCCGGATGATCTGGTCACATCGGACATCGCCTCCGAAGCCGCCGAATATGCCCTCGAATCTGCGGCCATCGATCGCGAGACGCTCGACTACATCATCGTCGCTCACAATTTCGGCGATGTTCCGGCAGGGACACGAAGCTCCGATTTCGTACCGGCACTCGCTGCGCGGGTCAAGAAGAAGCTGGAGATCGCCAATCCGCGCACGGTGGCCTTCGACCTGATCTTCGGCTGCCCGGGCTGGCTGCAAGGCGTCATCATTGCCGATTCCCTGATCCGCTCCGGCGATGTCCGCCGGGTAATGGTCATCGGCGCCGAGACGTTGTCTCGGGTATCCGACCCCCACGATCGCGACAGCCTGATCTACGCCGACGGAGCGGGGGCGGCCATCCTCGAAGGGCGCAACGGAGAGGCCCCCGTGGGGATCCTGTCGCACTCGGTCCGCTCCGATACGATCGAACACTCCAGGATGCTGTTCATGGGTGCCTCCTACAAGAACGACGCGTATCCCGAAGCGCGCTTTCTGAAGATGGAGGGGCGCAAGCTCTACAAGTACGCGCTCAATACCGTGGCCGGCGCCATCAAGGAGAGTCTCGAGCGCGCCGGCGCGACCATCAATGAAGTCAGCCGGATCCTGATCCACCAGGCCAATGGCAAGATGGATGAGGCCATACTTCGCGCGCTCTACCACCTATATGGCATCGCTGAGCCGCCGAAGGACATCATGCCGATGACGATCTCCTGGCTCGGCAACAGCTCTGTGGCGACGTTGCCTACGATGTTCGACCTGATCCAGCGCGGGCAGCTCGGCGATCACAAGCTCGAAAGCGGCCAGCTCATCGTCTTCGCCTCGGTCGGCGCCGGAATGCACATCAACGCGGTCGTCTACCGTATGCCGTAGTCAACAACGGCCGGCGTGGAGAGTCGGCTTCGGCAACTGGAGCGGTCGCATCGGCCAGTGGAGCGGCGGTCGCTTCGGCCGCCGGGGTGGGCGGCTCGCTGGCCAAGATTTGCGCGCGGGCGCCCGGGAGCGGGGGCCCCTCCACGGGAGCGGGCCTTCGCCGGCGTCTCGTATTCAGCAACATCGGCGTCGGTGGTAATGTCGCGCGCGGAGGGATCCCGATCATGCTGCTGCGCCGCCTCACGTTGACGATCGTCATCGCCGCCTGCATCGCCCCCGCACACGCTCAGCTGAGCGCGCAACTCTACAACGACCTGCACTGGCGGATGATCGGCCCGTTCCGCGGCGGCCGCACCGTCGCCGCCGTCGGCATTCCGTCGCAGCCCGGCGTCTTCTATATCGGCGCCAACAATGGCGGAGTCTGGAAGACCAACGACTTCGGGCGCGTCTGGACTCCCATCTTCGACGATCAGCCGACCGGCTCCATCGGAGCGATCGCAGTGGCCCCCTCCAATCCGGATATCCTCTATGTCGGTAGCGGCGAGGGCCTCCACCGCCCCGATCTCTCGACCGGTGACGGCATTTACAAATCGACGAACGGCGGAAAGAGCTGGCAACACCTCGGGTTGCGCGACGGTCAGCAGATTCCGATGATCAAGGTCGACCCGGCCGATCCCGACCGCCTCTTCGTCGCAGTTCTCGGACATCCGTACGGACCGAACGAGGAGCGCGGCATCTTTCGCTCCACCGACGGCGGAGCGACGTTTCAGAAAGTGCTCTATCGCGATGAGAACACCGGGGCGATCGACGTGGCCTTCGACCCGTCGAATTCGCAGACCGTCTACGCCGTCCTGTGGCAAGCGCGGCAGGGGCCGTGGGAGAACGGCTACCTCACCGGTCCCGGGAGCGGCTTGTTCAAGTCGACCGACGGCGGCACCACCTGGAAGCATCTGACAACCGGACTGCCCACTTCCGCCGACGGCCTCGGACGGATCGGCATCGAAGTCTCCCAGAGCGATCCGCAGCGGCTCTATGCGACTGTTGATGCTCCGAAGCTCGGCGGCATCTACGGCTCGCGAGACGGCGGCGAGAGTTGGAACATGGTCAATCCAGACCCGCGGCTCTGGGGACGCGGCGATGACTTCGCCGAAGTGAGGACCGACCCCAGGAACCCGGACACTCTGTATGTCGCAGACGTCGTCACCTGGAAGTCGACCGACGGCGGCAAGACCTTCGGCTCGTTTCGCGGGGCGCCGGGAGGCGACGACTACCATCGGATCTGGGTCAATCCGCTCGACCCGAAGATCATCCTCATCGCCTCGGATCAGGGAGCAATCGTCACGGTCAACGGCGGCGAGACCTTCAGCTCCTGGTACAACCAGCCAACCGCGCAGTTTTACCACGTCAATACCGACAACGCCTTTCCCTATCGAGTCTGCGGAGGACAGCAGGAGAGCGGCTCGGCGTGCGTTCAGAGCCGCGGCGACGACGGCCAGATCACTTTTCGTGAATGGCATCCGGCGGCTGTCGAGGAGTATGGGTACGCCGTTCCCGATCCGCTCGATCCCGAGGTCGTCTACGGCGGGCGGGTGACGCGCTACGACCGGCGGACCGGACAGGTCCACGACATCAGCCCGAAGATGCGTCCTGCCAGGGGCTACCGCGTTCTTCGGACCCAGCCGCTCATGTTCTCCCCGATCGATCCGCACATCCTCTACTTCGCCTCGAACACGCTCTGGAAAACGGCCGATGGCGGCCAGAGCTGGACCGAGATCAGTCCCGATCTGACGCGGAAAGAGTGGGCCGTGCCGCCGAACGTCGGCGTCTACGCATCAACACCTGAGGCGAAGGTGACACAGCGCGGCGTCATCTATTCGCTGGCCCCGTCGCCGCTGGACATCAATCGCATCTGGGCCGGCACCGACGACGGCCTGATTCATGTCACCGTCGACGGCGGAAAGCATTGGACCAATGTCACCCCGTCCCAACTCATGCCGTGGGCCAAGGTCTCAGTGTTGGAGCCGTCACACTTCGACCGCCTCGAGGCATATGCGGCGATCAACACGATCCGTCTCGACGATCTCCGGCCCCACATCCTCCGTACCCGCGACGGCGGGAAGAGCTGGACGGAGATCACGGCGGGCATCCCGAACGGAGGGACCATCAATGCAGTTCGTGAGGATCCAAAGCGAAAGGGGCTTCTCTTCGCCGGCAGCGAGCTGGCCGTTTACGTCTCGTTCGACGACGGCGATCACTGGCAGTCGCTGCGGCTGAATATGCCCGCAAGCTCGATCCGCGATCTCGTGATTCACGAAGACGATCTCGTCGCGGCGACTCATGGCCGCGGGTTCTGGATCCTCGACGACATCGAGCCGCTGCGTCAGGCCACTGATTCGAGCACCGGCTCCGTTCATCTCTTCAAGCCGGAACGCACTTATCGCTTCCGCTGGAACAAGAACCCCGACACTCCGCTGCCGCAGGAAGAGCCCGCGGGCCAGAATCCTCCTGACGGAGCGATCATCGACTACTTCCTTCCAGCATCGTCTTCCTCTGCCGGTCCAGTCAGCCTCGACATCCTCGACCAGGCCGGGCAGGTCATCCGCCACTACGCCAGCAGCGATAAGGCGCCGGAGCCGCACGATGAAGGGCAGGTCCCGTGGTATTGGATTCGCCGCCCGCAGATTCTGTCGAACGCGCCGGGCATGCATCGATTCACGTGGGACCTTCACTACGCTCCCGCGCCCAACGCGCCGCTGGCCTACCCGATCTCCGCGGTCTTCCACAACACGGCACCAGTGCCGGCATCGCCGTGGGTGATGCCCGGCAGCTATGGCCTGAGACTGACCGTCGGCGGCGAGAGTCTCACGCAGACTCTCCTGGTGGTCATGGATCCACGCGTCAAGACGCCTTCGGCCGGACTTCAACAGCAGTTCATGTTATCGAAGACCATGTACGACGACATCGTTGCAGCCGAGAAGGCGCTCGATCAACTGAAAGCCTCGAAACCGCAGATTCACGCACTGTTGCAGCACGGCGGGAGCGTCGTTGTCTCACAAAGGCTCGAAGCATTCGCCGAAGCAAGTGACGCACTGGAAGGATCGACTGACCTCGACCTCGCCCTGGCCGACAAAGATGACGAGCCGAAACCGCCAACGGCGGAGGAGACGCTGACGGCTCTGGTCGACAAGTTACGCGCGCTCCTCGACGCGCTCCAGGACGCTGATGTGGCCCCCACGACCCAGCAAGCCACTGCAGTCGCCGCCGCCCATCGCCAGTTCGAAGCGCTGATGAAGACGTGGAGCACGATGAAGAGTCACGACCTCACGAGACTCAACGCTCTGCTGAAGGAATTGAGCCTCCCGACGATCACGATCCCGTAACAGGGGCACTCCCAAGTGGAGAGGCGCCCGCTTTCCGGCGCCTCTCGCGGGAAGAGGGAGCCACCGGCCCGCCCCGGCGGCCGAAGCGGCCGCCGCTCCATTTCTTATTGCGGCCTCCTCAGTGCGCGAGCAGCTCCGTCGCCATCGTGACCATCGCGGTCACTCCGGTGCGGATGGTCGGCTCGGGATCGGGGGCGAAGCGGGCGGAGTGGAGTGTGGGGAGCTGCTTGCCGCTCTTC
>JADGNX010000395.1 GCA_017883265.1 Thermoanaerobaculia bacterium
TGGCATTGAGCGCGGGCGGGCGCTCGTCCTCCCTCTCAGAAGCAGCGCCGCCAGATAGGCGGCTGTTACGACGTCATAGGCGAGGCAGAAAGGCGGCCACCATGTCGGGACGCCGGGATCGGCGATCAGCGCTCCATGGACCGAATCGAGAAGGCCGTGCCCGGCCAGAGCAACAACGACATACCAGAGGTTGCGTCTGAAGCCGAGAACCGAGATCAGAAGGAAAGCGGTGATGACGATCGACTCGTGCATCAGGGCCCCGATCGATCCGCCCATCACGGCAAACAGCCCGTAGTACGAGGCGATGACAATCGTAACCACCGGATAGAACGCACGATCACGGTCGAAGCCGGCGCTCGTCCCCATACCGCAGACCGCGGCGGCCAGAACGACACCGATGAGCCAGGGCATCGAGCCAAGGTTACAACAATGTCCGCGATGGCCCTTGAATTCTCAAGAATCAGTAAGAACTTCGCAAGGACTTGGAACGATCAGGGAGCGATGCTCTTGCCAGCCACCAGCAACCAATGGCGCGCGCCCGACGCACGAGATCGGGCAAAGGACGGAACCATGAAGATTTCTCTCCAGAAGTTGGCCTGTTCTCTCCGGGGATGTCTGCAACGGATCGCCGGTTCTGCAGCGCTCCGGCGCGCCATCGTCGTACCCGTAGTGATGGCGATCGTGGCTGTCTCGGCTGCAATCTCAGAAGGCGTGAAGCTGTCGAATCTGGCGCCATTTGACGACAGCACGGGTGTCGTTCGCACATTCAGCACGAGCGGCTCTGTCGATCTCTCGAACGCCTTCTTTCAGAGCCTCGGTACGAATGGCCGATCGTGCGGCAGCTGCCATCAGCCGGGCGATGCCTGGACGGTGACACCGGCTCACATCCAGTCGCGTTTCGCCTCGAGCAGAGGTCTCGATCCGATTTTTCGGACGAACGACGGCGCGGACTGTCCGAGCGCCGACGTTTCGACCGTTGCGGCCCGTCACCAGGCCTACAGCATGCTGCTGAACAAGGGTCTCATCCGCGTCTCGATCGGAGTGCCGGCCAATGCGGAGTTCTCCATCACCGACATCAACGATCCGCACAATTGTCCGGACACCAAAGCGTCTGCGCTCGCGCTCTTCCGCCGCCCGCTGCCGTCAACCAATCTGCCGTTCCTGACTACCGTGATGTGGGACGGACGCGAATCGCCGAAGGGTCAATCATTGCAGCTCGATCTCGCACACCAGGCGGTGGACGCCACGCTCGGACATGCTCAAGCGGCGCAGCAACCGACCGCGGAGCAGGTCGCGCAGATCGTGAGCTTTGAAACGGCGATGTTCACCGCTCAGTCCTCCGACAACGAAGCTCATAATCTCAGCGCTCGCGAAGCAACCGGAGGGCCGACGCCACTGTCGAAGCAGCCGTTCTTCGTCGGAATCAACGATGTTCTCGGCGCCGACCCGACGGGTGCGGCGTTCAATCCGACCGTGTTCACGGACTTCAAGAACTGGCTGGATGCGGGTCATTCCGGCGGCGAGACGAACGCTGCTCGGGCGTCCATCGCGCGTGGCGAAGAGCTATTCAACACTCTCCAGTTCACGATCTCGGGCGTGACCGGGCTGAACGACCTGCCGGGTGTCCCTTCTTCGCTCCGCGGCACCTGCACGGTATGTCACGATACCCCGAACGTCGGGAACCACTCCGTTCCGCTGGCCATCAACATCGGCATTACCGACTACCCGGCGCTGCCGGCGCTGGACACCACCGGCCTGCCGGTCTACACCGTGCAGTGCGCTCCGGGCGCTGCCTCACCGCTGAATCAACCGAGCACATTCCAGACCACGGATCCGGCAAGGGCTCTCATCACCGGCAAATGCGCCGACGTCGGAAAGACGAAGGGTCCGATTCTCCGCGCCCTGGCCGCTCGGCCGCCCTATTTCCACAACGGGTCTGCGGCCACACTGCAAGACGTCGTGAAGTTCTACGATCAGCGGTTCGACATCCGTCTGACTGGACCGCAGAAGGCCGACCTCGTCGCATTCCTGCAGTCGCTGTAAGCGCAAGCCGGCATTCCGATAGGGAGAAGGCGAAGCGCCGCGAGGTGCTTCGCCTTCTTCGCAATCTCACGCCATTGGCGCCCGCCCGGTTGGGGACCGTTCTACGATGGAGCGGCGTCGCCCCTCCATGTTGACAGAGTCCGAACCGCGGGTTGAGGATGAGGTATGAGTGGAGAGCAAGGCCGCCAGATCGTTCGAAGCGCGCCGTACTTCCCGGTACCCGATGTCGCCGCCGCCGCGAGTCACTACGAGACGGTCCTCGGATTCAGACGAGAATATGCGGCGGGCGACCCACCTCAATTCGCAATCATGAGCCGCGACGGGTTTGCCATCATGCTCCGTCTCGTTTCCGACTCCAATACGATCGTTCCCAATGAACGGCAGGGTGGCACCTGGGACGTCTTCTTCTGGGTCAATGATGCGCAATCGCTCTACGAGGAGCTGAGCACCAACGGCGCCGACATGGTCTACGGCCCGATCATCCGGGAGGAGTATCGGATGAAGGAGCTCGCCGTGCGCGACCGCGACGGCTACGTCCTCGGGTTCGGTCAGGAGTGGAGCCCGTAACCGCCCTGCACGATCCGCGTCAGGCGCGCGCGGCCTTATTGGAGCGAGATCCGGCCCCATTTTGACCTCGTCGCATTCCTGCGGTCGCTGTAAGCGCAACCGCTGCATTCCGAGGAGGAGGGAAGGCGAAGCATTGCGAGGAGCTTGGCCTTTCCGCACTCGGCGCCGAATACCCGCTTTATGAAGATTGCGCGAGCCTGTTGACATACAACTCGCATGCAACTAGGTTTGTCGCATGGGAAAGATGGTTCAAATCCGTAATGTGCCGGAGGGGATTCATCGCACGTTGAAAGCGCGGGCGGCGCTTGCCGGCCTCTCGCTCTCTGATTTCCTGCTGCGAGAGCTCCGCCAGGTGGCGGAGCGTCCTTCTCCCGAGGAGCTGCGTCGACGACTCGCCGCTCGGCGCCCGATACAGGCCGATGTCTCTCCCGCTGCCGCTGTTCGTGAGGAACGTGACCGGCGGTGATCGTCGTAGACGCGTCGCCCGTTCTGGAGATGCTGCTCAATACGGAAGAAGCCGACGGTGTACGCCGTCGGTTGTTTCGAGCCGGTGAGACTCTGCA
>JADGNX010000114.1 GCA_017883265.1 Thermoanaerobaculia bacterium
GCAATGGCGTGAATGGGATGCCGCGAAAAGCTAGCCAAACGAAAGTCGGGATTTGAGAGTCAAAAACCGGGCGCAGGCCCGGGCCCGGGCCCGGGCGGTTCATTTGGTGGCGTCGGGATTTGATGAGTTTCGCGGGCATCCGTGCGGTGCGTTCGAGAAGGGCTTTATGTCTTTCCCGGGGCCCGAACCCGCGCCCGCGCCCGGTTTTGACTCTCAAATTTCAAATATTTTGGGCAGCCTTACGCGGTGATTCCGGCATGAACCTCGGAATGACCGGGGTCTGGCTGGAAGATGCGCGTGTTGCGGCGGGCAAAGAGTGCGATGCCGATGGCCACGAGGATCACGCTGATGAGCTGGGCGATCGTGAACGGCCCAAGGAGTCGGTCGTCCTTGGCCCGGACGATCTCAACGAGGAAGCGCTCGATTCCGGCGAGAATGAGGAAAAGGCCGAACGTGCGTCCCGCGCGGTGCTCGCTGCGGCTGTGGCGGAGCAGGATGAAGAAGATGAAGAGCGACGCAGCCACCTCGTAGAGCTGCGTCGGATGGACGCGTAGCAACGCATCGGCCGGGAGCGCCGGATCGACGGCTACGCCGAACGAGCGCAGGCTCTCCGCTGTCGTTGGAGGCGATCCCTTGGGGAAGGCGATGCCGACCCAGCTCGTCGTCGGCCGGCCGTAGTCGTCGCCGACAAGGAAGCAGCCGATCCGTCCCAGAGCGTAACCGATGGAGAGGCTGGGAGCCGTGGCATCGGCCACCCGCAGGTACTCGATCTTCTTGATGAGGATGATCGCGCTGCAGGCGAGGAAGCCTCCGACCAGACCTCCGTACCAGACCAGACCGGCGCGGTCGAACAAGAGGCGGATGTCATGAAAAAGGATCGCGTAGTAGATCTTGGCCCCGACGATGCCCCCGATCGCGGCGGCCATGACGATGGTCGAGGCCAGATCGTCGGTCAGCCCATAGCGGCGAAACTGAAGGGTGAGGATCCATCCCCCGGTGACGAAGGCCAGGAACATCATCAATCCGAAGGTGGTGATCTCGAAGGAGCCGAAGCGAAGGAGGGTAGGCCACATCAGGCGAAGGATACTTCAAGGAATCGAAAACGCTGAAGGTGAGTTGCCATGCGATTCCAGCCCGGCGATGCAAAGCTCGTCAGCCCCTGCGTCACCACCTTCGGATCTGCTCCATGTAGGCCTGGTAGTTGCGCGTCATCTCTGTCATCGAGTCGCCGCCGAACTTGGCGCGCATGGCGTCGCAGAGCACGATGGCCAGCATGGCCTCGCAGACCACGCCGCAAGCGGGGACCGCGGTCACGTCGCTCCGCTCCCACTGCGAGCGGTGCGGCTCGCGCAGTTCGACGTCGACCGACGGGAGCCCGCGGCGCAGCGTCGAGATAGGCTTCATGTAGGCACGGACGACCAGGTCCTGGCCGTTGGTGACGCCCCCTTCGAGACCGCCGGCGCGATTGCTGTTGCGGTGATACCCGCGATCCTCATCGAAATAGATGGCGTCGTGAACGTCCGATCCGTTGCGGCTGGTGGCGGCCACGCCGTCGCCGATGGCTACCGCCTTGACCGCATGGATGGAGAGAATGGCCTGACCGATCCGGCCGTCGAGTTTCTCGCTCCACTGCACGTAACTGCCGAGGCCGACGGGAACGCCGTGCGCGGCAATGACGATGGCGCCGCCGAGCGTCTCCCCAGCCTCGCGAGCGACATCGACGGCGGCGATCATGGCCTGCTCGTCCGCAGGCCGAGCAGCGCGCAGGGGAGACTCGTCATCGACGGCGGCGAGCTCCTCCCACGTCGGGCTGAGGTCGGGGTCGCCGGCGCTGCCGACGGAGACGACCGCCGAGCGCAGCTCGATGCCGAAGGCTCGCAGAAGCTCCCGGGCCATCGCTCCGGCGACGACGCGTGACGCGGTCTCACGCGCCGAGGCACGCTCGAGGATATCGCGAAGGTCGTGCCGGTCGTACTTCATGCCGCCGGCGAGATCGACATGGCCGGGGCGGGGGGAGTGGACGCGTCGCTTCTGGCGCTCGGCCTCGTCGATCGTCCAGGGGTCCATCGAATCGCGCCAGTTCTCGAAGTCGCGGTTGCGGATGGTGATTGAGATCGGCGATCCGAGGGTCTCGCCGCCGCGGACGCCCGCGGTGATCTCGGCCTCATCCGATTCGATCTTCATCCGGCCTCCGCGGCCGTAACCGTGCTGTCGCCGAGTGAGCTCGCGGTTGATGCGGCCGCGATCGAGCGCGAGGCCCGCAGGAATCCCGGTGATGACGACGGTCAGCGCCGGCCCGTGCGATTCCCCGGCCGTGACGAAGGTGAATGACGACATGGAGGGAGTGTAATGGAAAGCAGAAGGCAGAAGGCAGAAGGGAAACCAGAAACCAGAAACCAGAAACCAGAAACCAGAAACCAGAAACCAGAAACCAGAAACCAGAAACCAGAAACCAGCGTCTGGATAGCGGACGTCAGGATGTCGGGCAGTGCTGCGTTGTTGTCCGCCGACCGCCACATGCCCGCGAAGCTGCGTCCCCACCCTCGCGGAACAGAAGTCGTGCTCCCCGAAGGCGTGACCGAGAACGGAGGGGAGCTTCCTTCTGCCTTTTCCACAGGTCGTAGAATCCGCCCACCGCTCCCGACTGCCGCGGCTCCGCCAATTGACTACCCGGACCTCCATGGCCCATCATCCAATGACGAAGTTATTGAGAGGCCTTCATGCTGCTGACGATCGGTTTCAGCGTCGCCGCTCTCGGACTCGGAGCGGCGGTCGGGTGGTTGTGGCGGGGGACGCGTGAGACGGCGATCGCACGGCGCCGGGCGGCTGCAGAAGCCGAGCGCGTAACACGCGAAGGCTCCTGGTTGCAGCGCGCCATCGCAGAGCGCGATCTCGCGCGGAACGAGCGACTCCGCCTCGACTCCTCCCTCGCCGAGCTGCAGGGCCGGCTCGAGTCCGTGCAGCAGCTTCGGACCGCGGCCGAGACCAGGCTGGCTCAGAGCGAGCATCTCGTCGCCGAGAAGAACAGCTTTCTCGAACAGTCGCGCCAGCAGCTCGAGAACTCCTTCGCCGCCCTCGCACAGACCACCCTTCGAACCGTGAGCGACGAGCTCCTCAAGGTCAACAAAGCGCAGCTCGACGGATCGAAAGGGGAGATCGTCTCGTCGCTCGACACCAAGCGCGCCGAGATCGAGGTGATGCTCAAGCCGCTCCGCGAGATGCTCGACAGCTATCGGTTGGAGCTGACCAGCAGCGAGAACAATCGCAACGCCGCGTACGGTGGCCTGCAGGCTCAGATCACCAACCTGCTGGCGGCCCAGGAGTCGGCGCAGCGCGAGACCTCGAAGCTGGTCAACGCCCTGCGCATTCCGAACGTGCGCGGCTCCTGGGGGGAGAACTCGCTCAAGAACTGCGTCGAGCTGGCCGGCATGAGCGAGTTCTGCGACTTTTCCGTTCAGGAAACCTTCTCATCGGACGAGGGACGTCAGCTCCGTCCCGACATGGTGGTTCGCCTGCCGAACAAGAGGATCATCGCGGTCGACTCCAAGGCGCCGATCGACGCCTATCTCGAGGCTTCGGCGGAGCCGGACGCCGACCGCAAGACGGCTCTTCTCGATCAGCATGCGCGCAATCTGCGCAAGCACGTCGACATGCTCAGCCGGAAGGAGTATCACGCCAGCATCGGCGACACGGTCGACTTCACCGTCATGTTCATCGCCGGCGAGCAGTTCCTCTCCTCGGCTCTGGTGACCGACCCGGCGATCTTCGAGCACGCTGTGCGCAAGAAGGTCTACCTGGCCTCGCCGACCGTTCTCCTGCCGCTCCTGCGAGCGGTCGCAGCCGGTTGGAAAGCGGAGAAAACCGAGGAGAGTGCGCGGCGGGTTCATGAGGCCGGCCTGCAGCTCTTCGAGCGCTTCGTCACCGTGATGGATCACTTCACATCCGTGGGTAAAGCGCTGCAGGGTGCGGTGGGTAAGTACAACTCGGCAATCCGCTCGATCGACACGCGCCTCTGGCCGAAGGGCGAAGAGCTGCAGCGGATGGTCGGCAGCGGCAAGCAGCTCGGCATCCTCGAGCAGATCGACACCTCGCCGGTGGAGTCCAACAAGCTGCGCCTCTCGATGCAGAACGGCGAGGGGGAGTCGTTACCCGACGAGCTCGATCCGCTGCTGGTTCCTCGCGGCGAGGTGTAAGGGCCTGGCGCATCACTGAACGTAGTGGAGCGGCGGCCGCTTCGGCCGCCGGGGCCTGCGGATAGGCAATTCGACGCATAGGAGGTTGCAACACGCTGACCTGTGACGCGTGTGTCTCGCAACCGGCCCCGCCCGCCGCTACAATTACGCATCATGAATGAACCGAAAGCACCCCCCGACGTAGTCGCTGCTCCGGCCGACGCCACGAAGACCGCGTCGGGGCTGGCCTCGAAGGTCCTCGCCCCGGGCAGAGGTACGATGCATCCCTCGAAGACCAGCCGGGTCACGGTGCATTACAGTGGCTGGACCACCGACGGCAAGTTATTTGATAGCTCGGTCAGCCGCGGCACGCCGGCTACCTTCGGCCTCAGTCAGGTCATCGCCGGATGGACCGAGGGGGTTGCGCTGATGGTCGAAGGGGAGAAGCGCCGCTTCTGGATCCCCGAAGCGCTGGCCTATCGCGGTCAGTCCGGCTATCCGAAGGGTATTCTGGTCTTCGATGTGGAGCTGATCTCGATTCAGTGACGCTCGTGCTCGGCGATCGCGTCTGGGATCGCCCCATGGACCGGGCCGGCTCGATATCGCCTCGCGCAGGATGACGTGTCGAGAAGCGAGAACGTTGCTGTTACAGGACCGCAAACTACCCTCCCTGGCCTAACTTTTGATCCCCCCCGTTCGTCCAAACGACCGAAGCTAAGGTCACGCGCTGGCCGTAGTGGCACGTGCGGATGCATGGGGAGATGCGATGAGGAAATCGATTGCAGCCGTTCTGATCGCTTCCGGCCTCATCGTGGTTGGTGCGGGTTGCAAGGTCACGACGACACAGAAGCAGGCCGTGGCCCGCGAGCTGACCACGGCCATCCTCAGCTCGGTGTTCCTCATCGAGAGCCGGGGCCACCATCAGGATGACCAACGTGGCGCGATTCAGGCGGCGACAGTCGCGGCACCTCTGGAGCTGTCGGCCGAGCCGATCGAAGCCGCTCCTGCCGTCGACATGGAGTCCATTGGCCAAACGAGCACCGCGATGCGTAGGGCGCAGATGCGTGAGGCGCAAAGGGCACAAGTGGCGGCAGGAAACCGCTGCCGGCAGGAGCAACCTTCCGAGTCGCCGCGAGTGATCCGCACCAAGGCCATGGAAGTAGCCGCCAGCGGCCTGACTCCCGCGCCCGTCGATCAGTGGTCGGAGGCGCTGCCTCTTCCGGTGCAATACGCCGAGTGCCTCACTGTTGGCAGCCACGTGAACGTCAAGCCGTTGACCGCCTGCATCCGGGGTGAGGCTACATCAGCGGCAACTGCGATCGCCCAGGCGACTTCGATGGCCATGACTGCTTCGCTCAGTCGGTCCGAGAACGGGGTGGTCTGTCAGCTGACGATCGAGCGGCACGATGGGTCGCAGGAGATCGAGAAACAGTGGAGCGACTGCCCGACCCTCCGAACGCGGATCGGCTCGCGCATCGAGGCCACCGGGACCCGGAGGATCGCCAACCGAAACGTCGCGATCGATGAGCAAGAGCTATCCACGCTGGTGCGGAACAGTATTTGCTTCGTGACCACAGGGCCGTCGAACTGAGACTTCCTTCGGGTCTCGGTCTCCGCGCTGGGTGAAACTCCTCCACTCGCGCTGCCACGGAGACCGGGACCACGAAGATAATCTGCGCTTGTAACAAGCCGCCCTACCCGAGTCAAACCGCTGCCTGTGACAAAGCTGCAGCACATCAATGGCATGAATCAGGGACGCCGTTCTGTCCGGATGTGTCGCGGTAAACTCTCATGCCATGCGAATCCGTAACTTCTTCCTGCTCTTCGCGATCATCCTCCTGGCCGCTCCGGCACTGCAAGCCGCCGAGCTGTCGGCCGCGAACCTCGATACGAGGCGAAAGGCTCTCAGCGACCTGCTCCAGGAGCAATGGGAGTACAGCCTCCGCACCAATCCGGAGCTGGCCTCGGCCATCGGCGACAAGCGCTACAACGATCGGCTCAGCGATCTCTCGCCTGCAGCCGTCCAGCGCGACCTCCTGGAGACGCGCAGGTTTCTCGGCCGGTTCCGCGCCATCGATACCCGCGGATTCTCCGACACTGAAACGCTCAACGCGCGGCTGATGATCGATGACCTCAGCCACGAGCTCGAGGATGCTCACCTCCGCAACTGGGAGATGCCGGTGAACCAGATGACAGGCACTCATCTCAGGCTGGCGAACATGGTGGGGAACCTCAGCTTCGACACGGTCAAGGATTACGACGACTTTCTGGCGCGCATGCGCCTCTTCCCCAGTCAGCTCGACAACGTCGCTGCTCGGATGCGGCTGGGGATGAAGGACCACCTCATGCCGCCGCGCTTCCTGCTCGGCAAGGTGGCCGATCAGGCCGAGCGCATTGGAAGGGCCCAACCCGACGCCAGCCCGTTCGCCAGACCGCTGGCGAAGTTTCCGGACAGCATCTCTCAGGCTGATCGCGAGCGGTTGCGGCAGCAGTACGCGTCGACGATCGCCGAGATCGTCAATCCGGCCTACCTGAAATTCGCGCAGTTCGTCCGGACCGACTACGCGCCGAGAGGGCGGACCGACGTCGGTCTCTGGTCGCTCCCCGACGGCGAGGCCCGTTACGCCAACCGGGCGAAACGTTCGACCACGACGAATCTCACTCCGGAAGAGATCCACCAGATCGGTCTGCGCGAGGTGGCGCGCATCGATGGCGAGATGCTGGAGATCGCCAGGGGGCTCGGATTCAACGACATCGTTTCGTTCCGGAAGTCGCTGGAGGCCAACCCGGCTCTGAAGGCCAGGTCGCGGCAGGATCTTCTCGATCTCTACCGCATGCACATCGACGAGATGTGGGCCGAGCTTCCCAAGCTCTTCGGACGGCTGCCGAAGGCTAGGCTGGTCGTCGAGCCGGTCGAGGCGTACCGCGAAGCGACCGACGCGTCGGCGTCTTACGAGTCGGGAACGCCGGATGGATCGCGGCCCGGCAGGGTCATGGTGAACACCGGCGACGCTACCTCGCGCAAGATCATCACTGTCGAGTCGACCTCGTACCACGAAGGCGTCCCCGGCCATCACATGCAGATTGCCATCGCCCAGGAGCTGACCGACCTTCCGCCGTTCCGGCAGCATGGGGGCAATACCGCATACGTCGAAGGCTGGGCCCTCTATGCGGAACGTCTGGGCAAAGACATCGGCTTCTACAAGGATCCCTACTCGAACTACGGCCGCCTGCAGGACGAGATGCTTCGCGCCATCCGTCTGGTCGTGGATACCGGACTGCATTACAAACGATGGAACCGCGAGCAGGTCGTCCAGTTCTTCCACGACCACTCCGCGACCGACGAGGTGGAGGTGCAGAGCGAGACCGATCGCTACATCGCCTGGCCCGGACAGGCCCTCGGATACAAGATCGGCCAGCTGCAGATCCTCGACCTCCGGGAGCGCGCACGCCGCGAGCTCGGCAGTGCGTTCGATATCCGTGCCTTCCATGACCAGATCCTCGGCGCCGGCTCTCTCCCGATGGAAGTCCTCGTCCAGCGCATCGACGACTGGATCGCCAGGACGAAGAAGGCGGCGAGCCAGGGATAGCCCTATCGGCCACAGGGATCCTGTCCGCTCCGATGCCTCCCCATCGGCGCCGAGAGGGTGAAAGCGAAAACCCCGGCTACGCCCGATTACTTGGGCTTTGGCATCTGTTTCAGCTGCTCGACGTACGCGTTCGCCCTCGCAGCCTGTTGGCTGGTCGGAGCGATCTGGGTGACGCGGTTCCAGGCCTTGATCGCCTTGTCCTGGTCCTTCAGGTCCTCTGCATAGAGCACCCCCAGGTCGAGAAGGCTCGTCAGGTGCCTCGGATCGATCGTGCTCGCCTTTTCGAAGTTGGCGATGGCCTTGTCGAACGCACCGAGCTCCCTGTACATGACGCCCTGGTCGGTGAGGACATCGGGATTATTCGGTTCCAGCTGGAGAGCCTTGCTGTACGCCTCGACCGCCTTTTCTCTCTGCTGCGAATCGAAGTATGCGTTGCCGAGCGCGACCCAGCCCTTCGCGTTGCCGGGATCACGGTCGACGAGCTGACGCATCGCTGCTATTTGCTGCTGCTCCCTGCTCAGAGGCATGGCCGGAGGCACGGCTTGAGGCACGGCTTGAGGTGCGGCTTGAGGTGCTGCATGCTTCGTTCTGGTGGGGGCAGCTGCGGACAGCCCCTGGTTGGAATGCCCACAGGCTGTTACGGACACCACCAGAGCGGCAGCCATGCCGCGAGCGACGAAAAGCTCAACTCTGCGGCTCACGCGTTCAGCTCCTCTGCAAACGAAGGCGAGAGGAGGACGGCAGCAGCAAGTCCTGCGCCGCCGGGGCGTCTCGAGAGGGGAGGGATGGGAACGTTCGGTCGTTGTTCATTCATTTGAGAGCTCCGGGGAGGTTAGAGGCCGTACCATGCGACCATCCATGATTAGACTGGTCGGCGCCAGCGGTGTGCTTGCCGATCGTGGCGTGTCGGAGCGTGAAATCTAAGCGGACGCTCCCTATTGCGTGGACAGCGAGCCCTTCTGCGCAGAGTTGGTCACGGCTCGACTCTGCTGCTCCATGTACGGAAGGATGGCGTCCACCTCCTCTGTGCTCAGACCCAGATTGGGCATTCGGACGCTTTTGTACCTGGCGAAAAGCTTCCTGGCGATGGGATCGCCCGCGGCGAGAACGCGGTCCGGCGCCGCCACGTAGCGGGCCAGCCAGGTGCGATCACGCAAACTGGTCACGTTCAACAGATCGGGCCCCACGCGGTCTCCCTTCCCGATGGTGTGGCAAGCGGTGCAGTCGGTCTTGAAGAGGTACTCGCCCTTGCCGACGTTGTGGAGCGGCGCCATGTCCGCATAGCTCTGCAACGGCTTCGTGCTCTGGTACCCATCGAAGAAGTGGAGGATCGTCGTGACGAGGAACCGCGGGTTGTCAACGGCCGAGTTCCGCATCCACTCGCCCGTGGCCTCTTTGCCGATCAGGAGCGCGGGCAGGTGACCGTCGGGGCTTGACGCGTCGGTCAGGGACGACAGGCCGAGCTGCTTGCTGATGAGCTTGATGTCCTCTTTCTTCCCGGTGAGGAACAGCCAGCCGGGCTGGACTTGAAACTTGGCGGCATAAGCCTTCAGCACTTTCGGGGTGTCGTGCGCCGGATCGATGCTGATCGAGTAAAAGAAGATGTCCTTTCCGACCCGATCGCCCAAAAGGCGCTGCACCTGGGAAAGCTTCGCGGTCTCGAGCGGGCAGCTTCCGCTGCAGTGCGTGTAGATGAGGTTGATCACGACGGCCTTGTCCTTCAGCAGGTCGTCGTAGAAATGAACGACTCTTCCGTCCTGGGTGGTCAGGGGAACGTTGGGAAAGTAGCCCGGGCCGCCGAGGGCGGCGGCGATCGCCGGCGCCGGACCCAGCATGGCTGCCGCTGTGGCCAGCAGCACTGCAAATCCGATCCTGCTTCGAAGAGGTGCTCGCATTTGTGTGTCGCTCCCTTTTCAATGATGAGAACAGGCGAGCCGGCCTGATGCCTGGCCGACTCGCCCGTTCATGTTCCTGACTGCTGCAATCAGGGAGTGCTGAAGCTGGCAGTCACCTTGGTGAGCACCATCGTGACGGTGTTGTAGGTCAGATTCAGGGTCAGGAGCCCGGTCTTCGAATTGAGGTATGACCCCGGCTTATCCTCGAAGTAGGCGAACGTGGTCTTGATCACGTCGGTGGCCGCGAACGGCCGGGTCAGGTTCGCCTCGCACTCGTTGAGGTAGACGGTTCCTGTCTTGTTGTCGGTTCCCTTGACGCCGCGGCCATCGATGAAGACGGCCACGCCCGGACCGAGGGCGGGATCGGGCACCACGGTTGCGGTCACCACCAGCGGCCCCGCGAAGGAGACGGCTCCAGCCAGCGCGGTACTCGCGGTCGGTGCGGTACTCACCGTCGGCGCGGTGCCGGGGACCTGGATGGTGAGGGTCGAGATGGTGGCCTGGGCGTGGGCCGGACCAACAGCGATGAACAGAGACCCCAGGACTCCGCTCAGAAGGGACAGGAGGACAACTCTGGACAATCCGCGATCCATCTTCATTCTATGCTCCAGTTCG